>MFMI01000018.1:19804-23677 GCA_001783465.1 Candidatus Kaiserbacteria bacterium RIFCSPLOWO2_02_FULL_54_13
AATATCGCGATGAAAAGGAATGGGTATGCGAGCGCTTCGGGACTCATAGCGTAGAGCATAGCATTTTGGTATTATTTTTTCATGTCTACCACCGACTCTCCGCATCCGGGACGCCTGCACCCCATCACCATCACCGTCCGCGAGATGGCCGACATCTTCGGCCGCATGGGATTCGACGTCGTCCAGGGTCCCGAGCTTGAGACAGAGTGGTACAACTTTGATGCGCTCAATATCCCCAACGACCACCCGTCGCGTGATATGTGGGACACATTTTGGACCAAAACGAAGGGGGGCGAGGAGCGCAAGGTGTTGCGGACGCACACCTCGCCGATGCAGATTCGCTGGCTTGAAAAACAAGGCGCGCCGACGCGCATCGTCGTCCCGGGCAAGGTGTTCCGCAACGAGGCGACCGACGCAACGCACGAAGCACAGTTCTATCAACTTGAAGGGCTGGCGATTGATACCAACGTCACTCTCGGCCACTTGAAAGGGACACTCGAGCGATTTTGTAAGGAATACTTCGGGAACGACGCGAAGGTACGTTTGCGCCCCTCGTACTTCCCGTTTGTTGAGCCTGGAGTTGAGATAGACGTGTGGTTTCCGGCGCAGAAGAAATGGCTTGAAGTCATGGGCGCGGGCATGGTGCATCCGAAGGTACTGCAGAATGCCGGCGTTGATGCGACACGATACCAAGGATTCGCGTTCGGTCTCGGCGTTGAACGCTTCATAATGATTAAATACGGCATTCCTGACATTCGTCTCTTTCACTCCGGTGATATCCGGTTTAATTACGCGTTCAACGAAAAGCCGGTATGAAAGTCTCTCTGAAATGGCTCCAGACATATTTTGATGCGCCACTGCCTCCAGCAGAGCAGATAGCCGATGCACTCACTTTCCATGCGTTTGAAATAGAAGAAATACAGGGCGATATGTTGGACGTGAAGGTGTTGCCGAACCGTGCGGCAGACTGCCTCTCGCACCGCGGCATCGCCAAAGAGCTGTCGGCTATTTTGGATATTCCGCTTACAAACGACCCTCTCCGGCGGGATGTCGGGACGTCGTACGTCCCGACGTCGCTTACGGTAGAGATTGAGGACCCGAAGAAGTGCTCTCGCTATATGGGCGCGCTCGTGAAGAGAGTGAGGATTGGTCCGTCGCCAGCATGGCTTAAGAAGGCGCTTGAGTCAGTCGGCCAGCGCTCTATCAACAACATCGTGGACGCGACCAATTATGTGATGTTGAACATCGGCCAGCCGCTCCACGCATTTGACGCCAGGCGTTTAAAGCTGGAGGCTGGATGCTTGAAAATCGGCGTGCGCAACGCGAAACAGGGCGAACAGATAACGACGCTCTCGGGCGAAGCATTCGCGCTCAATCCGAGCACACTGCTCATCACCGATGAAAATGCCGGCGCTCCCATTGCGCTTGCGGGTGTAAAAGGAGGCAATGTCGCAGAACTGACCGCCGAGACGACCGACCTCGTCGTAGAGTCCGCGAACTTCAACGGTACCTCGGTTCGTAAAACGGCCCAGACACTGAAGCTCCCTACCGATGCATCACAGCGATTCCAGAATCGCCCGTCGCCCGAACTATGCGCCTACGGCATGCGTGACGTGCTCGCGCTCATCACAGACATCGCGGGCGGGGAAGTTGTCGGGGTCGTTGACGAATATCCGGCGAGGCCGGAAACAAAGCCGGTCCTAGTAACGCTCGCGCGCATCAACGGCCTGCTCGGTTCAAGCTTCTCGCGCGACGAGGTACTAGGCGTGTGTACGCGTCTCGGCCTTGAGACTAAGAGTGAGGGAGACTCGTTTACCATCACGCCGCCCTTTGAACGCACTGACCTCACTATTCCCGAGGATTTCGCTGAAGAAGTCGGGCGCATCCTCGGCTATGACCGGATTCCCGCGGCCGAACTCCCGCCGACGTTGGGGACGCCGGACCAATCTCGTTACCGGGGCATTGAGCGGATGAAAGACCAGCTTGTTGAACAGGGCTTCACCGA
Organism: Candidatus Kaiserbacteria bacterium RIFCSPLOWO2_02_FULL_54_13; assembly: GCA_001783465.1. GTDB lineage: Bacteria > Patescibacteriota > Minisyncoccia > Phycocordibacterales > Phycocordibacteraceae > C7867-001. The sequence goes on from MFMI01000018.1 coordinate 21,810, forward strand.
AGTCTCCACGCAGTCGTTCGCAAAGAAAGGCGACATCCTGCTCGCCAACCCACTTGATAAGACGAAGCCAGCACTGCGCACCTCTCTAGAACAGAATCTGCAAGAAGCGTTCGCTCGCGCGAAACAATACGCGCCGCTCGTGCTCGCTCCGAACCAGAAACCAAAGCTCTTTGAAGTGGGAACAGTATTTCAGAAGGATGGCGAGAAGCTTGAAGTGAAAACTTCAGAACCGGTATCGGATCTGCCGGAAATACGAGACGATGCCAACTACGTTCCAAAACGCTATGAACTTGGCGCGTACAAGCCATTTTCTGTCTATCCGTTTATCGTGCGTGATATCTCCGCGTTTTCTCCTGAAACTGGAGAAATGCAGTCCTATGACCCTACCCAGGAATCTGAGTTCGAAAAATTAATTCAGGAAAGTGCCGGACCTCTTCTTATAAGGATTGTGCATTTCGACGCTTTTCAAAAAGGGAAAAGAATTTCCTACACCTCCCGCCTCACCTTTCAATCTATGGAGCGCACCCTTACCGACGGAGAGGTAAACGGCATCATGGAAAAAGTTTCTGCGATGCTTCACACCGCGGGCTACGAAGTCCGCTAGTTCCGTCATGAGAGAAACATCAATTGGACTGAAACGAGGAACGGTCAGACTTGAACCGTATAATCCCGTTTGGACCCAGATGTTTGAAAGGGATAGAAAAGCTATTGAAGAGTTGTTCGGTGACCGTATTCTTGCTATCGACATTTTTTCATAAAAGGTCCGGAATCAAATCGTACTCATCATCTAAAACTGATTGAATTACATGACAAAGAATGGAAGAATTCAATTTTCTTTCGCGATTGTCTGCGCGCGAATGCAGATGTACGAAATAAATATATTGAACTCAAGCAACGGCTTGCTGAGAAATATGCCGACGACCGTGTTAATTATACCGGAAACAAAACCGAGTTCATCCATGAAATAATCCGCAAGGCAAGACAAAAAGGAAAGGAAGTCGCTCATTTAGCAACGTAAAATAATGTCAACCAAATTTATCCTATAGGTTAATTTTGGTAGTATCAAATGAGTAAACCAAAATGCTCGCGAAGTAGACGATCAGATTCAAGCGCTTCAGCGACAAGAGAACGTAATTCTCCAACCCCGCTTGAAAGGTGTGCTCGTACGAGCGCTACGAATTCATCGCACGGATACGGATGGATCCATACGCTATCTTGTAGACGAATGAACCCTGCGCCCATAAGAAGATGCCGTAAGACGAGTCGTACACGCCGCCGTTTTTCCTGGATATCAAAGATAAGCACACGCCACTTACCATCCCATCGTACGGGTTCAGGGATCCGATATTCGCGAGCAAGAATTTTTTCTATAGATTTCTCGCCATGCAAAGTGAGTACAAGATACATACCATTCGAACGTTTTTCTTCTTTAACCAGGCCACGTTGCTTGAGTCTGTAGCGCGCTTGGGCCAAACGTGCATAGAGCTCTTTACGACGCGGCTGACTTTTATCAAATGGACCGATAAGTCGTAGAAGTTTTGGGGCAACAAGCGCCGTTGTGAGTACCCCGCCAGCATACAAAAATCGCAATATATTCGTTTGGAGAAACATCTTCCTCCGGTCTTGAATAGGGAATCTCATCTACCAATTCTATCCTATAGGTCAAAAATGGTAATCCTCACTAATATTGTACTCTGTGGACAGTTTGGAAGGGCTGATTTTAAGCTTGTTTTGTGCTACAATAAAAGCATATAAAACATGGCTAAAACAACTGGAAAAGACGACAAAAAGCGCGGTGCCGGAGGCGCCGCGAAAGCATACGACGCTTCGTCCATTACTGTCCTTGAGGGTCTTGAGCCGGTGCGGAA
>MFMI01000018.1:23686-24110 GCA_001783465.1 Candidatus Kaiserbacteria bacterium RIFCSPLOWO2_02_FULL_54_13
GGCATGTATATCGGGACGACCGGTCCCGACGGTCTCCACCATCTCGTCTGGGAGACCTTTGACAACGCGCGCGACGAGGCGATGGCGAATCGATGCGATGAAATAGAGGTCGCGCTCCTCCCCGACGGCTACGTGCGCGTCGCAGATAACGGCAACGGCATCCCCGTCGGCATCCATCCGAAGACGAAGGTCTCTGCGCTTGAGACCATCATGACCACGCTCCACGCCGGCGGTAAGTTTGACCACAATGCCTACAAGGTCTCAGGCGGACTCCACGGCGTCGGCGCCTCGGTGGTGAACGCACTCTCCGAACATTCAAAGGTTGTCGTGCACCAAGACGGCGGGATGCATATGCAGGAATATAAGATTGGCAAGCCGCTGGCGAAGGTGAAGAAGGTTGGCGCGTCGCGCGAACACGGCACCA
>MFMI01000018.1:24225-29841 GCA_001783465.1 Candidatus Kaiserbacteria bacterium RIFCSPLOWO2_02_FULL_54_13
GCGTCCGCGTGAGAGTCATTGATGCGCGGTCCTCGCAGGATGCCTTTGAGACAGGAAAAATCTTTTTGAATGCATTCGCGCTGGATGTCGCCTCGATGACCTTTTATTTTGAAGGAGGTCTTAAGTCGCTCGTCGCCTTCTATAATAATCACCAGACGCCGGTACACAAGAATATATTTTATATAGACCGCGAGCAGGACAACGTCAATGTAGAAGTAGCGCTCCAATATGTGGACGACATCACCTCTCGCATCACCGCCTTCGCAAATAATACCTACAACAGCGAAGGCGGCACCCACATCACCGGCTTCAAGACCGCGCTCACGCGCTCGCTCAACACCTACGGCAGGAACGCGAGCATACTGAAGGAAAAGGACGAGAACTTCACCGGCGACGACGTGCTTGAAGGAATTACCGCCGTCGTCTCGGTGAAGCTCCCGGAAATCCAATTTGAGGGGCAGACCAAGAGCAAACTCGGCTCGGTAGAAGCGCAAGGGGCGGTCGCCACCGTTTTCGGCGAAGCATTGAGCGCATTTCTTGAAGAGAATCCAGACGACGCGCGTTCCATCATCAACAAAGTCCTTCTCGCGCTCAAGGCGCGCAAGGCGGCCAAGGCGGCCAAGGACTCGGTACTCCGCAAGGGAGCCTTGGAGGGCATGACACTCCCGGGCAAGCTCGCTGACTGCCAAGTGAAGAGCGCGGAGGAGGCGGAACTCTTCATCGTTGAGGGCGATTCGGCTGGCGGCTCAAGCAAGCAGGGCAGAGACCGCCGGACGCAGGCGATACTCCCCTTGCGCGGGAAGATCCTCAACGTGGAGCGCGCACGTATTGACCGCATGCTCGCCTCGGTAGAGATACGCGCGCTCGTCATTGCGATGGGTACCGCCATCGGCGACGTGTTTGATATTACGAAACTGCGCTACCATAAAATTATCATCGCGACCGACGCCGACGTTGACGGCGCGCATATCCGCACGCTTCTCCTCACCCTCTTGTATCGGCACTTCCGGCCGATTATTGAGGGCGGCTTCGTCTACATCGCCCAGCCGCCGCTGTATAAAATAACGAAAGGGAAGGCCGTCGCGTATGCATATTCTGACAAAGAAAAGGAGGCGGCGCTGAAAGAAATGACCGAAGGAAGTGTCCAGCGCTACAAAGGTCTCGGCGAGATGAATCCGAGCGAACTCTGGGAGACTACAATGGACCCCTCAAGGCGCGTTTTAAAGCGCGTTCACATTGAGGACGCCGAAGCGGCCGACCGAATCTTTGATATCCTCATGGGCACCGACGTCGCTTCGCGCAAATCCTTCATCCAATCCAACGCCAAAATGGCTAATTTGGACGTGTGATTTTGGTCTGGGGGGCGTTTCCGTTACCGAATTTTTTTGTCATCCATATGCCGAAGAGGAGACAGAGGCCGCCGAGGAGGTAGCCGGCGAGTACATCGCTTAAGAAGTGCATCCCGAGGTACAACCGGCTAAAGCCTACGACAAGGATAATCATGATAGCCGTGCTTATGAGCACGGTAGCGTTCTCTGGGTACCTCTTGCAGAGGAGATACGTCACGAAGCCATATAGAGCGACAGAGAATGTGGCGTGCCCGCTTGGGAATGAAAACGCCGACTCAAGGGCAGAGGGGGCAAAACTTTCCGGCCGCACGCGTTCCACAAGCTCTTTCATAATAAAATTTATACCGATGGCGCTGACGAGAGTAGCGGCAAGCCCCGCTATATATGCCCTGTGCAATTTAGAAAAATATAAAAAGATGCCGATAATTCCCGCTATTCCTATAACAACGACGATATCCCCTAGCAGAGTCACTGCACGAAATGCGTATACAAGGAAGGGCGCACGATTGCCGAGAAGCGCATTTTCAAACCGGAGGTCACTCGCGAGTACGAAGCTGTCGGCGGCCGCCACCCCTGCGGTAATAAGAGCAAGGAGCAGAAACAGCAATACCCCGATAGAGGCCAGAGAGAAGCGTCTCGACATCACGAGAGTATAACCCAGAAACTTTGATTAAAGTATGTTGAAAGACGCCGTGATGTTGTTATTGTTTTCGTTTGACTCCGGGACAGCGTGGCTAAAGTCAACGGTAATCGAGATGGGCTGGTCAGAACCTGTCTTCGCGCGGTCAAAACCGAGCGTGTAGTCAATACTGTCGCCCGGAGCGAGCGATTGCTGGGGTTCAGATTTAAAAACGTACGAGGTACGCGTCGGAACGGATGCGTCAAAGCGCCATGTGCCGCTCCAATTCGTACCGATGTTCTTGATGGTGAATTTGATCGCCGGGCGCTCGTTGTCTGGGACAGTGGAGCTCGTAACGAAGGAATCGGTTGAGGCCGTTGTGAGGTATCCGACCGCGCTAATGGTTATCGCGAGGTCAGAGAGGCCGTAAGGGGTCACGGTTGCAGGCACGGTACCGATTGAGTACGTTCCATTTGTTTTCACGCCGGCGGCCGTCTCCGCCGGCTTCGGGGAAGCGGTCGTCGTAGTTGTCGTTGTGCTCGCGAGAGGGGCTGTCTCGGTATCAAACGAAAGGGTCGTTGATGCGACTGGAGTCGAGACGACCGAGATGGCCGGCTCCGGAGCGGGACTGAAGACCGAACCGAGATAGACTGCGGCGCTCCCCATGCGATTCACTACAGCGGGGACGAAACGCGTTGAATACACGGCGAGCCAGATACCCGCGACGACAAGCGCGATGAAACCGACTATCGCAAGGCCGTTAATAGCCGTCTGGCGGACTGAGCTGGTCGTCTGGTTAGTATTCATATGACAAATCCATACATACCATAGGGCACTTTTTATGTCAAGTTTGGAGACTTGACAGAGTTGATGCAATAGTGTATGTCTTGGTAAGACGATATGAAGGGAATTATTGATATAACCGCACGGCTTATCTGGGCCGGCAGGCGGACGTATGCGAGGAAGTGGAGCTTCTGTTGGCTTTTTGCCGCCATATTTCTCGGCAGTGTCGCCGCCCTCGCCAGACTTGACCTCCTGCCCGAGGCGCCAGACATCCCGATAGTTGCGCTTATCGCGAATCAGCCCGATGCAATGGCCGCAAGCGCGCTAGCCCCGATAGTTTCTGAATTGCCGACGACAATAGAGATTCCTGACATCAGCCTCGCGGCAGTCATTGTGAATCCGACAACGACCGACATCCCGTCTCTTGACGAGGAGCTCTTGAAGGGCGCGGTGCGGTATCCGACGTCTGCCAAGCTTGGCGAGGACGGCAACGTCGTTCTCTTCGGCCACTCAAGCTATCTGCCGGTTGTGAAGAATCAAGCGTACAAGACCTTCAACGGCATCCAGAAACTCGCGATGGGAGACGTTGTAACCGTATACTCCTCCGCTACGGCATATACGTACCGGGTGCGGAGCGTCGTTGAAGAGAAGGCAGACGACAACACAGCGATTCCCCTCTCGGTTGCCGGGAAAGTGCTCACGCTCGTGACCTGCAACTCGTTCGGGCAGAAGACGGACCGTTTCGTCGTGGTCGCAGACTTTGTTGAAAGCCATTCCGTTTCTACCTAGGTAGAAACGGAATGGCTCTCCGCAAGAGAGCAGGGAAGAAGCTCTTTTTAACCGTCGCGCGAGCGCGACACTTCAGAAAGGGAACAACGATGAAAATCGTTCGCATTCTGCTAGCGCTCGCAATAGCGGCGCTATTCGCTGGCTGTGCCAGTACTACGAAACAAAGGGAGCCTACGGTTGCGCCTTCGGCGTCGGTCCAAACTCCTGTGGCAACGGTTCAGACGGTCAAGCCAACGCCAGCGGCATCACCGTCTTCAGCGGCACAACCACCGGCAAAGGCGACGCCAGCAGTACCGCAAACTCCTCTGTTTGCGACAGGTGCGTGCCCGAACGGGTATCGCCTTGTCGCTCGTGCGTTTTCGCTCAAAGAGCTTCCCGAGGATCTCCGTGAGGAGGTCGAGAAGTTGATGAGGGCGGCGACAGAACGCGAGACCAGAGGAGCAACACGTCTCGAGGCGTATCAAACGAACGACAGTCTCCCGCGCGTGCTAGGCAAGCGCCTGCGCACGGAAATTAAAACCCTCGCCAAAATTACGACAGATGCCTCTGTACGCTATGTAGAGAAGAACCCGCAAACGCGGGCTGTGTCTGCCCGTGACATAGGCGTACTTAAGATGGTCAACGGATTCGGAGCATTCCAATTCTCCGACGATCCGCGTAGCCAGATTATCGAGACGTCTTGGTCAGTGACGGAGTTCATCTCGCCGGAGGTTTCGGGCGGCGAGCGCCGCTGGCGTCTTTTCCCTCTGGAGTGGGCGAACTGGTGCACCATGAACCTCCCGGTTCTCGTGCCGTAACGTTGGTCTGGAGCCGTTGGGGCGTATGCAATGTACGTCTCCAACGGATCCCTTTTCTGGAATATCTCTTCGGAGGTGTTTCGGAAATAGGATAATGAATTTCAAATACATAACCACTATAGTGCTACTGCTTATGATTCTTGCGCTCTCGCGAGGGTTTGTCGTGCACTATCAAGATTTCTTTTCGCTCGGTGTTCTCACTGCATATGCTGACGACGGTGGCGGTGACGGCGGTGGTGACGGCGGTGGAGACGGCGGCGACGGAGGTGGCGATGGAGGGGGAGGTGACGGTAGCGACGGCGGCGGTGGCGACGGCGGTGGCGATGGAGGGGAAGGTGACGGCGGTGGAGACGGAGGCGGTGGCGACGGCGCGGCACCGGCAAATACCGAGCCGACAGGGAACTTTGATTCGGCGGACTGCAATTTCACTTCCGGCTGGGCATATGATTCGGACACCCCGGGGACTTCCGTTACGGTGCACCTCTATAAAGATGGTCCGTACGGCATCGGGACAATAGTCGGCGGATTCACCGCGGATTATCCCCGCCCCGACGTGAACACCTTTCTCGGAGTACCCGGTAACTACGGATTCTTCTTTTCCACTCCCGACGCTGTCAAAGATGACTTCTCCCACGACCTCTATGTCTACGCGATAGACACGTCCGGAGGCACAAATCCTCTTCTTGGAGGCAGTCCGATAACTATCCCTGCCTGCAACGGCACGCCGCCACCGCCTCCGCCGACCTGCGTCCTCACGGCAGACCCGACGACTATTCAAGCTGGCGGTTCGTCCACCATTTCATGGTCGCAGGAGAATGCTACTGATTTTGCAATTGACCAAGGCATTGGAAACATATTTTTCTGGAACGTCGCTCCTATCCCGAGCGGTTCGTTCTCCGTCTCTCCGGCAGTGACCACTACCTATACCGGCACTGTCCACGACCACAGCGGATTCTCCCCGCGGCGCACCGGAGAGTGTTCTGCTACTGTCACCGTTACCGACACGCCGCAACCGCCGCTACCGGCCACCATCCGCGTGAACAAGGTGGTGGTGAACGACAACGGCGGCACCAAAGTAATCGCCGACTTCCCGCTGTTTGTGAATACCACGGCTGTGACCAGCGGCGTCGTCAACACCTTCAGTTCCGGCACCTATACCGTCTCTGAGACGAACCAGCCGGGATACACCGCCACCATCAGCGGCGACTGCAGCGCGTCCGGCTCCGTCACGATTGCGGCAGGCGAGAACAAGGTATGCACCATCACCAACAATGACAAT
>MFMI01000019.1:0-16677 GCA_001783465.1 Candidatus Kaiserbacteria bacterium RIFCSPLOWO2_02_FULL_54_13
GCCCCCAAGAACGCCGTGCGAACGCCCTGCCTATTCGGCCAAAACCATTTATCGCCACTCGAATTGCCATAGCAAGTGAAAATTAATTATTCAAACAATGCGTTAATCATACCATCTGCAACCCTATCTGCGCCCGCATGAAATGCCAAGGGCGCCCCTTGGCATTCCGAGAAGAACACACAGCCGTTCCAGGAAATTCAGATAATCCTGCGTGTTACGGAAAATATCCATCTTATCGTTTCCGCGATTATAAATATGATAATACTCGTCAGCGGCAAATTCCTTATAATCGCGGTTTCCCATTTCAGAATGGTAGCACGCAAGTGAGTTGCCAAGGGCGCCCCTTACCACGCAGTGAATTGCTAAGTTGCCGAGGGCGCCCTTGGCATTTGGTGGCGAGAAGTGGCAAGGGCGCCCCTTGCCATCTCCTCCTAGATTTTCTATGTAGCCGGTGCTTCTTCGGTAGTAGTCGTGGTATCAGTCGGGGCTGGCTCCGAGATGCTTGTGCTTGTGGTGTCGGTTGAGGCGCTTGCTTCGCCGGTCGTGGAGCTATCCAATGGGGTCGCATCCTCTGTGGTCGGTTCGGAAGAGGTGTCCGTGATGGTTATCGTCGTATCGCTTGAGGTTGTGTCGGTTGTTGTGGTGTCGGTTAACGATGATGTGGTGTCGGTTGTTGTTGAAGTTGTATCGGTAGTTGTTGCAGTGGCGGTATCGGTTGTTGTTTGCGGCGAGCTTGCTTGTCCCGAGCTTGTCGAGGTGGTCGAATCCGTCGCGGTCGTGTCAATACTTATTGGCGTAGAGCTCGCCGTGGTGTCGGTCGTGGTCGTAGCGGCTTGCAATGAGCTGTCTGTGGTGACTTGTCCCGAATCTTGTTGAGGGAGCGTAGTTGAATCAGTTGAATCCGTGATGGTAATGGAGGTTGTAGGTGCCGTGCTGGTGGCGAATGGATTCAAACTTTCGGTTGATTCGCTACAGATGCCGGGTGTCGTCGTCGGCGCGCCGTTCGCGATGCTGAAACAGTAGGGCTGTTTTGTCACCGAGTCATAGAGCGTCACACCCGAGGGCGTCGTAGCCGAACCGACGGTCACGTTCGCGGCGGTGAGGTGGTCAAAGAAGCTATATGCCGCATAGAAGGTATCGGAGATGAGCTTGCCGATGCGGAGCACACTGTCTATGCCCTCTATCGCGCTCGCGAGCCCCGTTAGAGAGATGCTCTCTAACGGGGCGAGCGTAGAGGTGGTTGCAACAGCAACAGCTCCGCTTTCCAAAGCGAAAATGCGCGTTTCAAGCGAGGCGAGCCGCGTCTCGTGGCCCTCGACGCGTATCGCGAGCGCCTGTACGCCCGAGAGGGTGAAGGTGGCGAGCTTGTAGAGGTCTACGCCCTTGCCATCTGCCGAGAGGAGCTCGGGGGCGATGGTAGCCGTGTCTTCAGCGATGAGGCCGAGACGAAGTGGTTCATTCTGCTCTTCAATCTTGTAGCGATAAGAGGCGACTTTGAGATTCTTGAGACGGTCCAGCATCTCTTCGGTGGAGCTTGCGTCCATATAATTAATGTCGGTCTTCAAAGAGCGCGTGGAGGTGTTGATGAAGGCGATAGCGCCGATGTCGCCCGCGACATCCAAAGTGTGGGCGGGCGTTGTGGTGCCAATCCCGACCCTCCCCGCGACATCCACGGTCAGAACCGGTGTCGCCTGCCCTGAGCTTGTCGAAGTGGCGGCGTTCTGCATCCACCTCGTCCGCGCATCCAGCTCCTGCACCGCTTTGATGAGCGGCACCGTGAGCTTCTGATAATCAAGCGCAAGCGTGTCGGGGACGTCTTCCGTCGTGCCGTCGGCAAACAGAATGGTCGTCGTGCCAGCCCGGGTCACTATCTGCGGGAAGAATTCCTGCACGTCCTGGGCGAGAAATCCTATCTGCGGACCGCGACTCTGCTGAAGAGTGGCGTCCTTCCAATCAAAATGGACGGGACGGAGCGCGCTAATCACGGCGAGTCCATCGCTTGCCGAAAAATCTACGATATTCGTCTTCAGACGCGCGTCAGACGTGCCGCACGCGCCAGAGAAAGCGGTGATTTTGCCCGTAGCGCCAGTGCCGCAGATACTTAGATCTCCAGCGGCAGCACCTATCGAACCGACGTTAAGGGTGCCACTAAGGACGAGATTATTCAACGTCCCTACCGAGGTAAGACCCGTGGCCGCCGTGACGCCGGTAGCAAGGGACGTGCCGGTCAGCGTGCCGGCGGCGGCCGTTACCGTGATATCTGCAGTACCGTTAAAACTCACTCCGTTTATATTTCTGGCGGTCTGCAGGATGGTGGCCGAGCCGGCGTTGCCGGTAACGCTTATTCCGGCAGTTCCCGCTGAGATGTTCGCGGCAGTGAGAGAGGTGAGGTTCGCTCCGCTCACAGCTCCGAATGACCCGCTCCACGTGCCGGAAGTAATGGTACCGACTGACGTGAGCGATGATGCAGTCACCCCCGAGGCGAGTGTCGCGCCGGTCAGCGTGCCGGCGGCGGCCGTTACCGTGATATTCTCACTGCCGTTAAAATTCGTCCCGTTTATAGTTCTGCCGGTCTGCAGGATGGCGGCCGAGCCGGCGTTGCCGTTAATGGCGCCAGCAATGGTATTTGACACTTGCAGGTCGGTGAACCATCCTTTGGTAAGTCTCGCTCCTGTAGCTCCGAGCGAGCCGGTCATCGTGAGACTGTTCGCGCCGAGAGCTAAATTGCCGCCGTTGAGGTAGGATACGCCGTTCCTCTGCAGAGAGAGATTGCCGTCAGATGAAGTGATACCGGTATCATTCATATAGAGAGAGCCGGTGCCGGTGCGGAGCGTGCCTTTGACCCAAAGGTTGCCTGATATTGTAGAAGTAGCTGTTGTGCCATCAACGAAGTTTATACCTGTACCTGTTCCACCGATTGAAAGGAGTGTCCCTGGACTTGTCGTCCCGATGCCGACGTTGCCGCCGTTTGGTTGAAGAGTCATATCAACGGCTGCGAAACTTGATGAAAACCCTTGTGCAAAAGGTGTTCCGTCTGTAATACCCGCTATAGTCCCGAGGCCAATTCTATTGGTGCCAGCAACTCCCCGAAAAGTGGCAGCAATGGTGCTTGATATTGAATCTTGAACATCTAGAACGGCCTGCACACTCGCCGTCCCGATGCCGACGGTACCGGTCACAACGGCGCTACCTGCAACAGAGAGATTAGTTGTAGGACTCGTCGTCCCGATGCCGACGTTGCCGTTCATATAGAATGTCCCGTCATTCAAGACCGAAGCCAATGTTGTTGACGCAGAGTTCGTTAATTCAAACATTGACGTTGCCCCTGTGTCCGCTCCCCACACCGACAGTCTGCTGTACGGCGTCGTTGTCCCGATGCCGACGTTGCCGCCCGCAGTGGCGAAGTATGCAGAGCCGGTGGAACCAATTTGCGTGGTGCTTGCGTTGCCGAATGTCTGTAATGCCGTCCACGTGTTTGCATTCCCCAGATTAAGCCCCCAGTCGCTTATCGCTCCGCTTCCGTTGTATGACGAGCCGTTCAGCGTCGCGTCGTTGGTAAGGGCGGCAAGGTCAGCGCCGAGCGCGATACCGGAAATCGTGGAGTTTGCAAGTGCAGCGTTTGGAATACCGCCAGCCCCATAGAGCGTAGAGGTCGCCATAAAGGTTGGTATGCCGGTTGCCGATGTGCCCAAAACCCCTGCGGTTGCGCTTCCCCACGAGGTGGTGTTGCCGCTTGAGGTGACGACGCCATTGAGGTTCGCGTTGGTGGTCACCGTGGCGGCGTTGCCGGTGATATTTGCGTCAAGCGAAGACGTGCTGATGGCGTACGAGACGCCGCCGCTTGCGCCGACGAGGCCGGTGAAGGCGGCGAGGGTGGGTGCGTTGGTGAATACTTGCGTGCCGGCCCAGGTGTTGCTCGTGGTGGTGCCGAAGGCGAGCGAGATGGCATCGGTCACGCGGGAGAGCGGGTATGAGAAGGTGAGCGGATTCTCGTACGTGCCGAAGTCGGAGACTTGCGACTTGGTGATGGAGAGATTGCCGAGCGTTGTGATGCTGGCGACCGAGGAGGTGGCGGCAAGGCTGTTGTCAAAGAGCGTGCCGAAGGTGGTGGTATAGACCCCGTTGGTGACGGTGCCGGCGTTGCCCGAGACAGAACCCGTGATGGTGTTGGAGAACGTATTGGCGCCGGAGAAGGTGTTGTCGTTGGCGAGGAGCGTGGAGGAGGCGGCGGTGATGGTGATGTCTGCCGTGCCGTTGAAGGAGGCGCCGTTGATGGTGCGGGCGGTTTCAAGCGCGGTGGCGGTGGCGGCGTTGCCGCCGATGTTCAGGCTGGAGGTGGCGGCGAAGGCGAGGGCGGAGCCGTCGGCGTTTGAATACAGGAGGCGGTTGCCGGTGAGTGAGGAGAGGCCGGTGCCGCCGGAAGTTATGGGAAGGGCGGAGGTGAAGCTTGCGGAGTCGGCAGAAAGTGTGCCGCCGACCGTTGCGGTACCGGTCGCGACAAGATTCGTCATGGTAAGAGTGCCGTCTATGAGACCATTGCCTGCAACGGAGAGGAGGGTGGATGGTGAGGTGGTCCCGACGCCAATTCGGTCAGAAAAATAAGATTTACCTGTGACTTCAAAGATATTGCCCGTCGTGGTCGTTGCATTATTGCCGACAACAACGACCCACGATGGAGTGGATGGGTATATGGCCAAATCTTGAGCCGTGGTTGTTGCCCACGCGTCGGTAAGTCCGCCGCTTCCGCCGGTTTCGGCCGCCCATGACGGGAATCCGCCGGCGAGCTTGAGAACTAGCCCGTTGGTACCGCGTTCAAGTTGAGTAAGATTCCCAGAGTTGTCAGCATAGATAATGTCGCCGGCAGAATACGAGGTGAGTCCCGTGCCGCCATTTGCGATTGCCGCAATGCCCGTGATGTTGGAGGCAGTTCCGCCGATGTTGAGTGTGGTGGTGGAAACCCAGGTGTTTGCGCCGGAGAGGAACGCGAGGATGGAGCCGGCGGTGGGACTGCCGAAGAGTGTTGAGGTGGCGACCGAATAGAGGGAACCTGAGTTCGCACCGACCACACCGGCGAGGGAGCCGAGGATAGGAAGCGTGGAGAACGTATTGGCGCCGGAGAAGGTGTTGTCGTTGGCGAGGAGCGTGGAGGAGGCGGCGGTGATGGTGATGTCTGCCGTGCCGTTGAAGGAGGTGCCGTTGATGGTGCGGGCGGTTTCAAGCGCGGTGGCGGTGCCTGCGTTGCCGCCGATGTTGAGGGTCGTGGTAGAGACCCATGTTGGAATGCCGGAAAGGTACCCGAGTATGTTGCCCCCAGTTGTTGCCGTAGTAGTCGCGAGCGCGCTAGAACCGTTGCCGTAAGGAATGGCGCCAGTGACGATGCTTGCCCATCCGGTACCGCCGTTGCCGACGGGGAGAATGCCGGTAATGTCGCTCGCGAGATCGACGAGCGCGGTTGCTACTGCTCCCGCGGTCGCTTTCAGAAAGCCGGAGAGCGAACCAACCGAAAGATTAGAAGTGAACAAATTTGTCGAGCTTGCGGTCGTTGAGAAAAAATTGGTTGTAGTCGCCGCAACCGCAGTTACGCCTCCTACCGCGTCCACGGAAAAAAGATTTGTACTTGCCGCATTTTGTATTTGAAAAAGATTCGCAACCTGATTTGCAAAACCAGCAACCGTAAGTGGTATTGAATCAGTGCTCGTCGCGGCGATGGTGACAAAAGAGTTCGTGGCCGGTGTTGTCGTGCCGAAGATGGATGGTATCGTGGTTCCGACAACTGCTCCGGCTAGTTGTGCGAATGCCGCAGAAGTTATTTGTTGCCGGGGCGACAATGTTTCTGAACTATCATTGTCGGAAGAAACTTCAACTTGCAGATAAAGATTCTGGCTGGCTGAAAAATCAAGATTGAGCGCATCGGGATATTCGTTTGCCGTGTCTCCGATGTTGACAGTAAAGACTCCTTGTTCAACTGTGGCGGTGGTCGGGGCGGGAACCGTGCTCGGCCATAAGCGGGTCCCTGCGCCGACTGTTGGACTACTCCAAATGGAAAATTTAAAATAATAGGTGGTGCCGCTTCCCCCCAGCAGGTTCCCGCCGCTGTCGGTCAGCCGGCCTTGATAGGTGAGAATCTGGGGCGGGACTTGAGCGGCACGGACGACTTGGAGGAAGAGGGAGAAAGAAAGGACAATCGCGAGAATGAAAACAAAAAGAACTAGCGAGAACGTGCGGGTCCTTTCTGAAACAGAAAGCGTATGCGTAAGTTGCGGGAGAGTATCCATACTAAAGAGCTTTCGTATACCAGCAATAATACTGCATTCATGCCGTATTATCGTTATTGATGCCCTAAATATCGGTCTTGGTATGCCTGAAATTGCAATATATTACGATGAGGACGAAGATATGAGGGTTCGGGAGGATATATTTTCCGGTGGTGATTTACAGATTATTGCCAGCAGACTCAAGATTTTATGTTGAATAACTCGCTATCACGAGATAAAAAACGATATAAATAGGACGTATCTCGGCTAGCCAAGAAGCACCTGGCGGTTTTAGTAAAAATGAAATTTTGTTCGCCTCGCCCTGTCCATTCTCAATCTGCATCAACACACCTCCGTCTCAAAACGGCTGGCCTGGAATCCGTCACTATCCACAGATGACTTTAAGCCGAGCGTACGAGAGCACAATCCGATAGGGCTTCCCTATCGTTGAATATCTTCAATTTCTTTTTCTATTGTCTGTTCTGCGTGGTCAAGAAGCTTCTTAAAACGGACGATGAGCCGTTCCTCTTCGCGAGTGAGTGAACGCTTTGACTTCGTTTGTTCAAGTGCAAGCAGTTCTTCGGTAATGGCTTCTTTGAGCGTGTCAAACTCTTTATGTACGTGTGCATGCGTTAGACCAAGCTGGCGATTCAGCCGGTAACGATAGGCCATAAAGTGGGTCCGGATGTACCACGCGGCGAAGAGTAAGGTAACAAGTATTGCGAATGCTATGAGGAAGATGGAGATGTAATTAACTGCTAACCATCCGAAGCTGAAGAAATCAAAGAATGACGATGCTTCTCCGGTAACAAAGAATCTTCCGTTCGCGGTTGAGAAGTTCCCTGCTTTGTCATAGGTCTGCACGAGAAGCATATGTGCTCCCGGACCTGCAGACACCTGATACGGCCGACTCCCCGCATCGGCAGTGACTGTAAATACTTTTCCGTCAACGGCGACTTGATAGTGGTCAATGCCCGAGAGTTCATCGGTTGTTGTAAACAATGCGGTAATTGAGCTACCGGACGGCGTCGTCGTACCCTGCGGGAACGTCACCGTAGACGGAAGCGGGGGCACGGTATCAATTTGTACTCTGTAGGAACTTATCGGACCCCAACCGCCTGAACCCTTTTCTTGTACATGAAAATACCAAATGCCATCCTCAAGGTCTAATTCTTTGTGCGACAGTGGTTCACTGTACGGAACACTCGGCTCACCATCTGCATCTTTATCATAGCCAAGTCGGACGCCAGAAACGCCTTGAGCGTTCGTCCAATCAAAGATTGCGTGAGGACGGTTGTACCATTGTGTCTGGTCCGGATGCGTGGACGATATGATGCGCGCGAGAAGACCCTGCTCTGCCGTGGAAGGAGCCGGTGGCGTTGATGGTGCAGAGGCAGAAGAGGTGACGGTGATTGTCGCTGAATTGGTATCGTTCAAAATATCCGTGCCATTACCGTCATTGGCGAGTACTTGAGACGAGGGGGAGAAGCTTATCGCGGCGGTGCCCGCTCTCTTCCCGCGAAACTGAATTGAAATGGTCAGACCGTGACTGCCGGTGTAGCCGGGATTTGGTACGATACCGCTGAAAGAAATCGTGCCGTCGGCATTTGAAAATGTCGGGTCCTGCACCCACAATGAGAGGACCGAGCCCGCCTTAGAGACTGAAACGACTTGGAGAAGCTCCGGCGGGAACGATATTGTACCGGAAATGGCGTTCATCGCCTGGTCGGTGCTCAATACGAACACGGTTTCAGTGACAGTGGAGCCGACACGGACGGAAGCGTTCGTCGGCGACAAGCTAAGCGCAGCCGCGAACACCGGAGACGGCAACAAGAAAAGAAATGCGACGAGCGCAGGTATATATGCCCGAAGGTGCAATGTCATAAGCTCTTTCCAGTTCGCCTTCTTTGCCATATCCACGCGGAAAAGACGAATACTATGAGTATAGCGAGAAGAACCGTTTTTTCATATCCCGTAAAGAGGTGTTGTGGTGGAAAAACACTGAGCCGCCCATTCCCTGCGCGGTCAACCGCTTTGATGTACACCGCGCTGGTGAGATTCTGGTCGGCGATTGCGTACGGACTCATCGCCGCTTCGTTCCATGAGAGTGGAAAGAGCGAAAATAGGAACGATGGCAGGCGGCTCTCGGCAACAGCGTAATGAGCTATCCCCGAACCTTTATCAACCGCGGTGAAGACGAGATACGCTTTACCGCCGAACAATTGCGGGTCGGTATCAAGTAATGCGATAAAGTATTCTGGCGGGGTCTGGTCCGCCGGCTCGGCGTATCCTCCAAAAGATTCCGGCCAGATGCCGAGCGCGAGCGGCTGTATCGTGGTCGGCTCATTTCCTCCGACGCCATCGTTACGCAACACTTCTATGTCCTGGAATGAGATTGTCGCGGTGCCCGCTCCCTTTGCTTTAAATAGAATTGAGAAGAGGATTCCATTATCACCGGAGAATCCTCCGGGCGTAATACCTGCGAACGTGATCGGTGCATCCGCACTTGTCACGGAAGGACGA
Organism: Candidatus Kaiserbacteria bacterium RIFCSPLOWO2_02_FULL_54_13; assembly: GCA_001783465.1. Lineage (GTDB taxonomy): Bacteria > Patescibacteriota > Minisyncoccia > Phycocordibacterales > Phycocordibacteraceae > C7867-001. The sequence goes on from MFMI01000019.1 coordinate 8,778, forward strand.
GTAATCCACATACCCACGATGGAGTTGCCGTCGCTTATTGCCACCGGCTCCAATGTTGCTGACGAGTACCGGAGACTGCCGGAGAAGGCATTGGTTGAGATTGCGCTGTCAAGAAGAACATCCACGCGGACTAGGTCGCCTACTCCGATATTTGCGGGTGTCGCATGAACTGAAATAGTCGCGGCAACTGCCGTTGTGGGAGAAAGAAGGACGAGCGCACACGCAATAAAAAAGGGTCTTTGTAGATACATAATGATTAGCCGGTCCAGCGGGACGCCAGTATGGAGAAGTCGGTGAGATTCACTTTATTGTCATGGTTGAGGTCCGCCTTTAAGCCATTTGCCGAAAGCGTCCGTTGATACCAGTACGCCATAATGGAGAAATCCACAAGATTGACGCGATTATCACAGTTGAGGTCGCCGATAGAACCGCATGTGGCCGCCTTGGTCGCTGCAACGTTCTTTGTCCCCACTTGGAAGTTCACTGCGGGACTAAGCCCGCTCACCAGCTGGTTGCCTATCATCGCTTTTGATTGGGCGCTGTGAGAGCCGTAGTCCAGTATAGAGCTGTCAAAATTATACAGATATACACCGCCTTTATCGGAAATTGTTGTGCCGAAATACGACTGGTCCGAGTGGACGGTGATGATGATATCGCTCTTTGGTACCGACTGTCCGAACAACGTAATCGTATCGCCCCGTCGCACTTCAGACTTGTCAGCCAAAATGGTCGGTGCGATAAAGATGCCCGTCACATTCGTGATTGCTCCTTGCGTGAGACTTAACGGGAATGAGACAAGAGAGGACCGATTGCCGTTATTATCTTCACTATACAGTGAAAAAATGAAATTCCCTGCCGCCAGATTACTTAGCGTCATTTGAAATGAGGCGTCCGAGCCCGAGATAGAAGTCGCGGCGACTTGTGCATCCTTAAGAACCGTGACTGTGCTATTTGGATATGCGCTACCGCTGAAGCTGGCCCCCGTACCGGTGTCAGAGACCGGGATAGCGCTACTGCCACCGCCACCGCCAGACGAGGACGGAGGTGTTGTTGCCGCCGCAGTCGGCGTCGCAGTCGCTTCCGTAGAGGTCGCTATGGTCGTGCTGTACGAGTCGTGCGCGCGGATGATGAAATAGTACGGTGTCCCGGCGGTCAAGCTTGAAACGGTACTGGACAACACATTGCCTACGGCGGTGAAGGTGTACGGCCCGCCGGAGGCGGTGGACTGTCCGATTGAATAAGAAGCGGTTGAATATCCGAGAACGCCTACCGCGGCGGTCCAAGAGAGATTTACCGCCGTCGTAACTCCCGTCGCGGTTACGACGGGTGTTGAGACAAAGGGGTATGCCGCAAAGCCGGGAACGAGATCGAACGAATCGGAGTCCGAGAGGTTGTGTGAGAATTCGGAGATAACACCAAGCACAGAGAAACTGCTGGAGGTCGCGTATCCTCCGCCAGAAGTAATAACCGGCGCAAGCACTTGGTAATTGGATGAAGAAATATCTTGTGCAGAGGCAATGCGCGGAGCGGCGAGCTCCATACCTGCGAGTAGCACGAGCAATGTTCCGCATCCAAAGATAATCCTCTGCATAGAGTGATTCTTATATCGTAGCACGCTACTGTTGCGGAGGCGGAGCGATTCGAACGCTCGAGACCCTTTCAGGCCTGCCGCCTTTCCAAGGCGGTGGAATAAACCGCTATCCGACGCCTCCAATTAGCACAACTACCAACTTACAACAAAAAACAGAAATAATCACTTGTTGAGGAGCGCCTTGATACGAGCGGAGATGGGCGGGTGCGTGGCGAACATATTTTCAAGCCATGCCAGCTTGCTCCCCTCTGCCTTGCCGAATGGTTCGTCAATGAAGAGGTGTGCAGTCGCGTGCGATGCATGACGCATCGGAATATTCGTCGCGCTTATTTTTTGAAGTGCAGAGGCGAGACCCTCGGGGTAGCGCGTGAGCAGGGCGCCAGAAGCATCGGCGAGGAATTCCCTGCGGCGCGAGACGGCGAGCTGGATAAGCTTTGCGGCAATTGGCGCAAGCACGATGCCGACGACGGCGAGTACCATCATAATCGCATTCCCTTGCCGGTTATTGCTCCCCCGCCCCCCGCCCCAAAACGACATGCGCAAGAATAAGTCCGCGAGGATAGCGACAAAGCCTGCGAGCACCACCGCGACCGTCATGAGAAGTATGTCGCGGTTCTTAATGTGCGAGAGCTCGTGCGCAATGACGCCTTCAAGCTCGCTTCGCGAGAGCAGAGCGAGGAGTCCGGTCGTCGCACAAACGACCGCATGCTCCTCGTCGCGGCCGGTCGCGAACGCGTTTGGCGCCGGATCGTCAATCACATAGAGCTTCGGCTTGGGCAGACCAGCCGTTATCGCGAGATTCTCGGTGACAGTATAGAGGTCAAAGAACTCTTCGCGCGAGGCCGGCCGTGCATGGTTAAGCGAGAGCACGAGCTTGTCCGACTGCCAGTACGCGTAAAAATTCGTCGCGACAGCGATGAATACAGCGATATAGAGAATCGCCGGATTGCCGTAATACCAAGCAATCGCGTACCCCACCGCGATGACGACGATGAGGAAGCCGAGCACTAGGACCCACGTCCGGCGGATATTGCTTGAACGCTGGTCGTAGAGGTTCATCCCGTTAGAAGTTTCCATACAAGTGATGCTAGCAAGTTATTCTACCTTATCGAGAAGAAAGTCTCGTCAATAGATATCGTGTGTGCACTGAACTTCTAACGGGATTCATGGATTACTATACACTTCAACCCGATTTCGTCCGTCGCGCTTCGCCTTGTAGAGCGTTTGGTCGGCGTGTTCGTAGAGCACTTTCGCATCGGTGGAATCTAGAGATGAGACAACGCCGAAACTCGCGGTAACGGCGAGGCCGGGGTAGGTGTCAAACGCCAATTTCTCAATTTTCGCGCGAAGTCCCTCTGCGTGCCGCGCGGCATTCTGCACATTCGCACCCCGCAGAAGCACCATTAGTTCCTCACCGCCGACGCGAGCAGCTACATCCGTCTCGCGAACCGAGTTCGCGAGGAGCATCGACACTTTTTTAAGCACTTCATCGCCCGCGAGATGGCCATAGGTGTCATTGATGGCCTTGAAATGGTCTAAATCGATTGAAATGAGCGTAATCTCTTTGAGGGGTTCGCCGCGCTTTTCTTTTATTTCTCCGCGGATTATTTTGAGCGACTGCTCCAGTTCGTGTTCAAAGACCTTGCGGGTTTTCAACTCCGTCAAATGGTCCAGACCGTGCCGCGCGTCCCGCTCCTCCATTTCCCATTCATACAATCCGCGTTGGGCATCCGCTTCTTTAGCGTGCCGTTCCGTCATTTCTTTCATCTCCCACTCAAGCTTGCCTGCTTCTGAGAGTTCCCTTTTTTGTTTCGGGAATTCTTCCATACATCAGAACCGCACATGCACTGGTTCGTTTGCCGCCTGGTCCGCGGCCGCAAGCTCAAAGAGATCCATCGGCTTGAAGCCGAAGGTGTTGGCGATGATGTTGCCCGGGAACGTCTGCTCGGCGGTGTTGAGCGTCATCACGGTCGTGTTATAGAAGCGGCGAGAGGCTTGTATCTTGTCCTCGGTGTCGCCGAGCTCTTTCTGGAGCTGGAGGAAGTTCTGATTCGCCTTCAGGTCCGGGTACGCTTCAGAGACGGCGAAGAGCGTCTTCAGCGCGCCCGAGAGCATATTCTCCGCCTGCGCCTGCGCGGCGGGTGTGGCGCTACCGGCGCCCATCGCCGCGGCGCGCGCCCTCGTCACGTTCTCAAAGGCGCTTGATTCGTGCGCGGCATAGCCCTTCACAGTCTCAACAAGGTTGGGGATAAGGTCATAGCGGCGCTTCAGCTGTACGTGGATATCCGCCCACGCCTCCTTCGCCCGATTCACCAAGGTAACAAAACGGTTATATGCGTAAATAACCCAGAGCACGACGACGGCAACGACGATGAGTATGATGGTGGTTGTAGACATGAGTGAAGTATATAACCCTCTGTGGTAGGATTCAAGCACGTTATTTATTCATTAATCGTATACGTTATGGAAGGAAAAACTATCGGCATTATCGCAGTTGTGATTGTTGTTATTCTCGGAGGCTGGTTTCTGCTCAAAGGAACTCCCGCGAACGCGCCAACGACGACTGACACAACTCCGCCTGCTGATATAACGACAACGACGGCAACGACGCAGTCCGGTGTGACCGTCACTTATACCGACCAGGGCTTCTCGCCCGCAAACGTTGCCATCCCGCTCGGCACGAGCGTGACGTTCGTCAATCAGAGTTCAGGAAATATGTGGGTTGCGTCGGCGATGCATCCGACGCACACCGCCTACAGCGGGACGAGCTTGAGCCAACACTGCCCCGACACGGCGGGTACGGCGTTTGACGAATGTGCCGCTACCGCATCCGGCAGTTCGTACACATTCGTCTTCAATAAAGCAGGGACGTGGAAATATCACAACCATCTAAACATCTCCCAATTCGGCGCGGTTACCGTGACGGCGGCGAACTAGCGCACCGCGCGAGCGACCGCTCTCACGGAGCGCGGGTCAAGCATATCGGGGATAATGTTCGCAGATGTCGGTGTACCGACGAGCGCCGCGAGCGCGCGAGCGGCGCGAAGTTTCGTTTCTTCAGTTATTTTCTGTACGCCCTTGTCGAGGGCACCGCGGAAGATGCCGGGGAAGACGAGCGCGTTGTTGATTTGGTTCGGGAAATCGGAACGGCCGGTCGCGATAACCATTGCCCCTGCTCTCTTCGCCGCCTCCGGCAGAATCTCGGGGTCTGGGTTCGCCATCGCAAAGACGATTGCCTTCGGCGCCATAGACGCAACATGTTCCCTCTTCAAGAGCCCCTTGCCGGATACGCCGATGAAGACGTCCGCGCCCCGCATCGCAAGAGCGAGGCCTCCCTTTACCCTGCGCGGGTTGGTGAGCCTGGCAAGCTCGGCCTTGTGCGTATTCAAACCGGAGCGGCCGGCATAGAGAGTGCCCTTACGGTCCAAGAGGACGATATCTCTCACACCGGCGGCGAGAAGGAGCTTCGCCACCGCGGTGCCGGCCGCGCCGGCGCCGCTTATTACGATTTTGAGCTTCCTCAAATCTTTCTTCACCACCTTCGCAGAATTGATGAGCCCGGCAAGCACAACGATGGCGGTGCCGTGCTGGTCGTCGTGCATCACGGGGATATCCAATTCATTAATGAGCCGTGTCTCAATGTCAAAGCATTTCGGCGCGGCGATGTCCTCCAGATTAATGCCGCCGAAGGCCGGCGCGATAGCCTTCACGACTCGCACTATCTCGTCTGCATCCTGCGTCGCGAGCACCAGAGGCCACGCATCAACACCGGCCTTCTCTTTAAATATGAGCGCCTTCCCTTCCATCACCGGCAGGGCGCCATAGGGGCCGATGTTCCCGAGACCGAGCACAGCCGAGCCGTCAGAGACGACAGCGACGCTATTCTTCTTAACTGACATTAGCCGCGCATCCCCGGGATGCTTGGCCAGATGGAGCGACGCGACGCCGACGCCCGGCGTGTACCAGAGCGAGAAATCCTTTTTCTCTTTGAGCTTCACGCGCGCCTTCGTCTCTATCCGCGCCCCCTGCCTCTTAAATGCAGCAAGAATCTTCTTTGATTTCTGGTTCATAGAGAGCGCAGTATACCACTAGGGCGTAGTGAGTTCACGCTCAAGGGCTTCGCGCGTCTTGGGGCCAAGGGCACCGGTCGTTTCTAGACCATGCGCGTTCTGGTATGCCTCTATCGCCCTACGGGTGCAGAGGCCGCTCTTCCCTGACACCGGGCATTCGGAGAAGCTCTCGCCAGCGGGCGGATAGTAGCCGAGGCGATGGAGCATTGCCTGGAGCGCGTAGATGCCGGGCCCCGACTCCCCTTTCTGCGCGTCTACAGCGCTCCAATCATACGGGAACGATACGGAGCCGAAGGTCGGCACTATCGAGTTGTTGAAAAAATCTTGGAGCCCGAGATACGTTGCATACGCATAGTCGGCAACGGCCACCGGGAGGACGGACGGCTCTTGAAACTGCGGTTCGTAGATATAGCCGTACTCTATAAGAAGCGCGGCGCCGTCGGCAGTATTGTTGGTACCGATGGCGATGAGCTCTTGGTCTTCAACGACGCCGGCGTCTTCCTGTGGGAGCGTACTCGTCGCGTGGTATGCGTTTAACCGAGCCGCTATGGCTTCAGCAATGGCTATTGAAGCTTCGGCGTTTGAATACTGGCGTTCCGGTACGTAAATTGTGAATCCGTCGTACGTGCCGACTCTGCCCGTACGGCGCCGCGCATAGTCATTGAGGTGGAGGTGCAGAGTGATGTCGTATGTGTTCTCGCTCGCCCACTTGTTGATGCCGTAGAGCTGGAGTCTTGCCGAGGGCGACGCTGAATTGTGGTATACATGGTCGGCCTGCGGGAGGATGCTCCCGCTCGCAAGATAACTCTCCATGAGGAGCTCTTGCGATTGTTCAAATGCCTTAATATCGGCCGCGCGGGTATCAAAGTAAGCTTGTAAAACAGGATTCCACGTATCCTTTCCCCGCGCGACCATGACCTCATAATGCGAGTCCTGCGCGAGAAGCTCGGCGAGCGCGCCTGCGATATCCACGACGATATCGCGTTCGTACACGCCGTCAAATGCCGTCCCTCCATCTTCTGGCTGGTGCCCGGGGACGATGAGGACGCGAATCTCCCCGTCCGAGATGTAGCGGCTCTTGGTGGATTTCTTCTTACTCTTATCACTCTTGGGGGCCTGGACATTCTGATAATCATTCTGTATCTGGCTTACCGTGATGCTCTGCACGAAGAATACTGCGGCGGTCTGCGCTTCTCTCGCCGTCCATGCCATGCCTTCTCGGATATACGTCGCACCGCCGGCAGTAGCGAACATAATGAGTGACGACGCGCATCCCGCGTACACTGCAGTCCAAAGCAAGGCATTCCGCATGCGCCAACTATAGCGCGAAATGCAGGGAACATTTCTGCACATGTATTAACAACTTGAATGTTACTGCTATCCAAAATACTGGACGACCGTCATGTATTTTGGATACCTGAGTATTTACGATGCGGGAAGTCCGAAATGCTCGCGTAGGTGTTTGTCGCGTTCTAGCTGTTCAACAATCATATACAGAGCATCGGCACCAATGCGAAAATTCGCTTTCGCAAGCGCGATAAGATCTTCGCAGTCGTACGGATAAATCCACGCACTGTCTTGGAGCCGCACGAATCCATATTCCTGCATAAACACACGCAAACGATTGCGAATGCCACGGCGGCGTTCTGGAATATCGAAGAGCACCACACGCCAACGACCATCCCAACGTTTCGGTTTTTTAGCACTTTTTTTTCGCATAGATTCAAGTTCAAGCATTTGCTCTCCCGCTTCGGTCACGCACGCATACCGCTTGCCGTCTCGCTCCTCAAAAGTAATCAAACCTTTGGCTTTCAAACGACCAAGCGCCGTCTTCGCTTGATAATTAAATCGTGCGCCCTTTTTGTAGCCGGGCATAAAGCGAAGTAATTGTGCCGCGTTCGGCATCGTTGCTGCAATGAGCACGACGCCACCGATAGCGGCGGCGACTAGAAGTCCTTGCTGGAATGCTCGCAGTCTCCGGATCTTTTTCGCCTCTTTCTCAATAACACCCATACCACTTATCTTTTCACACAACTATCCAAAACAGTGGACGACCGTCATGTATTGTGGATAGTGCAGATATCTGGACGGTGTACCAGTGGGTGAATTGTGGTACTCCTATATACTGTGGATATGGATTCAGAGGATGTTATCGAGAAGCACTTCACTCATCTCCGGCCGGAGCAGACAAAGGCGCTCACGAAGCTTGGGATACGAACTATTCGCGACTTGTTGTATC
>MFMI01000019.1:16701-20213 GCA_001783465.1 Candidatus Kaiserbacteria bacterium RIFCSPLOWO2_02_FULL_54_13
CTGCCGACAGGCAGGCGAGCGTGACGCTCTACGGCACCGTGCGCAAGCCCGATATCAGGAAGACCTGGAAGAGCCGCCGGCCGATAGCGGAGGCGTTTCTGGAAGATGCATCAGGGAAAATAAAGATGATGTGGTTCAGCCAGCCCTATATCGCAAAGACACTCCACGACGGTATGGTGGTGAAGGTGAGCGGGAAGGTGGCAGGGGCAGGAGCAAAAATATATTTGGCGAATCCCTCTATTGATAAGTCACCCATTGCTCCCGATGCGGTACACGATTCCCTCTTCAACCGTAGGAACCAAGATGACACCTCGCCTCCGCGAGGAGTCACCTCGGCGTTATATCCGATATATCCGGAGAGTCAGGGCGTCTCCTCGCTCTGGCTCTTGCACGCCGTAAGAAAGATATTCGAGACGAAGGCACATGAACAGCTTGAAGACCCGATCCCTGCAGAGATTCTTGTGCGCTACAACCTGCCTTCGCTCTCTTCTGCTCTCGTCTTTATCCACGCGCCGCAGAAATTGTCTGATGCAACAGCGGCACGCAAGCGGTTCGCCTTTGAAGAGGTGTTCGCGCTCCAAATCGTGATGCAGCAGCGCCGGCAGATGCATCTTACGGAAACAGCGCTTCCGGTAGCGGTTGACCGCGCTGCGCTTGCGGATTTCGTTGCGTCATTCCCCTTCCCCGCAACAAAAGCACAAATGCGTGCGATTGAAACAATCGTTGCTGATTTTGAAAAAATGCACCCGATGTTGCGGTTGCTTGAAGGCGACGTGGGGAGCGGCAAGACGGCGGTCGCCGCGGCGACCGCGTATCTGGTGGCAACCTCCCTCCCCAAGGGCAGGATTGCCGGCACGCTCCAAGTCGCGTATCTCTGCCCGACCGAGATACTCGCCAAACAGCATTTCTCTACCTTCGTCTCCTACTTTTCCGCCGGAGGCGGATCCGCCTCCGGCGGACGCGACATCACTCCTATTAATATCGGGCTTATCACCGGAAGCGAGTGCCGAGTGTTCCCTTCGCGCGTCAGATATGAAGAATCGGCGAAGCTCTCTCGCACCACATTTAGAAAACGGGTTGCCGACGGACTCATCCCCATCGTCATCGGCACGCACGCCATTATTGAGAAGTCGCTTGTGTTCAAGCGACTTGCATATGCCATTATTGACGAACAGCATCGCTTCGGCACGGTACATCGACAGAAGCTCGCGACCAAGGGTTCCACCGTTCCGCACCTGCTCTCGATGACCGCGACGCCCATCCCGCGCACGCTCGCCCTCACCATCTACGGCGACCTGGACCTCTCACTCCTTGACGAGATGCCTGCGGGTAGGAAAAAGGTGGAGACTCACGTGCTGGGGCCCAAAGAGCGCGAGAGAGCGTACGAGCGCGTGCGCGCGGAGCTCGCCGCCAGCCACCAAGCCTATGTCATCTGTCCGCGTATTGAGGAGCCCGACCCGCAAAAAGAGCTCGCGCTCCAGGCGAAGTCGGTGAAGGCCGAGGCCGCCCGCTTGAAAAAAGAAGTCTTCCCGAGGGTAGCCCTCGGTATATTGCACAGCAAGATGAAGCCGGCAGAAAAAGAAGAGGTGATGAAGAAGTACGAAGACGGCGAGATAGATATTCTCGTCGCGACCTCGGTGGTGGAGGTGGGCGTCAACGTCCCGAACGCGACCGTCATTCTTATAGAAGGCGCCGAACGCTTCGGGCTCGCCCAGCTCCACCAACTGCGCGGGCGCGTCCTGCGCTCCACGCACCAGTCGTACTGCTTTGTCCTTCCAGAAACGTCAGGTCCTTCGACCCAAGAACGATTGCGAGCATTCAAGAATGCGAAGAACGGCTTTGAACTCGCCGAACACGACCTCGCGCTCCGCGGCGCAGGCGAGCTCGTGAGCGGTAAGCAGTGGGGCGTCTCGGACATCGCGATGGAGGCGCTGAAGAATATCAAGCTCGTTGAGGCCGCCCGCACCGAAGCCGCCGCGCTCGTCGCCCGCGACCCCGAACTAGAAAACTACCCTTCCCTCGCCCTCCGCGCCTCCACCGCCGACCGCGAGATGCATTTGGAGTAGGAGTAGTATTGGAGTCTGACTTCAATTAGTGCGCGAAGACGCGTTTCTCAAGGTCCTTAACTCGCCTCGCGAGGTCATCATAATCTTTCCGAAGTGCTCGGAGGTATTCATAATTTCTTGAATCAACATCATCTTTCATAACCTAAATAATATCACATCGGTCCGCCCCCTTGGATTTGAACCAAGGACCCTTCGGGTATAAGCCGAATGCTCTAACCAGCTGAGCTAGGGGCGGGTCGTTTTATACTACAACAAAAGCGGTTTTACGCGATGTCGCCCGAACCGGCGGGAGCGATGACGATACCCTCCTCTTCTCTCTTCTTCGGCGTGATGCCGTTCGCGATGAGTATTTTTTCAAATTCGGCGCGCTCCACGGTCTCTTTTTCCATAAGCTCCTTCGCAATCGCATCAAGCGCGGCGCGATGTTCGGTGATGACCTTCTTCGCGCGCGCCTTCGCCTCGTCAATGATGCGCGAGACCTCGGCGTCTATCTGCATCGCGACGTGTTCGGAGTACGGCTCGTTCCCGAGATTCCGCTCGCCGAAAGCGATGGGACCGAGTTTGTCGCTCATCCCGTAGCGCGCGACCATATCGCGCGCAAGCGCAGTGATGACCATGAGGTCGCTACTCGGCCCCGTGGTCACATCGTTGAAGAGCATCTCCTCGGCGACGTAGCCGCCGAGGGTCGCCGCGATATCGTCTAAGAATTGCTTCCTTGATTGCATCTTCCGGTCTTCAAAGGGGAGCTTCAACGTGTAGCCAGCCGCGCGTCCGCGACTGATGATTGAAATTTTATGCACCGGGTCGGCGTTGGGAAGCACCGACGAGACGAGCGCGTGGCCTGCCTCGTGGTAGCTCGTGAGTTCCTTCTCCTTCTTCGTAAGCAGATGGCTCTTGCGCTCCGGACCAAGCATCACCTTCTCTATGGAGCGGATAAGGTCATACTGTGTGACCTCCTTGCGATTCTCGCGCGCCGCGAGAATAGCACCCTCGTTCATAAGCGAATAGAGCTCGGCGCCCGAGAAGCCCGGCGTGCGCTCGGCGATAACCGGAAGTGCGACGTCGGGGCCGAGCGGCTTCGCTCGTGCATGAATCTTCAAAATCTCTTCACGGTCGCGGCGATCGGGCAGGTCAATCGTCACGCGCCGGTCAAAGCGGCCGGGGCGCAAAAGAGCGGGGTCAAGGACATCCGGCCTATTCGTCGCCGCCATCACGACGACCTTCTCGGTAGGTTCAAAGCCGTCCATCTCTACGAGTATCTGGTTGAGGGTCTGCTCGCGCTCGTCGTTGCCTCCGCCAACCCCCGTGCCGCGCACGCGCCCGACCGCGTCTATCTCGTCTACGAAGATGATGGCGGGCGCGGCCTTCTTCGCCATCTGGAAGAGGTCGCGCACGCGGCTGGCGCCGACACCGACAAACATCTCCACGAACTCCGAACCGCTGATG
>MFMI01000019.1:20307-20853 GCA_001783465.1 Candidatus Kaiserbacteria bacterium RIFCSPLOWO2_02_FULL_54_13
GTTCCTCCTTCGCCTCGCGCGCGCCCGCGATGTCGGCGAAGGTGACGCGCTGTGCAGAGTCGTCGGGGTCGGTGATGCGCGCCTTAGACTGCCCGAAACTGAAGGCCTGCATCCCCGCGCCCTTCACCTGCCGCGAGAGGAACCAGAAGAGGAATACGATAAAAAGAATCGGAAGTAGAACGGGCGCTAATGTCAGAAACCAGAACTGGAATCCCGATTGCCCCTGTATCGTGATAGAGACTTTACTAAGTTCCTCGGGCGTAACGCCATAGGTCGCCAAGGTCTCGGGGAGCCCCGCCGAAGGGTCCTTGCGCGACGTCTTCTCCGATTCGTCGGTGTAGACGAGGTCAAGCGAGTCGCCCTTCACCGTGATTGACTTCATCTTCCCGTCTCTCACATCTGCGGCAACGACCGAGAGCGGGACTTCGCTCGTCGGCTGGGCGAGACCCGCGATAAGCGAGTATGCGCTCATAAGAATGAGGAATATGAGAACCGTAGTCGTGAGATTACCGAAGAATGACGGGCCGCCGAGAAACATGCGCCAGC
>MFMI01000019.1:20884-21936 GCA_001783465.1 Candidatus Kaiserbacteria bacterium RIFCSPLOWO2_02_FULL_54_13
TGAGAGTATACAGAAAAACGCCCGTTTTTGCTATTTTTCGTTATACTGGCGTTATGACTCTCTTGGAGTATAAAAAAGCATTTCTCAAGTACGCGCCCGTGGAGAGCTTCGCGGCGGGGTTAGAGTTGACTGGCCAAGAAGTAAAATCTTTGCGCGGGAAGCTCGGCTCTCTAGATGGAGCGCGCGTAGTGGTGCGCGACGGCGAGGCGTTTATCGTCGGTATGACGATTCCGGCGTATCAGGTCGCCAACGCGCCCAAGAGTTATGACCCCGAACGAGCTCGGAGATTGCTCCTAACGAAGAAGGAAATAGCCTATCTCTACGCCGCCGAGTCCAAAAAGGGCTTGACAATCATACCGCTTGAGGTCTATACTAACAAGAGGTTCGTGAAGGCACACATTGCAATCGTCCGCGGCAAGGGGAAGGAGGACCGCCGCGAGGACTTGAAGAAACGCGATGCGATGCGCGAAGCAGGACGTGTCTTGAAAAATCGCTGATCAATCACGGAAAGCGCAGACATGGTATTCTGCTTTCTCCGGGGGTGACCGGCTTTGACGGTCTGTACCTTGAAAGACGTGCGGCGCAGTGCTCTCCCGCTACCACTTAAAACTGGCGGGAAACCAAACTTGCCAAGAACACTCTTGCAAGCGTGAAGTCACCGTACTTCGGTATGAATGACTTTGCGTTCGCCCACGTCTCCGCTTCGGCGTAACGTGCGCGACGTTTGTCTTCTTTCGGCGCTCACAGCGTGGGAGACAGGCGGAATTATCTGTGAGATCGATGCTCGGTCTCCCGCCCGGTGCATCTAAATAAGGGATCGGGCAGGAATGGTTTCGTCTACGTTCCTCGCATCCTGTCTTAAAGATAACGCTGACTACGCGCCGTAGAATCTCTTTCATAGGCGGATTCGGACCGGGGTCCAATTCCCCGCACCTCCACTAATATCCAAAAGCCGCTTCCCAGAGCGGCTTTTGCGTTCGTCATGACGGCCACCAGTTCCCACTACTTAGGGACTCTCTCACGTAGTGGCGTGTCACTACTATTCCAATTGC
>MFMI01000020.1:0-11897 GCA_001783465.1 Candidatus Kaiserbacteria bacterium RIFCSPLOWO2_02_FULL_54_13
ATCTGCATATTAAATATTTCATGTTTTAGCTTGTATGTACGCCACCGTATCACAAAATCAGCCTCTTAAAAGTTTCTTTAACTCTCAAATGACAAAATGCCGAATCCTACCTCCCCGACAAACTGAAGAAAAAGAGGTATTTGCCCGCCGGAGGCGGGTCCGCCTCTGGTGGAAAATAATCTATCGAGCTGATATACTAGTTGGCATATGGAAGGAAACCCAAACAAAGAATATGCGGCTGATTATTTGGAAGAACTTAAAAAGCTGAATGCCAGCATTGCTACTGACCAGGAACTTTTGGCTGAAGTAAAGGAAAGTCAGGCATTGCAGATCGTCGGCGCCCGATTGAAGCGGAGCAGGGAACAGCGCAATGCATTGTATGCGAAGCATAATATTGTCCACAAACCGTACGAAGACGAACGACGAGCAGCATAAATCAAAAACCCGCCTGAAGCGGGTTTTTGATTTTTAACTATTCCCTACAACCTACTAACTACCGACTGGGCTATTTAACTGCGTCCTTGAGCGCCTTCGCGGCGCGGAACTTCGCGGTGCGGGAGGCGTTGATGTGAATCGTCTCGCCCGTGCGAGGATTACGGCCTTGGCGCGCGGGGCGCGCCTTGGTCGCGAAGATGCCGAGGCCGGCAACCGACACCTCGTCACCGCTCTTGAGGCCGGAGACGATTGAGTCAATCATGCACTCAACGGCGCGCTCGGCGTCGGCCTTGGTGGAGCCGAGGACGCCATGCACCTTGTCTACGATGTCTGCTTTGTTCATAAATATCTGTTAGCTGCTAATCCCGCAGCCTACAGAGGGCGGGGATGCAAAGAAGTATAGGAAATGCGCCATTTTATGCAATAGGCTTTACAGCCCTGCGTGAATAACGTGCAATCAGCGGGCGAACTCCACCACGCGGTTCTCGCGGATAATGTTTACCTTGATTTCGCCCGGATATTTGAGCTCGTCCTGGATGCGCTTCGCAATGGAGCGCGCGAGGGTGTGCATCGCGATGTCGGTGACCTTGCCGGGATTCACGAAGACGCGTATCTCGCGCCCCGCCGCTATCGCATACACCTTCTCAACGCCCGGGAAGGCAGTAGCAAGGCGCTCCAAGTCGCCGAGGCGCTCCAGATAGCGGTCAACCGTGTCGCGGCGGGCGCCCGGGCGGCTCCCCGATATCGCATCCGCCACTTGGACGATAACCGCCTCTGGTGTCTCATACGGATACTCCTCGTGGTGCGACTGCATCGCGACGATAATGCGCTTATCGGCGCCGAACTTCTCCAAAATGCGCCGCCCTATTTCAACGTGCGTGCCCTGAACCTCATGGTCAACCGCCTTCCCGATGTCATGGAGGAGCGCGGCGGTGCGCGCGACGTCCGCGTCGGCGCCAAGCTCTACCGCGAGCATGCCGGCGATGTGCGCCATCTCAATGGAGTGCTGGAGTATGTTCTGGCCGTAGCTTGTGCGGAAGTGGAGGCGGCCGAGAAGCGCGGTCAACTTCGGGTCGAGCCCGATGACGCCAGCCTCGTATGCCGCGGCCTCGCCCTTCTGCTTCACAATCTCGGCGACTTCGGCACGCGTCTTCTCCACCGTCTCTTCTATCTTGGCCGGCTGGATGCGGCCATCCACGATGAGCTTCTCCAGTGCGACCTTCGCGATATGGCGCCGCAGAGGGTCAAAGGAGGAGAGCATAATCCGGTCGGGCACGTCGTCAATGAGGACGTCCACGCCGGTCGCGCGTTCAAACGCTTTAATATTGCGCCCCTCCTTGCCGATAATCTTCCCCTTCACCTCGTCTGAAGGGAGCGCGACCGAGAGGGACATCACTTCGGCGTTGACCGCGTTCCCGAGACGGTGGATGGTCGTCGTGAGGATGGAGCGCGCCTTGTCTTCAAGGCGCTCGCGGCCGTTCGCAGAGAGCTTCTGCAGGCGCAGGAGGATGGCTTCTTCGTAGGTGTGCTCAATCTCTGAAAAAAGCTCTTCGCGCGCCTTCTCTTCAGAGAGATTGGCGGCCTTCGCGAGCTCTCGGGAACGCTCCTTCGCGAGATGTTCTGCAGACTCCTTCGCGCGCGCCGCTTCCTGTTCGCGCTCGCGCACCTCGTTTTCTTTTTCATCAAGAAATGTCTCGCGCGCGGCGACGCGCTCCTCGCGCGAGGAGAGCTTCTCTTCGCGCTCTTCAATAGGTGCGAGGCGCTCGGTCTCTACCACCTCGCCGCGGAACTCGGCCTCGGCGACAATCTTCGCCGCAACCTCTTTGGCGGCGAGCAGTTTCTGTTTAATCTCCAGCTCAATAGAGCCGCGCTGGGCGAGCCCGATAAGCACGCGCAAGACGTACCCGAGCACGACGCCGCCCACGCCCGAAAGCGCAAGCATAATCAATATGATTTTGAGTGACATACGCCCGTTTTGTTATCCCCGCCTGTTTTCAGAAAACAGGCGGGACCAGATTAAAAGTGTGGAAATGCAGTCAGACTTTCGTATCAGCCAGCCAGCGAGTCGGTATGGGCAGACTGTACCACTATTTGATTAAGAAAACACCTTGTCCACGAGACCATACTTCTTGGCCTCTTCAGCGGTCATGAAGAAGTCGCGCTCCACATCTTTTTCTATTTTTTCAACCGATTGGCCGGTATTCTTGGCGAGAATCTTGTTCAACACGGCGCGGAGCTTCAGAATCTGCTTCGCCGTGATCTCAATGTCGGTCGCCTGGCCCTCGGCGCCGCCGTGCGGCTGATGAATCATCACCTCGGCGTTCGGAAGCGCGAAGCGTTTCCCCTTCTGCCCCGCCGAGAGGAGGATGGCCGCACCCGAGGCCGCCATGCCGACGCACACGGTAGAGACATTCGGCTTCACGTGATTCATCGTGTCCACCATCGCGAGAGTTGCGGTCACTGAGCCGCCGGGAGAGTTGATGTAGAGCGAGATATCTTTCTTCGGGTCCTCCGCCTCCAAGAAGAGGAGCTGGGCGATGACGAGATTCGCGACATCGTCGTCAATAGGTCCGCCGAGGAAGACGATGCGCTCCTTCAGAAGGCGCGAGTAGATGTCGTAGGCGCGCTCGCCGAACTGGCTCTTCTCTATCACCATCGGGACGAGCATTGAAGAACGTGGTTGTTTTTGCATATGTATATGTAAGGTTATTGATTCTCCTGCGTGACGGACGGCGCGGTGAGCGTCTGCTCCTCTGCGATGCGCTTGCCCCAGGAGTAGAACGCGCCGACAATAATCATGAGCACGATGATAATGATGGAGATAACCGCGCCCCAGGACTGCGCCTTCTGCGACGGTACTCCCGGTTGTGCGGTCTCTCCTTGCGGTAGAAGTTTTTCGGGTTCCATATGCGTTGTATTAGATATTAGAATAGGGCGGCGAGCGTCGCGAGCAGGAGGAGCGCAACGATGTTCGCTATCTTGATCATCGGATTAATCGCGGGGCCGGCGGTGTCCTTGTACGGGTCGCCGACCGTGTCCCCGGTGACCGCCGCCTTGTGCGCATCCGAACCCTTCCCGCCGTGATGGCCGTCTTCAATATGCTTCTTCGCATTGTCCCATGCGCCCCCGCCCGAGGTCATTGAGATAGCGACGAAGAGGCCGGTGACGATGATGCCGAGGAGCATCGCGCCGAGCGCATTAAAGGCCGACACCTTCCCGGCGACGGCATTCACAATGACGAACAAGACGATTGGAGACAATACCGGCAGGAGCGAGGGGAGTAACATCTCTTTGATGGCCGCCTTGGTGAGCATATCAACGGCGCGTCCGTAGTCCGGCTTCTTGGTGCCTTTCATAATGCCGGGCATCTCTCTGAACTGCCTGCGCACCTCTTCTACGACGGCGCCCGCCGCCCTGCCGACGGCGGTCATCGCGATGCCGCCGAAGAGGTACGGTAGCATCCCTCCGATGAAGAGGCCGACCACTACCCACGGGTCAGTGAGACTCCAGGCGGGGACATCAATACCGTTAAAGAATGGGTATGCTCCGGAGTGAATGAAGTATTTCAGGTCCTCGGTATAGGCCGCGAAGAGAACGAGTGCGCCGAGGCCCGCGGAGCCGATGGCGTAGCCCTTCGTTACCGCCTTGGTCGTGTTGCCGACGGCGTCTAGCGCGTCAGTCACTGTGCGCACGTCGCCTTCCATCCCCGCCATCTCGGCGATGCCGCCCGCATTATCGGTGACCGGGCCGAACGCGTCCAGAGCGATAATCATGCCGGCCAAGGACAACATCGTTGAGACAGCGATGGCGATACCGAAGAGTCCGGCGAAGGAGAAGGAGGCGATGATGCCGACACAGATGACGACCGCCGGCAGAGCGGTGGACTCCATAGACATCGCGAGCCCCTGGATGACGTTGGTGCCGTGACCAGTCACCGACGCCGCCGCGATTTTCTTCACCGGACGAAAGTTCTTGCCTGTGTAGTATTCGCTGACCCAAATGAGGGCGCCGGTGACGATAAGCCCGATGACGCCGGCGAAGTAGAGGTCGCTCCCGGTAAACGTGAGGCCATCGGTCGTGGTCAGTACCACGCTCATCCCTCCGGGGATGATGCTGTTCATGAGGGGCCAGAGCCCGGCGAGAGAGAGAATGCCGGTCGCGATTACGCCCTTGTAGAGCGCTCCCATGATGTTCTGCGAACTGCCGAGCCGGACGAAGAATGTCCCCGCGATGGAAGTGAGGATGCACATACCGGCGATGGCGAGCGGCAGGAGCATCAGCGCCGACCTCGTGTCGCCGGTGAAATAAATGGAGGCGAGCACCATCGTGGCGACTGCGGTCACTACATAGGTTTCAAAGAGGTCCGCGGCCATGCCGGCGCAGTCGCCCACATTGTCGCCCACGTTGTCGGCGATGGTGGCTGGATTACGCGGGTCGTCCTCCGGAATGCCGGCCTCTACCTTGCCCACCATGTCGCCGCCGACATCGGCGCCCTTGGTGAAGATGCCGCCGCCCAGCCGTGCGAAGATGGAGATGAGGGAGGCGCCGAAACCGAGCGCGATGAGTGAATTCTGGATGGTGCGTCCCTGCTCAATGACGGAGCCGTCAAGACCGAGCACAGACACGAGGAAGGCATAGTACCCGGCGACGCCGAGGAGCCCGAGGCCGACGACGAGAAGACCGGTCACCGAGCCGGAGCGGAAGGCGAGAGAGAGCCCCTCGGAGAGGCCTTGGCGCGAGGCCTCCGCCGTGCGCACATTCGCGCGCACCGAGACATTCATGCCGATGTAGCCGGCGAGACCAGAGAGCGCCGCACCAACGAGATATCCGATAGCCACGTGCCATCCGAGAAGGAACCACGCGAGTACGAATATGACCGCGCCCACTGCCGCAATCGTGGTGTACTGGCGATTGAGATACGCGCGCGCGCCTTCTTGAATCGCGGCGGCGATCTCCTGCATGCGGGCGTTCCCGGGGCTCTTAGAGAGAACCGACCTCACCGCCCACCAACCATAGAGGAGCGCCACGACGCCGCACGCGAGTATAAGTTGTATGGTCATCCCGTTAGAAATAGGACGCGGACGCTTTAGTAGGTACCACGCTACCCCAATAATTATTTTTTATAATGTTGGCCATATTATCACAGTTTTAGGAACGCGTCCGCTATTTCTAACGGGATTACTCGTCCTTCGCCTTGTCGCGGTTTTCTTCTGCATCAGCAACAGTCTCGTCGCTCGCGGGAAGCACCGCGAGCTCCTCTTCAGCCGACAGAGCGGTGGTCTCTCTGACCTCGTCGGTGATAATTTCGGCACTCTCGGTCGGCATGACGCCAGCTTGTTCAGAGGGCGACTCTTCAGCCGGGGTAACCGCGACGGTCTCGCCGTCGGACTCCGCGACTTCGGTGCCGGTGGTCGCAGACACGATATCAATATTCCAGCCCGTGAGCTTGGCCGCGAGCCGCACATTCTGCCCGCCCCTGCCGATAGCGAGTGACTGCTCGTCTTCAGAAACGGTCACCGTCGCGCGATGGTCCGCCTCGTCAAGCACCACGTCAAGCGGCGTCGCGGGGGAGAGCGCCTCCTTCACGAATGCTGATGCATCGTCGTTCCATTCAATGATGTCAATGCGCTCGCCGCCGAGCTCGCTCATCACAGTAGAGACGCGCACGCCCCTCTGGCCGACCAAGGAGCCGACCGGGTCTACGTGCGGGTCAAGCGAGGCGAGCGCAATCTTGGTGCGGCTCCCGGGCTCTCGCGCGAGCGCCTTCACTTCAATAGAGCCGGCGGCGAGCTCGGGCGCCTCCATCTCAAACAGCTTCACGACGAACTTCGGGTGCGCGCGGGAGAGGCGCAGGTACACGCCGCGGAATCCCTCGTCAACCGCGTAGAGATACGCCCGGATGCGCTCGCCCATGCGGTAGCGTTCGCCGGGAATTTGTTCTTCATAAGGGATGATGCCGGTCGTACGGCCGAGGTCCACGAATATCGCCCCACGCTCCATCCGCTGGACGATGCCGGAGACAATCTGGCCTTTCTTCTCGCTGAACTCCTCCATCATGGAGAGCTTCTCGGCCTCGCGCACCTTCTGGATAACCACCTGTTTGGCGGTCTGCGCCGCGATGCGGCCGAAGTCGTCCTGTGGCTCAAGAGGAAAGATGATTTCTTCTCCGACAGTGACGCCGCGCTTGATGAGCTTCGCATCGGTGAGGAGAATATGCTTCTCGGAGTCAAAGCGGGGCAATTCTCCCTCGGCAAGATGCTCCTCCTCGCGTTCATGATGCCATCCTGGATGTCCAGCCTCCAGCTTCCGATTTCCGGTATCCGTCTCTCCGTCTTCCAGAGTAAAGCGCACCGTCGTGTCGTCCACGACGGTCTTTACTTGTTCAAAAGCGATAGTGCCGGTGTTGAGGTCAAGCTTTGCGTGAACGACTTGTCCGCGCTTGCCGTATTCGCGTTTGTAGGCAGTTGCCATCGCGCTTTCAATGGCATCCACCATGGTGGTACGGCTAATGCCCCTGTCTTCAAACTCTCCGAGCACTGCATTGATGGTTTTGAGGTCTATCATATGGATTGTGTATGTCGCCCTTTTTATAAAGAAAGCCCCGAAGGGGCAATCACGTATGGGTAGTATACCAGACGCCCTGTGCACGTCAACAGCACAAAACAAAAAACCGTCTCCGACGGTTTTCATGTCGGTGACGGTTGTGTGAGGGCCCAGTCCTCAAGTCGGCATTGTTCCTCGCGCACATTGGACAAACAATCGTACGCGACATCGAACCTGCCGTTCTTGTGGATGAAACAGACGACTCCGCAAGCGTGAGGAAATTGGTCACTTTGCCCTACAAAACAGACATTGTTACCAACTCGGACGTCTTCATGCTTGAGCATGGTTACTCCTCCTTTCCGTCAGAAGTAGCGAGGAGCTTGAAGAAGTTGCTCACGCTCGGCCATCCGTATTTCTTATGAAGCCCCTCGAGCTTCACCACCGCCCACAGGGAAAGTCGGTCGGGTAGATTGAAGTTGAGCGCGAGACCGAGGTACACTGACTCGAGTAGCGAGTCGATAAAACTCATGCGCTTCGGGAGAGGTCCTGTGTTATCTCCGAGCCCTCCTTGTATCACTCTGAATTTCCTAGTCATGCTTGCCTCCGAAGAACTTGATGGGCACAATCGCCTATCAATGCGTTACACCATAACTCAATAGACCTCGGTTGTCAAGCGTTCGTAGAACGTTTTTTAAATCACTCTGGGAGCTTTGTGGGGAACACTCCAGTGGTACTATGCAGAATATGACTGCCGAAAGACGACCCATATATCAAAGTACTGAAGACGAGCGACGTTTTGAACATACTTATCTGAACCCTGAAGAGGCTCATAAACGCGCCCAGGAGACTTTGTCTGAGTACGAAATAAAACCTGAAACATTTACCGGCCTCTACGGCGCGGATATCCTGAAACATGACGCCGAAGAGGTGGCGCGCTTGGAGGCACTTTTTGAGCAGTCACCAAGTAAAATCTATGCTGATATTCTGGAAGCGATAGCCTGTGAACATGGAGAATTGAGTAATTGGTTCGGTCCTAATTCTCAAGTGATAAAAACAGCTCGTTATGATGACTACAAAAATAAAATTGACATGGTCGTCGAAACAGAATCAGAGAACCAGCAGTTCTCCCACCTGGCTCTCGGCATTGACATAACTTTCGGCAGTAAAGACCTGCACAAAAAGTTTGACGCTATCAAAGCCGGTATAAATAAAGGGAGTCTGGGGCAATTAAAATATTTCCATTCGGATCGCCAGCATTTCACCGGCCGTTTGAGAAAACTCCCCCAGGTTGTTGTCGGTATAGAGATAGAGAGGGTAAAAGAGCTCGGTCTTCTGTGGATGAACAGGAGAAACAAAGAGCTCCGTGAGCATCCCGTACAAATCGCTATTCTAGAGGAAGCGGCATTACAGCTTGAGACATTTGTTGAATACTCCCGTAGTATCAATAAAAATGATCTGGTCGTTATTTTCGAAAGAGAATTACAAAAAATAAACGAACTGCTTGACGAAAAAATAAAAGCTGGAATTAAGACCATAAAAGATGACAAAGTATTTGAAGAAATAAAAAGAAATCTGCTTTTATTTACGAATGAGTAGGGTGTGAAAAGCGTGCGCTGTCGAGGGCAGGGCACGCTATACTTATAGGCATATGCACGTTTCGGAGGGGGAGCTGAAAGAATTCATTATTGACTCTGGCCTCGTCGCTAAGAAAGAGATTGACGCGGCCTCAATTGAAGCAGAGCGGAAGAAACAGTCGCTTGGCGACATCCTCGTCTCGCGCGGTTCACTGACCGAGGATGCGCTCCGACGCATTCAGGCGTACGTGCTCGGCATTCCTTTTGTGAATTTGAAAGAACACCGCATCCCCGTTGACGTGCTCGCGCTCATTCCCGAGCCCATTGCGCGCACGCACAATATTGTCGCGTTTAAGAAGGAGGGGGACTCGCTTGAGGTGGCCATGCTGGACGTAGAGGACCTCGCCTCCATTGATTCTGTGCGTAAAAAGACTGGGCTTAAGATATTATCGCGGCTTACCGACACCGATAGCATCAAGCATTCTCTCTTGCAGTATCAGAAGTCGCTGAAGGACGAGTTTGGCGACATTATTTCAACCGAAGCGCTTAAGATTCGTGTCGTCGCCGAGGGCAATTCAGACCTCACGAGCGCCGACTTGAAGAAGATGGCCGAGGACTTGCCTATCGTGCGCATCGTGGATACCCTGCTTCGGCACGCCATCGTGCAGGGTGCCTCCGACATCCACATAGAGCCGATGGAGACCGGGGTGTTGGTCCGTTACAGGATTGACGGCATCCTCCACGACGCGATGACCCTGCCGAAGAACGCGGCCGCGGGCATCGTCGCGCGCATCAAGGTGCTCTCTAATCTTAAGTTGGATGAGAAGCGCCTCCCCCAGGACGGCCGATTCAAGATGGAGACCGAGGCCGACAAGGTCTCCTTCCGCGTCTCCATCCTCCCGACCTTCTTCGGTGAGAAGACGGTAATGCGCCTCTTGCGCGAGACCGGCGAGGGGTTCACGCTTGAAGTGCTCGGCCTCCACGGCGAGAATATGGAACATATTCATCGTGCGTTGAAGCAGACCACCGGCATCATTCTCATCAGCGGGCCGACGGGGAGCGGTAAGACGACGACCTTGTACACGATGCTGGACATCCTCAACCAGCCAGACGTGAACATCTCCACTGTTGAGGACCCGATTGAATACCAGATGAAGCGGGTGAATCAGACACAGGTGAACCCGGCCATCGGATTCACCTTCGCCAATGGCCTGCGCTCCCTAGTGCGCCAAGACCCCGACATCATTATGGTCGGCGAGATACGTGATGGAGAGACGGCCGCCCTCGCGATTAACGCCGCACTGACTGGCCACCTCGTGCTCTCAACCATTCACACCAACAGCGCCGCAGGCGCCATTCCGCGCCTCATTGACATGGGTGTTGAGCCGTTCCTTCTCGTCTCCACCGTCCGCGTTATTATCGGGCAAAGGCTCGTCAGGAAGCTCTGCGAACAAAAAGAAGCATATTCATTAGATGCAGTTGCGCGCGCCAAGATCGCGAGCGAGGAGGAGTTCAATGTCGCATTTGAGGCTCTCCAGAATGAGAAGTTGGTGAAGAAGGGGACATCGCTTGACGACATCTCCTTCTATCGGCCCACCCCCTCGGCAGAATGCACCGACGGATACAAGAGCCGCATCGGCATCCACGAGGTTCTCCCCGTCTCCTCCGCCATCCGCGACATTATCCTCCACTCAAGCACCACCGACGCCATTGAGACGCAGGCCAGGAAGGAAGGGATGCTCACCATGCGCGAAGACGGGCTCTACAAGGCCGCCCGCGGCATCACCAGCCTTGAAGAAGTCCTCCGCGCCGTCAGCGAATAAGTAAGTATGCGGTTCCGCATCACGATACGGAAGAAGGGCGTGCCCGACGAGACGCGCATTGTTGAAGCGCCGTCGCGCTTTGATGTGTACAGCCAGATACGAAACGAAGGGGGCCTCGTCACCTCAATTGAGGAGCGGCGCAGATTTTCTCTCGGCGCGCTCGCCCGATTCAACATTTCAATCGGCGCCGGGGTGGAGCGCCAGGAGGTCATCCGTACGGCCAAAAATCTCTCTGCGATGCTTACCGCTGGCCTCTCTATCTCCCGCGCGCTTTCTGTCATTGAGCGCCAGTCCAGCAACAAACGCTTGAAAACGATTGTCACCGGTCTCTCTGAATCAATTAGAAAAGGGTCCTCGTTCCATGAAGCGCTCGCCCTCTATCCGAAAGTGTTCCCCGAGCTCTTCGTCGCGATGGCGCGGGCAGGAGAAGAGTCTGGCTCCCTCACCGAGGCGCTGACGGCGGTCGCCCTCCAGATGGAGCGTTCTGAAGAGCTGGTGCGAAAGATTCGCGGCGCGATGATTTATCCGGCTATCGTCATTACCGCCGTCATTATTGTTGCTATTTTGATGCTTATCTATGTCGTACCGACCTTGACAAAAACCTTCATCTCGCTCGGTGTAGAGGTGCCGCTCGCGACGCGCGTCATCGTCGCAATCTCAAGCTTCGTGGTGGCCCATCTCTCGCTCACGGCTCTCTCGTTCGTCGCACTTCTCGTCGGGAGCATCCTGTTCATCCGCTCCCGACCGGGAGGCGTGCTCGTGCTCTTTGTCGCGCTCCACATGCCTGTCATAAGCGAACTCGTTCGCGAGACGTACTCTGCGCGCGCGTCTCGCACGCTCTCGTCGCTCCTCTCCGCCGGCGTGCCAGTGCTTGAAGCACTTTCTATCACCAAAGAGGTGGTGCACGCGCGCGTATTCGCACAGGTCATAGGGGAGGCAGAGGTGCATGTGCGAAAGGGGGAACTGCTCTCTACGGCATTTGCCGAGCATACCAAATTGTATCCGATCCTGATGGGCGAAATGCTCTCTGTGGGAGAGGAGACGGGCAAAGTCGCGGAGATGTTGAAGCAAATCGCCGAATTCTACGAGACCGATGTCGCTGAGAAGACGAAGGACCTTTCAACCGTCATTGAGCCGATTCTCATGCTCGTCATCGGCGCGGTCGTCGGCGTGTTCGCCGTTTCAATCATCGCGCCGATTTATTCGCTCTCTTCAGCAATATGATGTTGAGAGGATTCTCGCTGGTTGAAGTGGCCATCGCCGTCGCCATCATCGGGCTGATGGTCGTTTCAACAAGCATGTTGCTCCAGCGCCTCCCCATAAGCGGCAGAGAAGTCCGCGACCAGGACCTGGCGCTCCGAATTGCGCGCGATAAAATAGAAATCCTGCGAGCTACTGGCTACACGTCTCTCCCAGAGAGCGGCCCTTTCACCAATATCCTGCTTGACTCGCTCGCTTCAAGCACCGCTTCGGTGGCCGTCACCGACTACAATGATAAAACGAAGCAGGTTGAGGTGAGCGT
>MFMI01000020.1:11918-18557 GCA_001783465.1 Candidatus Kaiserbacteria bacterium RIFCSPLOWO2_02_FULL_54_13
CGTTATCCGGTCTCTGTCGCTCACGACGCTCGTGACACAGAACTCTACCCTGCCATGACCCGAGGAATGACTCTCATGGAGACGGTCGTGACAATAGGCATAAGCATCGTCGCGCTCCTCGCGCTCGTGAATCTCTTCCTCATTTTCAACTCAATATACGGCTATCAGAGAACATTCATGGCCGCGGCCGGCTCCGCCGGCGCCGCCATGAACGCTCTTGAGGCATCTATCCTCCCTGCGGAGCGCGTCCTCGCATCTTACGACTTCGCCGGTACCACCTACGCATCGTCGGCGGACACGCTCGTGCTGGAACTCCCTGCGTTTGATGACTCCGGCGATATCGTCTCCGGCGCGAAAGATTATGTCGCGTTCTACGTTTCTGCGGGAACGCTCTATCGGCTTGTTGAAGCGGACGTACAGAGTATGCGCCACTCCGGCCGCACCCAGCTCTCCACTGTGTTAGATGCGCTCTCGTTTACCTATGACACTGCTGAGGTGACAAACGCGACGAACATCATAGTGGACATAGAGACCCAGGCACAATTTAAACAGCAGACGGTGCATAGCCGCCTGCGCGAACAGCTGTACCTGCGCAACGCGCACTCACTGCCATGACCTTCGCCCGCTATACAAAAGGCCAGGTCATATTGCTCACGCTCGTCTTCGCCGGCATATTCATGACGGTCTCTACCGCGCTCGTGGGATACGTGACCGCGTACGGCCGCATGGAGCGCGCCACGGTTGCCGTGGCACAAGCGCTCGCCATCGCCGAAGGGGCGCTTGACGAGGCGAACAGTCAATTGAATCAAGACCCCTCCTACGATGGCGAAGAGGACACTCCTCTGGGCAACGGCGTATTTACCGTATCCGTCGCCGGCGTTGATTCACACACTAAGCGAATGACCGCAACGGGGTATGTTCCGGACAGCCAGAACCCTACGGCGGTGAAAAAGGTTGAGGCCAACGTCGGATTGAGCAATGACGTCATCTCATTCCACTATGGGATCCAAGCGGGGAACGGAGGATTCACGATGGACAACTCTTCAAGCATCACCGGCAACGTGTTCTCAAACGGCCCCGTCATCGGCAGTAGCGAAAACGACATTCGCGGCGACGTCGTGTCTGCCGGCCCAAGCGGGTGGGTGTACGGCATCCACGCGACAGGCTCTGTATACGCGCACACTATCGGGAAAGAGGGGGAGAACACGACGATAGACAAAGATGCGTACTACACGACGATTGTTGATACGACGGTCAGCGGCACCCCGTATCCGGATAGTCCCGACCAAACATCGGTCCCTCTGCCGATTTCAGATTCCCAGATTAGCGAATGGGAGGCATTTGCGGAGTCGGGCGGTACGATAACCGCTTGCGACGCTCAAGGCAATTACGTCGTGAGTGAAACTATGTCGCTCGGCCCGAAGAAAATCGCCTGCAATCTCGTCGTCAAAAACACATCGGGAATACTTACCATTACGGGACCCCTCTGGGTCACGGGCAACATCACGACGCAGACGACGCCGACGATACGCATAGACCCTGCGCTCGGCAGTGAGAACGTCGCCATCATCGCGGACAATCCGTCAAACCGAGCGGGGAGCGGTATTGTCGTCATCGGACAGTCAACGATATTCCAGGGGTCCGGGGCAGACGATTCGTTCGTGTTCCTCATTTCCCAAAACAATAGCGCAGAAACGGGGGGAGCCACGGTCGCCATTGATATGAGTCAGGGAGCATCGGCGCTCGTCGCCTATGCGAGCCACGGACTCCTCACTCTCTCCCAGAGCGTCGGCGTGAAGGAAGCGACTGGTTATAAAATCGCCCTCTCGCAATCCGCGAATGTCGTGTACGATACGGGGCTCCCGAACGCCATGTTCAAGTCTGGCCCGGGCGGGAGTTGGGGCTTCATCCCGGGTACCTACGCCATCACCCGCTAAAAGCAGGTGGTAGGTAGTAGCGGGCAGTGTGTAAAAGAGAATTTGAATCCCCTACAGCCTACAACCTACTCCCTATAACCTGTTAGTATTTAAGAATGCTCATTGTCGCCAATTGGAAGGCCTATGTAGAAGAGCTCGCGAGGGCGAAGAAGCTCCTCGCGGTAAGCAAGAGGCTCGCGAGAGAGGACGGTATCGCTATCGTTCTTGCGCCGCCAGCGCCGCTCCTGGGCGTACTCTCTGCGAAAAATAAGTCGCGTGTCGCCTTCGCGGCCCAAGACATCTCGGCGACCGCCGGCGGCGCCCTCACCGGCGAGGCGACGGCACCGGCCTATGCCGCCGCCAGCGCATCGTATGCGATTCTCGGCCACTCCGAGCGCAGAGCCGCCGGCGACACCGACGCTGTCGTCGCCGTGAAGCTCGCCCACGCGCTCGCGCACGGGCTTACGCCTATCCTCTGCGTCGGCGAAGCGGAGCGCGACGGTGAGGGGCGCTATCTCGCACTCGTACGTGAAGAGATTACTGCCGCGGTTGAATTGCTCACACCGAGAGAACGCACGAGGGTCATTGTTGCATACGAACCGCTCTGGGCTATCGGCACGACGGCAGAGCACGCTATCGACCCGAACGACCTTGCCGAGATGGTGCTCTACATCCGCAAGGTCATCGCCGAGCTTCTCCCGGGGAAAAGTGCGCGGCGCTCCCTCGTGCTCTACGGCGGTTCGGTTGAACCCGATAATGTCCGCGGTCTCGCTGGCGCGTCCGATGTCGACGGATTCCTTATCGGGCACGCCTCGGTTGACCCGCACACGTTCGCCGAGCTCGTGAAGCAGCTTACCTAACGATGCGTAGCATCCGCGATATACCGATTACCGAAAATATTCCCATCCTGGTGCGCGCGGCGCTGAATGTACCCGTCGTGAACGGGAAGGTCACGAGCGATTACCGCCTGCGCCGCGCGCTCCCGACTATCCAATACCTGCGCGAGCGCGGCGCGAGAATCATACTCATCAGTCACATTACTGGCCGCGGAACCGAGACGTTCGCGCCGGTCGCGCAAGCGCTCGGCACGCTCGTCTTGGGAGTCTCGTTTTGCCCTGAGACCGTGGGGGCGCGAGCGCGCGCCATGATTCGCGAACTTGCGCCGAGGGAAATCCTTGTATTGGAGAACCTGCGCCGCAACAGGGGCGAAAGAGTGAATGACGTTGCGTTCACTCGTGAACTCGCCGCGCTCGGCGACGTCTTTGTCCAGGACTCCTTTGATGAGTGCCACCGTTCATACGCTTCCATCGTCGGTGTACCGAAATTTCTGCCCAGTTATGCCGGACTTCTCCTTGAAGAAGAAGTAGCCAAGCTCGCTCGTTCGCTCGCGCCGAAACATCCGGCTCTCGCTGTTATCGCAGGAGCGAAGTTCGGCACCAAAGAGCCTGTGCTCACCACCCTTTTAAAAACATACGACCACGTGTTCGTCGGAGGAGCGCTCGCAAGCGATTTTTTAAAGGCGTCGGGACAGGAGGTGGGAAAATCGCTCGTCTCCGACACCGACCAGGCGCACATTAAAAAAATCTTGAGCCACCCGAGACTGGTCATTCCGACGGACTCACTCGTGGTGCCGGCGAGTGCCGCCGGCGTAAGCGGCGCGCGGGCACAGGCGCGCGTCGCTTCATTGGAACAGGTGCGGCCCGATGAAGTCATTCTTGACTCTGGTCCCGACACGCTTGCATTCCTCGCCGAACTCGCGAGAGAAGCAAAAACTATCCTCTGGAACGGCCCGCTGGGGAAGTATGAGGACGGGTTTGTTGACGCGACGAATGGGTTCGCGCGCGCCGTCGCCGCATCGGGCGCGTATTCGGTCGTCGGCGGTGGCGACACGGTCGCCGCCATTGAGAGTCTCGGCCTTCTCTCGCGCTTCTCCTTCGTTTCCACCGGCGGCGGCGCAATGCTGGAGTTCCTCGCCCGTGGCACCCTCCCCGGCATTGATGCTCTGGAGTCTCACGCGAGCGCCTGACGGAGCCTCTCGGCGTTGCCGGCGAGGTCATTTGTGTCGCCCTTCGCCTCATCACTCGGGAAGACCCAAATGTGCGCGTGGGCTACTTCATCGCCGACGATTTTTGAGAGTATCCAGTCGGTGCCAAAGACTTTTCGCTGTGCGCAAGCTACTTTTCTGACTACTTCGAAATAGCCTCCCACATTCGGTACATCCCAAACCCACTGATAGTGCCCCTTTGGAATAACCTGCGTATGTCCCGGAGTCCGTGGATGAATATCCAAAAACGCGAGAAAGTCTCCGTCCTCATATATCTTCGTCGCCGGTATTTCCCCTTTAACAATTTTGCAAAAGATGCAATCCTCCATTGCATTTCATTCTACAACCTATAACCTACTCCCTACAACCTTTTTATGTTCCCCTTGCATGACCCTCTTGACGAGACAGTGCGCGAAGAACTCGTCGCGTATGACGACCTCACTGCGGCGCTTCTTGCGCGAAGAGGCATTCTGACAAAAGAAGACGCGGAGAAATTTCTTAATCCCTCCTACGACAATCACCTCCACGACCCGTTCTTGATGACGGATATGCAGAAGGCGGCGCAGAGGTTCGCCGACGCGATTCTCTCGAGAGAGAGAATCGCGGTCTGGAGCGACTACGACTGCGACGGCATCCCCGGCGCAGTGCTGATGCACGACTTCTTGAAAAAAGCTGGGGCGAACTTTGAAAATTATATTCCACACCGTCATGACGAAGGGTATGGCATGAATGTTGGAGGCATTGAGAAGCTCGCGAGGGGTGGAACGACACTCGTCGTCACGGTGGATTCCGGCATTACTGACATCGAGCCGGTCACGCGTGCGAACGAGCTTGGTATGGAAGTCATCGTCACTGACCACCATCTCCCCGGAGAAAAATTGCCGGATGCCTTCGCCATTTTGAACCCAAACGCTCGTCCCGTTAGAGATAAGACACCTTCGGTGTCTGGCTCGTCTTCGGCGAGCACCTCTAACGGGACAAGGCCGGATGAGACGTACCCCTTTAAGAGTCTCTGCGGCTCGGGCGTCGCATGGAAGCTTGTGTGCGCTACCTTGGCTATATCACCAGACATCAGAAGCCGGATACCAGACGGACAGGAGAAATGGCTCCTGGATATGGTGGGGCTCGCCACCATCGCGGATATGGTCCCGCTCGTCGGCGAGAATCGCGTCCTCGCCACCTACGGGCTCAAGGTGATGCGTAAGTCGCCTCGGATTGGACTCCAGAAATTGCTCCGCGGGATGCGGGTGGAGCAGAGAGCGATTACCGAAGACGACGTCGGCTTTATGATTGCGCCGAGAGTCAACGCGGCGAGCCGAATGGGCGATGCGCGCGATGCATTCAATCTCTTCATCACCACTGACGAAAACGAGGCCGACCTGCTCGCGAAGAAACTAGAGAAGGCGAATCGGGCTAGGAAGGCAGAGGCGGGCGCTATCACGCGCGCGGTGCACACGCGCGTGAAGGAGCGCGGTGAGTCTCGCAGTATTATTGCGCTCGGAGATCCCGAGTGGCGACCAGCGCTCCTCGGTCTCGTCGCGGGAAATATCGCAGACGAATATGAGCGGCCGGTATTCCTCTGGGGGCGAGAAGGCCTGCCTGCCGGCAGGCAGGGAATTGGAAGACTGAAAGGTTCGGTACGCAGTGGAGGCGCGACGCATATCTTAGAACTGATGCGCGCGGCTGAAAATATTTTTGAAGAATTTGGCGGGCACTCTAATGCAGGCGGTTTCACCGTGCGCGATACCGAAGTATTTTTCTTAGAAGACCGCTTGGTGGAAGCGCAGGAGAAACTTCTGAAAGGTTCAATTATTGAAGACGACCTCTCCTCGCATGCAGATGCATTGCTCACGCCAGAAGAAATACATCCGCGCTTCCTCAAAGAGGTAGAACAGCTCGCCCCTTTCGGCATTGACAATCCTAAACCGGTGTTCTTGTTGCGTGATGTCTCTGTGAGAGAGATTTCACGCTTTGGGAAAGGCGAAGAACATTTGAAATTAAAAATTGAGGTGAATGAAGGAAATGGGAGCCCCATTAGAAATCAGATTTCAAACGGGGCAAGCATAGATGCAGTGACATTTTTTGTAAAAGGCGCGCCCGCGCGTGTAGCGAGTACGCTCACGCGCGACAGTCGAGTGAATATGTTGGCGCACATTGAGCGCGACACCTTCTCCCGCACCAACCCCGTCCGCCTGCGACTTCTGGACATCCGCTTGGTATAGAAACGAAAAGCCCACGAGAAGCGCGTGGGCTAATCGTGGGGTATAGTAAGCGGAATGAAATTCACCATCCATGCCGATGGGGGCGCGAGAGGGAACCCCGGCCCCTCCGGGGCCGGCGCGATAGTGCGCGACGAGTTCGGCATGTCGGTCGCGAGCGTCTCGCAATTCTTGGGTACGCGTACCAACAACTACGCCGAATATGAGGCGGTGATTCTCGCATTTGAGGAGCTTCTGAAGCTCGTGCCAGCCGCCGAGCACGAGCTCACGGAAGTGGAGGTGAAGATGGACAGCGAGCTCGTGGTGAAGCAGATGAAGGGCCAGTACAAAGTGAGGAATCCGGTGATGAAGGAGCAGCAGGCGCGCCTCGCGCAGGTGGCGGGCGCCTTCGGCACCGTCACCTTCACCCACGTCCCGCGCGAGGAGAATGGTGATGCCGACGCCCTCGCCAACGCCGCGA
>MFMI01000021.1:0-680 GCA_001783465.1 Candidatus Kaiserbacteria bacterium RIFCSPLOWO2_02_FULL_54_13
CGGTGGCGGCGTTGCCGCCGATGTTGAGGGAGGAGGTGGCAATGGCGGTGACATCCCCGAGGGCGCCGGTCGAGTTCCCGAGGAGCGTGTTGGCCGCTATCTGCTCGAGCTTCCCGAGGGCGGTGCCGTTGGTCGCAAGCGTGAGCGAACCGCTTGTCCCGCCGAGAAGCGAACCGAAGGTGCCAGAGTATGCAAACTCGGAACCGAGCGTGGCAGTCGTGGTGGCGACGTTCGCGAAGGTGTTCACGCCGGAGAAGTATGGAATGTTGCCGATGACGGCGGCAGTGCTGGTGGAGAGACCGTTGAATGAAATGTCGGGGGTGGCGCCGCCCGTGGAGACGATTGGGTAGGTGCCGGTGATGCTGGTGACGCCGTTGTTGATGGAGGAGGTCGCTACCCAGGCGGGGGTGCCGCCGCTCCAGGAGAGGACGTATCCGCCCGTCCCCTGGGTTGTTGTTGAAAGGGCTCCTGTTCCCGCTCCGTACGGGATGGCGCCGGTCTCTATGTTGGCCCAGCCAGTGCCACCATTGGCAACTGCGGCGATACCCGTGATGTTGCTCGCCGTGCCGCCGATGTTGAGCGAGCTGGTGGAGACCGCGTAGGTGAGGCCGGAGTTGACGCCGACGAGGCCGGAGAGTGTGCTGATGCTGATGGGGTTGGTGAACGTCTGCGTGCCGGCC
>MFMI01000021.1:737-5616 GCA_001783465.1 Candidatus Kaiserbacteria bacterium RIFCSPLOWO2_02_FULL_54_13
AGTGCGCCGGCACCAGAGATTTGGAGCGGATACGTTCCCACCGGAGACGAGGTGGCAACGCTCGTCACGCCGGCTGTCCCATTTGAGGAATACAGAAGATTGCCTTGCGAGAGTGCGGTGGTGGTTGCAAGGCCGGTCCAGGTGACGGTGGAGTCAGCGCCGCTTACGAGCGTGCCGAGTGCCGCGTACCCACTGAAAGGACCAGAGAAAGTCAGCGTGGTTGTTGATACTTCTCCGAGTGTTGCGGGTGTGCCGTTTGTCGTTGTCCAGTATGCGAGGCGCCCGGCGGTTTCATTGGTAGAGGTGGAGACGGTGCCGATGCCGGTGCCGCCGCCAGTTGCGTCCAGAGTTGTTCCATCAAAGGTGAGATTCGTCCCGACAGTGAGAGATTTTATTTCTGAAGTGCCGTTGCCAACAAGAATGCCGCCGAGAGTTGTGGAAGCGGTACCGCCAGAAGAGACCGGGAGCGCAGACGAGAGAGCGAGCGATGAGGCGGTAACGCTTCCAGAAAAAAGTCCGTTGCCCGTTACCGATAGCGCCTCGCTAGGAGATTCCGTCCCGATACCGACAAAGCCGGCTGTATAAGAAATGTTTGAGCCGGACGAGTCCCATTGACTGCCACGAGAAATGGTCCTCTCCGGAGCTGGCATCCTGGCGATGACTTCAAGAATTTCTGTGCGGAGAGAGGCGAGTGATTGGTTCATGACATTCGGCGAAATGCCGACCGTTGTCTGGTAGACAATTGAGTCTCTCGGCAATGACGACGTGTTTTCAATCACCAGTATTCTACTGACAGTCGAGGTCGCGACGATGGTGACTGTGCGCCGGGTACTGGGAGTCAGCTGTACATACATCGGCAGAGGCCCGAAGAGCCTCGCGAGCATGCGGCCTACAGACGTAAAGAAACCGTGAATCGTCTCGTAGGTGGCGAGCGCTACTTGTTCGCCAATCGTGAGCGTGGGTTGTACGGCAGTAATCACCGCGGCGATTTCCGGCATGCGAACAAGAGAGTCAAGGGAGCCAAGGATAAATGCCCCTCTGCCGAGCGTATCGAGATAGACGTCTTCAAAGACAATTGGCGCCGCGGCTATCGCCTGCCAGCTGGCAGAAGCGAGGGCGAGGGAGCTCGCCACACCATCATATGCGAGACGGCCGGTGTCGAAAACGAGGGCGAGATACTGTCTGGAAACCGTGCCCGTGAGAGTGATGAGTCTGGCGGACGCTTCGTACCCGGCATTGAATACGGCTTCTGCAATCACGGGAGCAATGTGCGCCGGCACTTCGGTTGTGCGAAGGAAGATTGTAGTAGCAAACGAGGGCGCGCGTGAAGCAACGTTTACGAGCAAGTCGCCTGCTCCTCCAATGAGCGCAACCGCCGCGCGAGCGCTTCGGGGCGCTACCTCTGCACTCGCATATGCGAACGCAACATCAGCGCGTATCGCCATATGCGTCGCATCAATAATCGCCGTACCGAAAGCGAGATTCACCCTTTCAACAAACTCCGGAGCGTCTGCGAGCGTGTCACGCACGACAGCGGCGAGGTTGAGTGATTGCGCGCCGAACTTCTCCACGAGTGAGTGGTATGAAGAAAGCGACGTAACGATGGCGGCATACACATTCGTGCCAATCGCGACGTACGCGCGCGCGAGCGAGTCCGCGACACGCGACGGGTGTGTGGCGAGCGCGTATGCGCCGATTGCCACAATGCGCATCTTCTCAATCGTAGTTGGCGCGGTTTGAGCGGGTAGAGAACGCGGGACAAGCGTTGTGCGCGACACATGACGGCTATTCTCAATCGGCATCTGCAACGATGAGAAATTGAATGCAATGAAAAATGGGAACGTATTTTGTGCAAATATGCGCGAGTTATCTCTCGCAACGTGCTTGGACACCGTGTGCATCGTAATTGTTGCTGCATTAATTCTTGTTGCGATGCGCGACGGTATATCGCCGAAGGTATCATTGAACCCGGAAGAAATTTCTCCTATGATTTCGCCCGTACGCGCTGCGAGTTCTGGTACTCCTGCCTTTGCGACAAATGCACTGGAAGTGATGACCGCAAATGCGATTAGAAGCGCCAGAACATGCGTATGCAATGAGCTTCTCCCAATGTTTCTCTCGGACACCCGATGTCCGATATGTCTTGTGACATTAAACGGCGGTATTGGAAGCGGCTTTGAAAACGTTCTCTTGACGCCGCGCAGAGGAGAATGGAGCTCGCGATATTCTGCTTCGCGCGCGCGCGCGAGCGCGCGCGCCTGCGCTTCTTTACGTTCGTCGAGCGTCCTTAGGAATTGCGCGAGTGATTCACGCTCCACGAGCCACGTCCGGCCGACCTGCATTCCTTTGACGTCGCCATTGCGCGCGAGTCGTGCAAGATAGTCCGGCGTGTATCCGAAAAGCTTGGACGCTTCTTTCGTGGAGACGAGGCCAGCAAGCTCCTTTTTGCTCCGCCCGTTTTTCTTCATAAAACGCAGAAGCGATTCACGCTCCACAAGCCACGTCCGGCCGACCTGCGTCCCTTTGACTTCGTCTCTGCGCGCAAGGCGCGCGAGATAATCTGCGGAATACCCGGAGAGCTCTGCAGCTTCTTTTGTGGAGATTAAATTTTTGGAGTAAAGAGCATTCATGTCGGATAACCGAATTAACTAAATAATACGCGACTATTTCAGCATCAACTAATAACGTCTGTGGATAAGATTTTTATAAATAAAATCACTCGCGGAGGAGCGGTTCATCACCTCAAATGGTTATAAGAAACTATGTCCGGTCAAATATGAAGAAAAGATGCCCTATAGCAACGAGCATTTTCTACAGCAGTCTAAATCGGCATTATTTTAAATAAAACGCTCTAGAGCCACATTAGAGCTCTAGGATTGCCTTGTACGAGATATAAAATTCATCTGCAGTGTCACTTATTTACTAGTTTAGGTATACGTACGTTTCTTTTTTATAAAAATTGGTAGAAAATGGTAAATAAAGAGCTCGTTTATACAAGACAAGAAAAGTCTAATGTACGCTATTTATTATAGAGTATTACTCCTGAAATTATTCTAGCTTGGCTATTCGATATCAAATATTTATCTAAATACCCGCTCCCGACAACAGCTACTACCACTGCAACAGCCGCAATCAATATGCTGGTCATTCTGATCGCTCCTATCACCCCCTTGCTTAATCTTGCTGGCCTTGTCTCTTCTTCTGACATCAATCGGTTCTCTTGTCCTTCTTTAATATCAGTGATGACAGTCCTGCGGGGCAGAAGTTCTTCAGGCGGAAGCCGATATATCGTATGAATCGGTATAGAAATGGCATTTTCTTCTCCCTTCTCGATATCTTTTTCGGGTTGTTCGGTCATGGCTATATGCCCGGTATTCACTGCGGCATCAAAATTGTTAAACCACGTCTGCCAGGATTCCTGTAGGTTCTTTTGGGTTTCGTCCACACCTTCTTCTTTTGCTTGTTCTTCTGGAGTCTCTGGTACCCTTGCATCTCGTAATTGATTTATAGGCGGAAGTATCTCGCTAGGAGACGCCTCATATCGCGGAGATTCCCACGTCGGCGAGCCCGCCGGTCCTGGCTTTACTTCTTCTTTGGGCTGACCAAAGCGATGGTCCTGAATTGCCGCCTCCAAGACATACCAACTGCGTCCGACGAGGCGCGCCGGCACCCTCCCCTCTCTACAGAGCTGTCCGACATAGTCTTTTGCATATCCGGTCATCTTCGCGGCTCGTTTTGACGATACGTATTTCTTGTCCTCTATAAGCAACTCGTCCATACCAAT
The DNA here is from genome assembly GCA_001783465.1 of Candidatus Kaiserbacteria bacterium RIFCSPLOWO2_02_FULL_54_13. Lineage (GTDB taxonomy): Bacteria > Patescibacteriota > Minisyncoccia > Phycocordibacterales > Phycocordibacteraceae > C7867-001. The sequence continues at coordinate 4,522 of MFMI01000021.1, forward strand.
AGTATAGCCATATCTCGGCTAGCAGGGAAGAGCTGTGTATAACTTAACCGAGCTTCTCTACGATAAGCTTGCGGAGACTCTCTGGATTCCCTGCCCCGCCACTCTCTTTCATAGCCTTACCGATAAGGTATTGCAATGCCGCCTGCTTGCCGCTCTTGTACTCCTCTACGGCTTTCTCCTCTCTTGCGAGTATGGTGTCCACAGTAGCTGAAAGTGCTGAAGTGTCGTGTATCTGAAACAAGTTATGCTTTTGGGCTATTCCTTCTGGGCCTTCTCCCGATGTGTACATTTCAATAAGTATGTCCTTTGCTCCGCGAGAGGATATCTCACCGTCTTTTGTCATTCGTATGAGTGCCGTAAAAGCATCTGCAAATTCTTTTGTAAAAACATGCGGGGGAACTGGTTCCTGAATGAGACTTGCTAGATCTGAAATGAGGTAGTTAGCCGCAAGAGCAATGAACGCAGTATCATCTGGAGCTTGTTCAATAATCTTCTCAAACAAAGGTTCAAGAATATCATTCTGTAAAACAACATCAATGTACTCTTTTCTGATGCCAAGCGACTGGTACCGCGCGCGGCGCTCCCATGGCAATTCCGGCAGGGATGCGCGTATCGCCTCCGGTGCGAATTCGGGTATCTCGGAGAGGTAGAGCTTCGGCAAATCCGGCTCTGGGAAGTAGCGGTAGTCGGCGCTCCCCTCTTTGAAACGCTGATGAAAGGTTTCCTGTTTCGCCTCGTCCCACCCGCGCGTTTCTTGTACCACTCTCCCGCCCTTCTCCAAAAGGGCGGTTTGGCGCTGTATTTCAAACGCGATCGCCCTCTCCACAGACCTGAACGAATTGAGGTTTTTCACCTCCACTTTTGTGCCTAGTTTTGAATTTGTTTCGGATTTCGTGCTTGGTGCTTCGTGCCTAGCAACGCTCACGTTCGCCTCTATGCGCATCTCGCCTTTCTCCAGATTCGCTTCAGAAGCGCCGAGTGTGCGCAAGAGGAGTTGTAATTCTCTGGCGAATTTTCCTGCTGTTTCTGCATCATGTATGACTGGCTCGGTGACCAGCTCCATGAGCGGGATGCCTGCGCGGTTGAAATCAATGA
>MFMI01000021.1:5625-6988 GCA_001783465.1 Candidatus Kaiserbacteria bacterium RIFCSPLOWO2_02_FULL_54_13
CGCCCGAGTGGATGGAACGCGCGGTATCCTCTTCAAGATGAACGCGGGTAACCGCCACACCGGCGAGTGTTCCGCCAGTGATAAGCGGGTGGATATACTGGCTAATCTGATAGCCCTTTGGGATGTCCGGATAGAAATAACTCTTGCGGTCAAACTCGCTGAAATCCGCAATCGCGCCGCCGATCGCAGTACCGATGCGCAGGATATGCTTCACCGCTTCGCGGTTCACCACCGGCAGGGTGCCCGGATGCGCGAGACAGACCGGGCAGACGTGCGTATTCGGCCGCGCTTCGTCGGGATCGTTCGCCGAATCGCAGAACATCTTGGTGCGCGTTGTGAGTTCTGCGTGTATCTCTAGGCCTATCGTCGGGCGGTACATGCCACAAGAATACCCCAAACCTTTAAAAGCACCAAATCCGAAGCACGAAATCCGAAACAAGCACCAAAATTCTAAATTCAAAACAATACGGACTTATTTTTCTTCGTTTTCTGCCTATTTTTTATTTGTTTCGGATTTCGTGCTTCGTGCTTCGTGCTTCAGTATTTTCGAGAGTTGGTCTGCAAACTTTTTTAGTATAGCGGGGTCATTCATCGACACAAGGAGCACTTCCCTGCTCGCCTCGCTAGGGCTTCGGCGAAGCGGGCCGGTCTCCTGCTCGAGCAATTGTGCCTTCGCCTTGCATACTTCGGGAGAAACGAGGTCTGTTTTCGACAAAACGACTATTTCTCTCTTCAGGACAAGGCCGTGGCCGAAGGACTCTATCTCTCTTCGCACTTCCTTATATGCCACGAGAGGGTCATCTTGGTCGGCAGAGACGAGATGCAGGAGAACTCCTGTGCGTTCAACGTGCTTGAGAAATTTTATTCCGAGGCCTCGTCCAGACGAGGCGCCCTCTATCAGCCCGGGGATGTCAGCAAGAATGTGACCATAGAAATCGCCGAGGTTCGGCCCTAGGGTTGTAAACGGGTAGTCGCCGACTTTAGACTTAGCTCGGGTGAGCGCGTTAAGAAGCGAAGATTTACCGACATTCGGCAGGCCGATGAGCCCTGCGTCCGCGATGAGCTTCAAGGTTAATTGGATATCCCCACCCTTCCCCGGCTTCCCGAGCGTTCGTTCAAATGGGTTCTGCTTGGTGGAACTCTTGAAACGCGCATTGCCCAGCCCTCCCCTGCCTCCGCGAAACAGCACAACACGCTCTCCCTCTTTGGTAATCTCATATTCTTCTCCCGTCTGCACGATGCGCGCGACCGTGCCGACAGGCACTTTAAGCAACATATCTTCGCCGTTCTTGCCGTGCTTAAGTTCGCTCTTACCGGCTTCGCCGTCCTCTGCATGAAATTTTTTCTCGTAACGATAGTGCGC
>MFMI01000021.1:7010-10812 GCA_001783465.1 Candidatus Kaiserbacteria bacterium RIFCSPLOWO2_02_FULL_54_13
CGAGGAGTACCGCATCGCCGCCTCTGCCGCCGTCGCCGCCGGAGGGCCCGCCGCGCGCGGACTCCTTGGTGCGCAACCAGCGGATGACGCCGTCGCCGCCTTTCCCCGACTCCGCATATATCCTCGCTTCATCAACAAACGCCATTACACCACCTTACCACAGGTGAAAATCCGAAGCACGAAATCCGAAACAAATTTAAAACCGAAAATCAAAAACTAGGATTCAAACTTTCTCATGATGGAGCTCAATATAAACATAAGCTCACGCGCTTCTTGATGCAATGCGTTTCGTCTCTCATCGAGAGACGTCTTGTCGCCCGTATCAATCAGCTTTAACCAATAAGCAGTTTCTTTCGCCTCCTTGCGAGAAATCTTAATTCGCATAAGAAAATCCTTCTTGCTAAGCGCTTCGTTGGCCTCAATATAGTTCGCGCCAACTGAACCAGAAGAACGCACTACTTGGCTGGAGTCCTCGCGATTGGCGATTGATCGTGGCAATTCTCGCACGAACGCTCGTACATCACCCGCAAATTTTAATGTCCTGTCTTCCAAATCGTATCCGTTCTTTTTCTCTGTTTTTGTCATTTCGTATTTTAGTGCTTGTTTCGTATTTCGAATTTCGGATTTCGTGCTTATGACTCAACGATGGTCCATCCTTCGTTGAGCATTGGTTCGGCTTTTTTGAATTTTATTTGTTTCGTTTCGCTCCCCTTCTTGATGGTGACGATATCGTTGCGGCCGGGACCGGACGCTTTTTTAATGGGTGCCGGTGCACCTCCTTCTTCTTTCCCGGCGGCGACGAGCGCGGCGCGCGTCTTCTCTTCTTCTGCGCGAATCCTCGCATCGTCTGCGCGTATCAAACGGGGGAGAGCTCCGGCGACCGCCGCCTTAATATTCTCCTCCAACTGTCTGAAGCGCATGAGCCCTTCGCGACGGTATTCAATGAGCGGGTCTCTCTGGCCGTATGCACGGAGCGATACCGAGCGCCGCAGATAGTCCATCGTCTCAAGATGCTCCAGCCAGAACGTATCAATGACCTGTAGGAGAAGGCGGCGCAGGTGCGGAACGAATTCGTCGCCGAATTCGCTCTTTTTCGTATCAAACGCGGCACGACCCTCCTCCCCTTCTCCGAGGAGCGTGAGGATGAGTTCTTCTACTTCTTCGTTGCTCCCGAGAAGCGCGGCGCGACGGCGCGCGTACATGGCGAGGCGTTGGGTATTCATCACGTCGTCGTAGGCGAGCACCTGCTTGCGCGAGTCAAAGTTGAATCCCTCAATGCGCCCCTGGGCGGTCTCCAGAGACCGCGTAATCATCGCGCTTTCAATCGGCTCGTCCTCGGGAATGCCGAAGCGCCCCATCACCTTCTTCAGGGTCTCGGAGGCGAACACGCGCATAAGCTTATCTTCTAGCGAAACATAGAAGCGCGTCTCACCCGGGTCTCCTTGGCGGCCGGAGCGGCCGCGGAGCTGATTGTCAATGCGGCGCGCGTCGTGCCGCTCGGTACCGACGACCATGAGGCCTCCTTTTTCTAAGACCGAGGCGCGCATCTCCGGAGTCGCGAGCGCGCCGCCGAGCTTGATGTCCACACCGCGGCCGGCGAGGTTGGTCGCGACCGTCACGCGGCCCTCCTTCCCCGCCTCGGCGATAATCTCGCCTTCGCGTTCATGGTTCTTCGCGTTCAACACCTCGTGCGGCACCTGTGCCTCGGAGAGGTAGGCGCTCACCGTTTCGTTGTCTTCAATAGAGACGGTGCCGACGAGGACCGGCTGTCCCTTATCGTGCCGCTCCTTCACCGCGCGCGCGACGGCGCGATACTTCCCGGCGCTCGTTTGGAAGATGAGGTCGTCATGGTCCTTGCGCGCCGAGGGCTTATTGGTCGGCACGACGACCACATCAAGCCCGTACACAGTATAAAACTCTTCTTCAGAGGAGAGCGCGGTGCCCGTCATGCCGGCGAGCCGCTTGTACATCCGGAAGAGGTTCTGGAACGTCACGGTCGCGTAGGTGCGGGTCTCTTCTTTAATGGTGACGCCTTCTTTCGCCTCAATCGCCTGGTGGAGACCCTCTGACCAGCGGCGGCCGGGCTGGAGCCGGCCGGTGAACTCGTCCACAATGACGACTTCGTCGTCGCGTACTACATATTCTTTATCTTTCTGAAAGAGCGCCTTTGCACGCACGGCCGTCTCCAGATGGTGCGCATACTTCACTCCCCCTTCGGTATAGAGATTCTCCAAGCCGAGCGCGACTTCGGCTTTTCGCATCCCCGCCTCGGTAATCTGAATCGCTTTCTGCTTCTCATCAACAGAATAATCTCCGCCCTCCTCCATACTGCGGACGATTCCCGCGAAACGCTCGTAGAGATTCTGCGAGTCGCCCGCCGGTCCGCTGATGATGAGCGGCGTGCGCGCTTCGTCAATGAGGATGGAATCAACTTCGTCAATGATAGCGTAGTGGAACGGGCGCTGGACTATCTGCGATGCGTCGTACGCGGTGTTGTCGCGCAGGTAGTCAAAGCCGAGCTCGTTGTTGGTGACGTAGGTGATGTCGCAGGCATACGCTTCATACTTGCTCGCAGGCCGCAAGTAATCGTAAAAAACTTTGAACGAACCCTCCGCGTCGCGCTCGCTGTCTAATTCTTTTGCCTCCTCTTGAGAGACGTGTGACGAGTCGTAACGATACGCGCCGGTTGATGTGACAACGCCGACGGTGAGACCAAGATAGTCATACACTTGCCCCATCCACGTCGTGTCGCGGCGCGCAAGATAATCGTTGACCGTAACAATCTGCACGCCCTTGCCGGAGAGTGCATGGAAGACTGCCGGCAATGTGGCGACGAGCGTCTTGCCCTCGCCAGTGCGCATTTCGGCGATTCTGCCGCGCAGGAGCGCGAGACCTCCGATAAGCTGTACATCAAAATGACGTTCGCGGCGCGTGCGATATGCCGCCTCTCGTACCAGCGCGAACACGAGTGGAAGGCCGTCCTCGGACGCCGCGCCAACCTCTTTCGTGCGAACGCGCACCTCTGCGAGCCGCATGCGTATCGCTTCATCAGAGAGCGCGGCAATTTCTTCAGAAAGCCCGTTCACGGCCGCAACGACGGATGCCGCGGCCCGGAGGAAGGCCACGGATTGGTTCTTGGAGAAAAGGCGGGAGAGCCCAAGCATTGTGCGCGCAGTATACCACTAAAAATAGAAAAATCCCCCGTGAGATGGCGGCTTCGCCTATCTCATGGGGGATTTTTCCTTTCGAAACTAGCGGCGACGCTTTGCAGCCTTGCGCTTCTTCGCGGCCTTACGCTTTTTTGCCATGGTGGTTGCGAATTAAAATTAACAGCTGATATGTCGACCCGCTTGTCCTTCGACGATGCTTGGGACAAACGTTTCTATGTATCATTATCGCGCGTTACGCACTTTTTGTGTGAGAAAAAATTACGATGTGTGGATAACTCATTCAAAACCGACATACTTTACTTCGCGTTCAAGGCGAACGCCGAATATCTTTTCAATCGCGTCGCACATATCGCGCGCGAGACCCGCAACATCGCTCGCACGCGCATCGGCGACATTAATAATCGCCAACGTATGCTTCGGCGATATCCCGACCGCCCCGCGCACGTGTCCTTTTTGGAATTCAGTGTACTCAAGCAGAAATCCGGGGGCCAATTTATACGAACCGTCCGGCTGTTCCCACGCCCACGGGCGCAGACGCTCTTCTTTTTCCGCATCAAGAGCGCGGGCGCGCGACTTCACATGCTCGTATTGCTGTGGGGATACAAATGGCATATGGAAAAATGACCCTGCGC
>MFMI01000021.1:10885-26813 GCA_001783465.1 Candidatus Kaiserbacteria bacterium RIFCSPLOWO2_02_FULL_54_13
GCGTCGGGGGACGGCCGTTCTTCGTAGCGAGCGCCGACAGGTCAAAGCGATTGTCCTTGTACGCGAACCTCGGTGCACCGTTCGTTGGTAATGCAAATGTAGCGCGTACAACAAGATACCGTCCCGGTTCACGGCAAAACAGGCTGTCATGATATGTGAAGCGACATTCATCTTTGGTAAGAACTTTCGGCGCCCCGTTATCGTGTAGGTCAAGCGCCTCTGCGCTCACAAACGTGTCGCTACACTGCGCTCCATAGGCTCCCACATTAGCGATGACTGCGCCGCCCACTGTACCGGGAATACCAGAGAGGCATTCAAAGCCTGCGAACCCGCGTCTAACGGCCCACGCAACCAGTTCGTCCCACACGACGCCGGCGCCCGCAGTCACCGATGCATATCCGTCACGATTCTCTGACGTAATGCCGGGGATGCGCACGGCGAGCACGAGCCCGTCAAAACCATTGTCGGCAACCAATATGTTTGAGCCGCCGCCGAGTACGAACAATGGGAGCGAGCGTTCGCGTGCGAATGCGAGCGCCTGTATGACCTCGTCGGTCGTTTGCGCGAGGATAAAGAATCGTGCCGGTCCGCCGATATGAAATGTCGTGAAGGGTGCGAGTGGAATGTGTTCCTGGAGATTCATCTTCTAACGGGGTTCATTTCCCTTCTATTTCTTTGATGGCCGCGGCGCCCGAGGCGGCCGCCTCCGGATATCGCGCGACTATGACGTTGATTGTTGCAATGGCGTTTGTTTTGTCACCGGCCGCATAATAAGCCGCCGCGAGCGAGAACCGTGTTTCAATAGTTGCATCCGGCCTTTCCGCGCGCGATTTCCATATGCCGATGAGGCGCGGCCAGTCCTTCGCGCGATAATACGCGATTGAGAGAAGGTCGCTATCTACATTTGTGGTGCCGAAGACGGCGAGCATGATTGTGTCGGCACTGTCCTGGTCGCCTGCGGCGATGTTTCCGGCGATGGCGTACAGAGCAAGGTTCTGGAACTGTGGACCAAGCATATACGCGGTATTGAAGGATTCTTGCGCCGCTTTCATATCGCCCAAGTTCCACTCAATCGTACCCGCCTCAGTCCAGAACCCTTCTTTCTTTGGCGAGAGGAGTATGGCCGCCTGGACTTCCTTCAGAGCATTCGCATTGTCCCCGGCGACGCGATAGACGTATGAGAGTTGGAGATGTTCGCGTGCGTCAAGAGGATACGCGGTAACTTGTTTTTGCATTTCGTTGAAAGCGAGCATGACCGCCTTTTGTTTCTCTTCATTTGTCGCTTGAGAACTTTGTGCAACCGACGCGGCAAAGGAGACGAGCTGTTCGCGGACTTCCTGCAGGGCAAATGGCGAACGTGTCACGATATCTTCAAAAATCGCGATATTTCCTGAAACGCCGGCGGGAGAGGGCGAGAGCGCGGCGATGAGCTTGGCCGCCACTTGCATGCCGGTGATGTTGACGAACCATATGAGCGTGCCTGCAACAACGGCTGCGATGGGAAGCGCGTACGTCGTGCCGTAGAGAGGCGGCAGTTCGGGCGCCTTCTCAAACCATTCAATAGGCCGTGCGACCTGCGAGTCAATGAGCGCGAGTATCGCGAAGAAATAAATGTAAGAGTAGAGATTATCAAAGACGAAGACATTGTGGACGGCATATCCGACGAGTGCGGCAGTGAGTAACGTCCGCTCGCTCCGCGAGAGTTCTGGACTCTTCCAGAGCAGTGCGAAAGCCGTACCGAAGAGCGAGAGATAGAGCAAGAGTGCCGGGACGCCGCCGGCGGTAAGCCAGTCAATAAAAGCGTTGTGCGCCCGGTCAAACCACGGTTCCTGATTGTACAGAGACGGGTCGTAGTATTTGTTGAAGACGTAATTGAAACCCTCCTGCCCCCAGCCGATGACCGGCCGCTCGCGCACCCCTTCAAACGCCATACTCCATATGGTAAAGCGTGTCTGACCGTCGGCGAGCGAGATAGAAGCAATGCGCTGAAGAGCATGGTTATTTTGTACGAAACTGGAGTCGCGTGAGAGATAGAAGCCGCCGACAATGATGCTTATAAGCACGAGGGCGCCTACCGCTCCTCGGCGAGCGCTCTTCCCCGCCGTAATCGCGGTCAGAAGCGCCGCGAGTGTCAGCCCGAGTATGAGCCCTATGACCGTGCCGCGTGTTTCGGTATAGAAGAGAAGTGTCGTCTCTATAACTGCAAATGCGATAAGCGACCACTTCAGCCATGAATATTTCTCGGTGAGCGCGAGCCAGAGCGCGATGAATATGTTAAAAAGAAAATAGATTGCAAGGTATGCAGAGTTCCCGAGTGTCGCGTCTATGCGCACAGAACCCTGATGTATCGCGAGCGAGCCGTTCAATTGCAAGAGTGCATATCCGGAAATAATGACTGCGACTCCGAGCGAGGCGAGGAACCATGCGCGCCACTTTTTCTCCGCCCGCAGTACCGCGCTCATAGCGAAGAAAAGTCCCAAAAGGTGGACAAGGAGCATCCAGCCCTCCATGCGCTCAAAGTTACTCCAGAAAGCTTTCACCGCGTTTAACGCAAATGCGTCGGCGATAAACATCCAGACGACGAAGCCGATGGCGGCCGCCCCTATCCATGAGAAACGCGGACGATATTCTTTATCAAGAAGCGCGAGCACGACCCATGCCACAACCGCTATTTCAATAAGAATGCGCAAGTAAAATGCCTTGCCGGTGATGAAAGGGAAGAAATAGCTGTTCGCGACGACGAGTGGCGCGAGCGGAATGAGAAAGAGCGCCCCGAGCGCCACCCATCGCGCGACTTGTTGTGCGGTGCCGCCACTTTGCATAGTATGCACCACTATACCATACGCCTACGAGACTCCCTGCATCTTGGAGAAGTACGAAGCGGGGTCTTGGAGCAACTGCTGCGGGGTGCCGCGTTCAATGATACGACCGCGGCTAAGAACGAGAATCGTGTCGGCCTCGGCAACGGTGGAAGGGCGGTGTGCGATGATGAGCACCGTCACGGTACCGTGGAGCGCGCGAATGGATTCATGAATAAGTTTTTCCGACTCATGGTCAAGCGCACTCGTCGCCTCGTCAAGGATTAAAAGGGATGGTGTGCCAACGAGCGCGCGCGCGAGCGCGATGCGCTGGCGCTGTCCTCCCGAGAGCATAACGCCGCGGTCGCCGGTCGTCGTTTTGAAACCCTCGGGCAGTCCTTTAATAAATTCATAAATGTTCGCCTGCTTTGCGGTGTTCTCAATATCTTCAACGGTCACTGCCTGATTATAGAATCGTATATTTTCTTCAATGGTGTCATTGAGAAGGAAAACATCTTGTGATACATAGCCGATATTCGTGCGCCATTCTTGAAGCGAGATTGCTTCACTCGGTACTCCGTCGAGGAGCAATGACCCGGCGTTCGGTTTAAAAAGCCTTAAGAGAAGGTCGGCGATGGATGTCTTCCCTGCGCCCGAAGGGCCGACGAGCCCGACCGTTTTCCCCGCCGGTATCGAGAAATCAGCGCCGTCCAGGACGTGCTTCCCCTCGCCATACGAAAACGAAACGTCCTTAAAAACGAGTTTCCTGGCGAGGACAAACGGCTTGTCCCCGTCGGTTGATTCTCTATGCAGGTCAAGGTCGCGTTTGAACGCCGCGACGTTCTTGACGTAGGGCAAGAGCGCGCTTATAGACTGCATGCTGTTTTGTCCGGATTCAAGATAGGTAAATATCTTTTGTATCAAATACAAAGAGGCGCCGAAGGAGATGATATTGAATCCTGGCGCGTGATAGGTCAGTAAGAAAAGTAGCACGACAAGGATAATCGCGAATGGCTGGAAAAGGCTTGAGCTTATAGTACTCACGAACCCCTGCCGTATTGAAAGGTGGCGCAGAAGGCGGATGTGTGCCACGCCGCTCTTGATTGCGGCATGCTCTGCGCCGGCGGCTTTGATAGATTTCATCCCGATGATGTGCTCGCTCAAGAACTGTGCAAACTGCTTTTCAACTCCAGCGGTTTGGTGTCCGATGCGCCGAGCGTGCCGCACAAGCGGCCGCAGGACAAATAGCAGGACAGCTCCCCCGCCTATGGTGTAGAACGTCATCACTGGCGAGATATTCATCGCCACAAGAAGGTACACAAGAAAGCCGCTGAAGGACTGTATGGTCTGGGTCACGGCTCCCAAGAGGCCGCCGGTCTGCTGGACATCGCGCACCAACGTGTTGTGCATCGTGCCTATTTTCTGTTTCAGCGAAAATGACCACGACGAGAGGAGCGCTCGCCGAAGTACGTCCTCGCTTTCTTTCCCGAGGAAGTCTGCGCCAATCCATCCTTTGATATAACCGAATGCGACGACAGAAATCGCTCTCGTGATGAAAAGGCCGAATATGAAGACAAGCAAGTATCGGAAGGTGAACGGTATGTGGAGAAATGCGAAGAAGGTGTGTATCGTCCTTGTGACGAAGTCCGTCGCGGCTCCGCCACCGCCCAAGAAAAATGATACGAGCGGAATGACCGCGTTGATGCCGATGCCTTCAAGAAGGGGGCTTAGGATGCCGAACATCACAAGCCCTGCGACATGCCAGCGGTATTTCCCAAACGTGCTCCACAGCGTCTGCAGTGTATCTTTCATATTTGTTCTTGCTGTAACTATAACCCGCGCGTGCCGCCAAAAGAAACGGCTCCCTGTGGGAGCCGAAAGCCGAACGTTCAACTAAACTCTGGCCCGTCAGGACGCGAGAGGGTCGGGGAACCCGCGGAAGGGTTTTACGCCGTACACCGGGTGATAGCCAGTCAATAACTGAACGGCACCCAGTGCATCTTTCATCATCATTTCTCGCACCGCAGGAATCGCGTACCACTCCGCGAAGAGGCCCTCCCAGATCGGATCCTCGTTGATAAGCGCCCGCTCCATCGGGAGACAGCGCGTAATCCCCAATGCGAACGGTTTGATATCCCGCGTGACTATCAGGAAAGCCACTATGCGCTCGAACTGCCAAGACGGCGCGAGAATCGCAATGCGGTCCGCGGACCATTCCTTCTCCCGCGATACCGCCGCACAGTTTACTACTTGCTCCTGTGTGCTAGAAGCAAGCGGCTCCTCGATGATCGCGCTTCGCGGTACACCCAACTGCTCGAGCTCGAACGCCACGACAGCGCTGATGGTCGTGCCTTGCTGGTCTTCGCGATTGGTGAATCCGCCGGAGGGGATAAGCTTCAGTCTCGGATTTATTCGGTAGAGCGCCGCGGCGGCGAGTACGCGCTCGTAGCTGAACACCGGACCCGTCCTGTCCGGCTCAAGTCCGCGGCCCGAGCGGCAACGGAGACTGGCGTAAAGCGGTTCATCGGTAGAGACGATGTCAGCGGTGAAAATACACACTGCTTGAAGCTTCTGCACGCAGTTAAACAGCGTCGTATCGGTACCAGCCATGATGGCCTCCCTTGCAGTTGAAACAACAAAACACGACCTACGTTGTGACCAGCCTGTAACGTAGCACTACTATGACTGATTAGTCAATGTTGGATAGCGCGGAACTCCTCCTCGCTGACTACGTCCTGCTTCGCAGGGTCCCGTGAGTCAAGAGCCGCCCGGTTGCCCGCCTTCAATGAGAGCCCACGTGAGCGGGGTGGCGAAGGAAATGTCCCGTGCCGCGCGCTTGCCGAGTATCTGGCGATAATACTTGGGCGGCAATCCCATGCTGGGTCGCACCGAACGAACATTTTTCCCAGTAAAAATTTCGCCCCGCTTGATATCCGCCGCCGCAAAAAGCGACTTGCGGAATCGGGTCTCGCCTTCCTCTCGTACCGCGCGTGCGTCGGTCGGTTTCCCGAGCGCCGCCTCAACGGTGCGCACCGACCTCACGAGCGCCGCGAACTCGGCCGGTTCAAGCGAGAACGCCGAGTCAACGCCGCCCTCGGCACGCGCGTCCGTCATATGCTTCTCAATGGCCCGGGCGCCGAGCGCGACTGCCGCGATAGCGCTGTCGTTGGTAAGCGTGTGGTCAGAGAGGCCCGTGAGCACGCCGAAACGTTCGGCGAGATATGGGATGGTCAAGAGATTCATGTCTTCCGGCTTCGCCGGATACGCGCTCACGCATTGGAGGATGACGATATCCGTGGTCCCAGACTCCCGCAGAGTCGCGACCGCGAGTTCCAATTCTTCAAACGTAGACATGCCGCGCGACATGATGACCGGTTTGCCCGTCTTCCCTATCGCCTCCAGGAGCGGGATGTCCACCACTTCAAACGAAGCGACCTTATAGAGCTGGGTGTGGAGCTCTTCAAGAAAGTCCACGGCGGTCGTATCAAAAGGCGAGGAGAATGGGGTCATGCCGCGCTCGCGCGCGTGGGCGAAGAGTTCCGCATGCCACTCCCACGGCGTCGCTCCCTCTTGGTACAGTTCGTAGAGCGTACGGGTCTTCCCCTGCCATGTGAGCGTAAACTCCGGGCGGTCAGAATTGAGCGTGATGGTGTCGGCGGTGTAGGTCTGGAGCTTCAACGCGTCGGCGCCCGCATCTGCGGCGGCATCAATGATGGCGTGGGCGCGTGCGAGGTCGCGATTATGATTCCCCGACATCTCCGCAATCATAAAAACCGGGCTATCGGGTCCGATTGCGTGTGTGCCTATTTTGATTTCGGCGTTCTTCATTTCAGAATTCATTGGGCACTCCTTCAACATATTCCGTATATCCCTTGTAGATTTTGGTTCCCGTTTTGGGCGGCAGATACGGAGAAGCGGGGAGCCTCTTCTTTTCTTCCAGAGACCACACCAAATCCTTGAATCCGAGCTTGTGCCGGAAGACCACCGTACTGGAAAAGCGCGGGTTTATCTCAAACACGACCGGCCCTCTCTTGGTCAACCGCAACTGGACATTGATGCCCCCTTTGAGTGTGAGCGCTTTCGCCAATTCCGTGAGCACGCGCGTTATCTCCGGCTCGTCGACCACCTCTCCTCCCATTGTGTAGCCGGTCATGCCTCCAGAAAGTTTTCGTTTCATAACAATAGTCCGTATCTCTCCGTCCAGACAGCCGTAGACGCCGGCGGTATATTCTTCGCCGTCAAGATACTCCTGCCAGATATTGCCCGGACGCTTGGCGGTGAAATACGCGACCGAAAATTCATCAACAATCTCAACGCCCCCTTTGTCTCCCGTACCGCGACTTTTGACGATGCAGGGGAGCTCGCGCGGCGTGCCGTCGGCAACCAACATCGTCCACGGATACAAGAGCCCGAGCGACTTCAAGAATTCCGCCGTCGCGACCTTGTCTATGGCGACGTCAAACACTTCGCTGTTCGGTATGACGACCGGGATGCCGGCAAACGTCTCGGTATATCCGCTCCGGTACCAGAGACGTATCTCCGCCTCGGACATCGGGATTACCACGTCAATAGTATATTTCTTGATAAGCCGCTCCGCTTCTTCAAAATAACGGGGGTCATTGACGCGTGGCAGGATATCGCATATATCAAAGACAAATGTCCCCGCATTGTCGGGTCGTATGTCCGAGCCGACGAGCGTGCGCGCGAGCCCCTCCTTTCTCAAGATACGGGCGAGACCGGTGCCGATATCGCCTCCACAGCCGGTCACCAGTATGGCGTTATATTTTTCCATATTTTTTTCTCGTGAGCACATCGGCAAGATACGACACGGCTGGGTCTATCCGCTGCGCTTCTTGTAACACGGGAAGTATATCAAACATCGTCCGCCTTTGTACAACGCTTCGGTTCGCTGTATCAATAATCGCCCAGCCCGCCAAATTGCCTATGTCGCGGGGTTGTCCGACTGACCCTGCGTTGAGCACCACCGTGCCTTCATGGGCATACACAAACGGGCGGTGCGTATGTCCCAGCAACACGAAGTCAGCGTCTTCAGCCGCACATCTACGGAGTACTTCTTCGCTCGCATCCGGATAAATATACTCGTTGGTGTCCCAAGGAGAGCCGTGGCACAAGAGGAAGGTCACGCCGTCGAGCATAACGCGAGATGTCGTCGGGAGCGCGAGTAGCTCTTTGGCCTGCGCGGTAGAAAGCTTTTCAAGCGCGAGGGCGACGCCACTGCCATATTTCGCCCGAATTTTTTCCTTCGCCTCTTCGTCGGTCTGCGACACTTCCATCATCGTTTCGTGATTCCCGCGTATCATCGTCGTTTTGAATTTCGCGAGCTGTGCGAGCACGTCGTGCGGGTTATAGTAGTATCCGACGAAATCGCCAAGGACAAGGAGGTGGTCAATGCCCGCGTCCGCTACTTCAGCAAGTACCGCCTTCAGCGCAACATCGTTCCCATGAATGTCTGCGAGGACTCCTATTTTCATACCTGTATATACTCACGAATGAGCCTCTTCGCAACGGTGTGAGGGTCGGAGAGCTCATGATCTTTTTTATAGTTCTTGAACTCTTCGCTACGTGGGAATTCGTTGGGACTTGCTTCTCTGATCACTGCTTGCATGGGCGTATCCATAATCCCCGGGTCGAATTCATGAACTCGTATTCTCCCGCTACTCTTCTCTTGCGCCGCCACTACCGCATAAAACATCCTAAGTCCAGCCTTCGTCGCGCAGTAAAGCGGCCAACCGACGATGGGATGTCGTGCTGCGCCAGTCGAGACATGAATGACCGTGAGCGTGCGTATACCGATTAGCGCCGCCAGAGCATTCGTGATGCGTATCGGGCTTATGAAATTGGTCTCTGCGGCCGCGTTCACCTGCCCGCTTTGGAGAGCACCGACCGACCCGATGGGTTGGATTATTGCGGCGTTATCAATGAATATGACCTCCCCGGTTCTGACGAGCTTGCGCAGTTTCTCTATCGTGCGCTCCACCTCCCCGCTCTTGCTCAAGTCGCAGGCGAGAAGTGATACGTTTTCTCCCGCGCCAGCCTTCTGCTCTTCCAAAAATCTTCGGGATATACAAATGAGACGCTCACCAACGCTGTGAAGTTCATCAAAGAGGGCCTTCCCAAGGCCGGACGACACTCCGGTGATGACGATGGTCCTCTCTCTCATATATATTCCAATAGTACTCCTAGCGCTCGCGCTTGTCTTCGGGGGGAGCGCTCTGATATGTCCCTGCCTTAATCGCCGCCAGTCCGCGCGCCTCGGACGTCAATCGGGTCTGATACGCGGCCGTCCTCTTTATTTCCGCAAACCGCTCGACAAATGCGGGGTCGGCCGCCGCGAGCACCGACTCTGACGAGACGAAATCCACAACGATATTACTCTTCGTTTGTTCATAGAATGCCCTAACGCGAGGAATCTGGAATCCACTTAAAACAAAAACGAGTTTCTTCCACCCTTTCTCCGTGGCGAGCCGCACTGCCTCCTGGACTTGGGTGCCTGCGTTTATTGACTCTGTCTCTTCTATGATGCGCTCGCGCGCGACACCTAAACTGGCTACTTCTCCAGCATAGACCTCCGCTTGTGCAGGGAGTTCGCCCGTGACCCTTCTTGAAGTGGTGACGATGTACGCATCGGGATATTTCTTGGCGAGCAGGGCGGCGGCCTCTACGCGGTCGCGGCCTCCGAGCGTGCCGAAGGCGTCGGTGTTGTCGTACGTGGTGGTGCGCCAGCGTGTTCGCCCGCTTTCTTCATACGGAATCGTTCCTGCTGAAAAAACAATAATAGTGTCAGGAGTCATGCTAAGAGCATAACAAAGAAAAAGGGCTCGAGGTTTCCCCCCAAGCCCTTGCCGTCCCCGAACGTGTCCAGGGGAAATTAGACCTGCCGCACCGCGCGCCTAGCCTGTCGCGTCCTATGGATCTCCCAGAGCCCGTAGAAGACGAAGTAGATCGCGTTGCCGACGATGATGTTGAACGCAAAGCCGGCGTTTGATGCCCATGCCTCAAATACTCCCCCCGTGTAGGAGAGGTTCAGGAGGTGGATGAGCACCCAGATCTCAAGTACGTTGTTGGAAACGCCCTTAAGGAAGAAACTGCGCGGGTAGTCTGACGCCTTCTTGGCTATCGTCTTGATGTGATTCGTTATCACCCAGACGACAATGCCGGTCGCGATGATCGCCGTAGTGGTCTCGAGCATCCACCCCCAACCAAAAGTTGACGGATCGGCGTGCCGCACTGCCCCAGCAACCAGGCCGAGTATGGCAGACGCCACAAGCATTGCAATGCCTCCTCGCTTTTCTCCCACACTTGGATACCACTGTCGCCCGATCCCTACTCCTACCTGCCAACCGATGATGGCCAACAAAACAGCCATAAGGATGAAGGCCCACAAGGTAAATCCTCCCATCATCCAGCGGCCGACCTGCATGAAGAGCAACAGAAACCAGTGAGTGAAGTCGATCGCTTGCGCTTTGATGTTGACCTCGCCCCCTTTTCGAATTTTCTCGAGCAGATCGGCCTGGCCCGAGAACATAAGGAATAAGGCGACGGCCGGTATGTAGTACGCGATATTGTGGAATACCGAATCCCAACCGCCTATCGTGTAGCAATAGACCGCGTATGCAACTAGCGTGGTGAGGGCAATGCGATACCCCCACGTACAGAGCGTCTTGAACATGTTAGTCCCTTTTTGTGATGTGACTCGGTTACATTTTTACCCGTGTTGCACTATACACCACCACTCTATTTCGTCAAGAATCGCGACTTTGTTTAATTTTGCCCCACAGGCTTGGGTTGATGGCGCCGCGGTTGAGATCGCCGAAGGCCTCTTTTATTTCAGCCGCGAGATTACTTTTGTTTACCGTCTGTTTGTTTGTGATATTGATGTCCTCTGTGAGCTGGGCGAGGGTGTCAACGCCGAAGACGATATTGCCTGCGCGGCACGCGGAGCGCACAAAGCGGAGCGCCGCTTCAGCCTGGGTCAACCCGTTGTGTGTAGCGATGGCGATAAATCGCTCAAGGTGCGGGCGCAGGTACAAAAGGTGCGTTGGTAGCTCGTTTGGCCGCATGAGCAGGAGCCCTTGCAGGAATGGGCCGCGGGCGAAGACGGCCACGTTATTCTTCTCCGTGATATCAAAAAAGTCGGTTGCGTCCAGCCGCTGGTCAAACGCATTATAGGGCACCTGCACATAATCCACGCCGAGCTCGGCCGCCTGTAGGGCTTCTTCTTCATCATAAACCGACACGCCGATATTCTTCATGAGGCCGGCATCTTTAGCTTTTTGCATCCCCGCTACCATATGGCTCAAGTAGATGTAGTGAGGCGAGTGGAATAAATAGCCATCCAGAGAATCAACACCGAGCCGCTTGAGCGATTTTGCAAGCTCCGTCCGCACAACGTCACTGGCTTTTGTCCCATCGGGATAGTCGTTGAGCGCATGCGGCCTCATTTTGGAGATGATGCGGACCTTGCTTGCGAGCGAACGCTCGCGCACCCATTCGCCAAGAACGTCTTCTGCGGTACCGTAGGCATATGCGGTATCAAACGTGTCAATGCCCTTCGCGAGGGCCGTATCCAATATTGAGAACGCTTCTTCCTTCGTCGGCTGGCCGTGGGAATTATTGAGTCCGTACGGCATGCCGAGTTGAACGGTCCCGAGTACGAGCGTGGATTTATTCATGGTGTTTTCTAAACTTTTCATCTTCTTCCAGTGATTTCGCGAGGCCTTCGTAGCCCGTGCCGACGTTGTGTATGTCTAAAAGCTCCGGATGCCGGGCGAGCAACACAAGCACATCGTCTTTAGTAAAACTCTGGTTTATTGGATATAGTTGCTCAAATATTTTCGTGACAAAATCAAAATCGGCCTGCGTATCCACCGACCAGTGCATTCGCGAGTTGTCTCCCTCTCCTTCCTGCCACGGCTCGCTCGTGAAGCGCTCCGGATGATTCCTGATGTAGAGCGTCACGTGCTCGCGCTCCGAAGGCATTGTCGCTTTGCTCGCCGCCTCCTCTAGTGCAAAGAAAGAAAAAACTTCGGTATCAAGGCCTTCGGGGTAGTTGGCGGGCGTGCTGGTGTAGTCAAGTTTTTTTCCAAAAAACCTCTCTACCACCTCGTCTATGACCTGCGGGTCATGGAGCACGCAGTCTCCCGTGAGCCGCACCACCGTGTCCGCATGGGCTTCTGTAGCCGCTCTGTAAAATCTGTCCAGCACATCTTGTTCGCTACCGCGAAAAACCTGTACGCCACACTTTTTTGCAAGCTCTGCAGTCGCATCATCTTCTGGCCTGTCCGTCGTCGCAACGACTATCATATCAAGTTTCTTCGCGCGCTTCACGCGCTCAAGCATTCGCGCGAGCACTGGTTCACCGAGTAGCGGTTTCAGTATCTTACCCGGCAACCGCACTGACCCCACCCGCGCTTGAATAATGGCGACCGTCCTCATGGCTTAATGGTAGCACATCATTGACAGTGAGCAACAAATATGCAAGACTTTGTCCAGAAGGTTGCACGGGTGTGCAATCTATATATTCACGGGAAAGATTCTTCCGTTTTCGTCCAAAAGGAGTAGCCAATGAACACCAACGAGTTATTGTCCACGATCGAAAAGGCCCGGCGTGCCGAAGACTACAAGAGCATGAATGTGGCAACGGATACTCTCAATATGCGACTCGAAGGAGACACGTCGCCAGATGCGTGGGCAACCCGCAGTAAAATGACGTATGAACTGCACATGGCCGCCTACCAGCAGGCTAAGTCGTCGCTCCAGAAGTCTCTGGGTCTCGCGGAACAGTCGGCGACAGAGGCGCGAAAGGCCGGCGATGTTGCCGGCGAGCTCTTCACGCAGATGAAC
Source organism: Candidatus Kaiserbacteria bacterium RIFCSPLOWO2_02_FULL_54_13 (assembly GCA_001783465.1). GTDB lineage: Bacteria > Patescibacteriota > Minisyncoccia > Phycocordibacterales > Phycocordibacteraceae > C7867-001. Next base: position 23,548 of record MFMI01000021.1, read on the forward strand.
ACGGGCGGCTTGCTCCTGCCCGCTCTCGGCAAGATGCAGGAGGCCATGGCACTGTCGAAAAAGGTGGCTGACGAGGCAGAAGCGCTCGCCACTGCGGCAACCGACGAAACGGAGAAGAAGCGGCTCCTTCGCATCGCGGCAAACGCCTATTACCACCGCATCAGGATGACGATGGAGCTGCACGGCGACCCGCGCGTCCTCAGCCGCTGGTACGAACTGAAGGACAAGGTCTACTAGACCGCGCCTCGTGTAAAATCAATGTCAGGAGAATCTCCTGGCATTATTTTTTTACATACAGTTGCAATTCGTGTTTGATACTTTCTGCAAGAGAAAAGTCGTGATTTTCTTTTGGCTCGTGGGAGAAAACATTGAATCCTTCCTCATTAAATCGGGGAACGAGATGCCAGTGCACATGCCGAGCTTCGTCCATGTAGAGCAAATATACCTTGTCGACGTGTAAAACTTTTAGAAGTGCTCCTCGAATGATATCCACAATATCCATCAGATATTCATACTCTTTTCGCTCAAGCAAATTCAAATCTGGCACTGGCTTTTTCCACACGACAATAGAATGCCCTTTCGTTATAGGAAATGAAGCTAAGCAAACATAGAGTTTTTCATCCTCATATATCACCGACTCCGGGATTGGCGTTGAGAACATATCCATATTGCCAAGATTACAACACTCTTCGGCTTACACCAAGAGCACGAGGCCTCCGGCAATAGCGCAGAAGAGGAGGAGTTTGACGACGAACCCGCGCTCTTTGAAATACATTTTCCCGGACAGTATTGAGAAGAGCACCGCGAAGGCGCGCATCGCCGCCGTAATGATAGAGGTGGGAGCAAACGAATACGCGTAAGAACCAAAAACGGAACCGAGGCCTCCCGACACCGCCTGCACGAAGAATGTTCGCTTGAATAACAGTTGTACGGGATTTTCGTGCGCCCGCACGACGGCGAGTATGAAGAAATAGAGCATCAGCACGATGGAGACGATTGACTGTTCGGACTCAACCGAGTTGAAGTGCGTGATGTCGTATTTGTATAGTGAAATGGTTATAGCGGCATTGACCGCGGTGAAGATGAGTAGAAAGAGCCCCTTGGTTTTAAACCGTTCGTATGAGAGGAGGATGAGTATGGTCCCGAAAATAATTCCCATACCGAGTATCTGGTGCGTGCCGATGGTGTAGCCGAGCGCGAGGTCAGCGGCGAACAATAGCGGGATGGTGAGCGTGCGGATGGGACCGAAGTCGCTCCGGTCTGCGCGCACGATGGCGCGCACAGTGATGTGCGCTTGGAGCACCTCAAGCATAAGGCGCGGGAGGAAGGTCGGCAGAGATGCGAGCGAGAAGATGAAGTTGTCGCGTACGAGTCCTATAATGAGCAAAAACAGCGCCCCGCCGAGAACGCTAAGAAATCCGAGCGTGTAGTGGCTACAGGCGCGTTCGGCCGTTTGCTTCTTGCCGATGGAGTCGGAGAGTTCAGAAAAGGCGCTACCGACAGAGGCGAGAAGTACGCCAAGCATCTTCCCAGTGTAACAGGCAGTTAGTTGAGGCGCGCGAAGTGCGAGTGCGCGATGGGTCCCTTGAGGCGCTTACGAACAGAATTAGTATCTAACGCTGTGCGAATTGCGGCGAACACACCGTCAAGCGTTTTGGTGTACCGTCGTACGTGTGTCGGCGTATGGGCGCAGGATGGATTAAATTCAGTTGAGGCGAGGAATCCGCGTTCAAGCATTTCCTGTGTAAAGAGCGTTTTGAGGGCCTGTGCATCGCCATATAAGAAGGAGAACGCGTTATAGGGGACCGTCCCGCCGACTTTAATCTTGAGCCCGTGCTTTTTAGCCGCGCGTTCCCAGCCCGCGCGCATCTGCGCGGCCGCTCGCGCGATGCGCTTCGGCACATTGAGTTTCTTCATCTTCTTCAGGGTCGCGAGCGCGGAGGCGGGACCGGTACGGTCTGTCCAGTAGGTACTTGAGATGAAACTGTCCTGCGCCGCCTGCATGACCTTACGCTTCCCGATGACTGCCGCCATGGGGAAGCCGTTGCTCATCGCCTTGCTAAAGACCGCGATATCCGGGTTGACGCCATAGAGGAGGTGCGCCCCGCCGTAGGTAAGCTTCCAGCCGATAGACACTTCGTCAAAAATAAGTACCGCACCGGCTTTATCGGCGATGGCGCGGATTTTTTTAAGAAAGCCGTCTGTGGGCACTTCGCTATGAAGCGGCTCCATGACAATTGCCGCGAGCCGTTTGCCGGCATGCTTCACAATGGCTTCCAATTCTTCAAGATGGTTGTAACGAAATGGCAGGATGCTCCCGCGCAGTCCTCGCGGGACGCCCTTTGCCTTCAGGCCGGCGAGCAGGTGTCCCTTGAGGCCGTCGGTCGTGCCGAGATTTGTCGCCAGATACCAATCGGCCCAGCCGTGATACCCGCAAAAGGCGATGATATCGCGGTCGGTATGCGCGCGCGCGATGCGCACCGCGATGGCCATCGCCTCTCCGCCTCCGCGCGCGAAGCGCACCATATGCGCCCATGGGTGTATGTCGCACAAGAGCTCTGCGAGCTCCACTTCTTCCGGTGCGTTCAATGTGGACATAGAACCTCGGTCAACGGCATCCTTCACTGCCCTGTTCACGTCGGGGTCTGCATAGCCGAGGAGACAGCTCCCCACCGCCATCCGTCCCATATCAACATACCGATTGCCGTCGAGGTCCCACACCTCGCATCCTTTCGCTCTTGAGTAGTATGCCGGCCACAGCTCCGGCAGGAACATCTCCGCGCGCTTGGAGAGCAATTGGTTCCCGCCCGGGATAAGTTTCTTGGCCTTTTGCCAGAGCTTCTGCCCGGTGCCTTTTTTGCTGGCATAGTTTTTTGCTTTTTTCATAGCGAGGCGAGAATGCGCTTCAGCGTACCAGCGACAAACCTCTGTTGTGCAGGAGTTATTTTGGCGAACAGCGGGATGGATATCTCGCCCGCATAAAATTTTTCTGCATTCGGACACAGACCTTTTGTGTACCCGAGCTTCCTATAAAAAGGGTGGAGGTAGACAGGCAGGTAATGAACCTGCGCACCGATGCCCGCGGCGCGCAACGCTTCAAAAACTTCTTTGCGCGCCCGAGGCGGCACGTGCACCGGATAGAGGTGCCACGCACTCTTCGTGCGCGCATCGTCGTGGGGCGGCAAGGTGAGTCCGGGAATATTCTTTAGCAACGCCGGATAGCGCCGCGCGGCCGCGCGCCGCTTGGCGATGAACGAGCCGAGCCG
>MFMI01000021.1:26823-33812 GCA_001783465.1 Candidatus Kaiserbacteria bacterium RIFCSPLOWO2_02_FULL_54_13
AGCTGGCTTTCTCCAAGCGCCGCTTGTATGTCGGTAATGCGGTAATTGTGCCCGAGCGCGTGCATCTCCTGGTGCCACGCGCCCTCGTCGTCTTTCTTCTCAATAACGTGCGGGTCGCGGGTAATCCCGTGACTGCGGAAGAGGGTGAGGAGCCGGTAGAACTTCTCGCTATCGGTAACAATGATACCCCCTTCTCCTGTCGTGATTGACTTGACTGGATGAAAGCTGAACATTGTCATATCCGCGTGGGTACCCACCAGCTTGCCGGCGTAGCGGGCGCCGAGGCTCTGCGCGCCGTCTTCAATAAACACCAGCCGGTGTGCGCGCGCGAGAGCTCGGCACTCGCGGAGCGCGGCGGGCCTTCCCGCATAGTCAACAGCAACGAGCACTTTTGTCTTTGCGGTGACTTTTTTTGCCGCATCCTTGCTGTTTATATTTCCGGTCAACGAGTCAACATCGGCAAATACGGGCTTGGCCCCAAGATATAGGGCGGCGTTCGCCGTAGCGGCGAAGGTGAGCGCCGGTACGATAACTTCGTCTCCTTTCCCCACCCCTGCGGCAAAGTATGCCGCGTGGAGCGCGGAGGTTCCGGAGTTGAAGGCAACTGCGAATCGCGCACCGACCTCTTTCGCTATGGCTTTTTCAAATGCAACTATGGCAGGCCCTTGCGTAATCCACCCCGAACGCAACACCCGCGCGACAGCCCTGACGTCAGCTTCACTCACGTCTTGGGTGGAGTACGGAATCATGCTAATGGCCCAAGAAGGGCCTTTTCCATTCGTCCAACTATGCGGAGAAGCGTTTTTTGCGACATGCGCTTGGCGGTCGTGTCGCTTGTGAAATGGTAGTTCGGCTTGAGCCGTTTCCCTTGTTTCAGAAATTTTTGGAGACCTTCTTTTTGATTCAATGAACCGACGTGTTCCGGTAGTACCACGAAGTAGTCCTTGAGAGAAAGCGCGTGGCGCGCCTCCTCCTTCGTCAGAAGGACTTCGTGCACTTTTTCTCCGGGACGGATGCCGATAATGTTGCGCTTCGCCTTCGGCGCAAGAAGCTTGAAAAGGTCCGTGAGCTTCATCGAGAGCGCCTTGGGTATGAATATCTCGCCTCCCTCCATGTGTTCCAGAGCGAAAAGGACGATGTGAAATGCTTGTTCCAGGTCTATCCAGAAGCGCGTCATGCGTTCGTCGGTGATATGCACGGTATGCGCGCCCCTATTTAATATCAACTTCTCAATGATACTGCCGCGACTGCCGACGACATTCCCGTACCGAACGACGCTGAAGCGCGTTTTCCCCGCGCCGTATGCGTTGCCCGCTATAAAAAGTTTTTCCGCGCACAATTTAGTTGAGCCATAGAGATTAATCGGCATCGCCGCCTTATCGGTTGAAATGAGCACGACCTTGTGCACCCCCTGGTCAAGCGCCGCTTCTATGACGTTCTGGCTCCCGAGGATGTTCGTCTTGACCGCCTCAAACGGATTGTATTCAAGCGCGGGCACCTGCTTGAGCGCCGCGGCGTGCACGACAATATCAACGCCCTCAAAGGCCCGCTCCAGGCGCGGCAGATCGCGCACGTCGCCGATAAAGAAGCGTACGCGCGCGTCGTTTAATTCCACGTCCATCTGCGATTGCTTCAATTCGTCCCGAGAAAATATGATGAGCTTTTTCAGCTTTGAATTGGCGAGTAGATGTTCGGCAAAATGCTTGCCGAACGAGCCGGTCCCGCCGGTGATAAGCACAGTCTTCCCCTTCAGTTGCTCAAAATTCATAAAAATAGTATTACACAAATAATCTGTTATAGCAAGTGCGTCTACGGGATTATAGAGCCGTTCTGATAGTGTGTATCATGCTTTGTATAACTGCGCCCATCAGTCCTTGGTGGCAGGGAACGAGGACGCATTCTACAAAGTGCGGCTTGAGCATGTTGCGATTCACGTCAAAGTGGTACACGCCGCTCTCAATACCGCTCTTCTGGAGCGTCGCGGCAACCTCCTTATTTTTGCTCCCGAAAAACAGCGGCACCGCCCACGGGCACACCTCGCTCCCTTCAAGCAGGCGCTCTTCTGTCCTTCCCCAAAAGGCCTCTCGTAGCAGGTTAAAGTTCTCTCTTCGCTTCTCCAATGCACCCGAAGCAAGTTCCGCGGCGGCCGCTTTCACCGCATACGGCGGGCACGAGAAAAGTTCCGGATAGATAGCATAATTGCGCGCCACCTCGCGAAGTGCGGCGGCAGTCGGATGTTTATTCGCATGGACGAGATGCGTGAACACTTTTTTTTCAAGTGCGACATCACTCTTTTTATATGACTTCTTGATGAAGTTGAGTAGCCTGACATCTTTTGTATGTACTGCCCCGCCGACAACGCTGGGGAAAAATTTTGAGAAGCTCCAAATGGATTCATCACCGAACGTACCGACCCGCTTCCCCCGGTAGAAACTGTCAAAGCTGTGTGCGCAGTCCTCAAGTACGAAGAGTCTGTGCCGCTTCGCGAACGCCATAATTTTTTCCATTTTTTGCGGGAACCCCCATTGGTGATAGACCATGATGCCTTTTACATCCGTATTCATCGTCGTCGTGGGAAAGCAATAATTGTGCATATCCATGTAGACCCACGTTCCGAGCCAGTGCGGGACCAGCACCTGACTGCTTTTGTTCAAAAGGACGCGGCGCGAGCGATAATAACTAAGCACAAGAGCAAGAGCCGATTTGCCAGAAAAAGTGTAGGCAACGTGCGGCTCAAGCGAGCCAAAAATCTTCCCCGGACTCTTTGGTAGAGCCCTCAACGGGTACCTTGTATCCTCAAAAGATATTTTCACAGCATCATGGTAGCATTACTTATCTATGGCGGGAACACCGTTTGACTACTTCGGTAAAAATGCCTCCGAATTAAAAAATTTCGCCGAAATAGCAGGGAGATATGACTTCCAAAGGCAGGCCGAGCAATACCTTCTGTATTATCTGCTTGAAAAGCTCTCCCTCTCTCCCGAGGATGACCTGCTGGAGATTGGATGCGGGGCGGGCAATCTGCTCATCCCGCTCTCTTTCTTCGTCCATTCGGTAACCGGCATTGACCACCCCAATCTTCTCGCACAGATAAAAAGTCGCGTGCCGAGAGACAACGACATTATGACGCTTGTCCCCGGCGAGTTCCCTCGCGTGGAGGTCCCGGGCACGTTCTCGCGCGTTTTGATTTATTCGGTCATCCAGTACCTTCGCGACGAAGAAGCGGTGCTAACCTTCATCCGCACTGCAGCGGCCCTCCTGCGGCCGGGGGGTAAGATGCTCATCGGCGATATTCCTAATAAAGACATCAAGGATCGGTTCCTCGCTACCGAACGGGGTAAGGCGTTCTCGGCCGAATGGAAAGAGAGAGTCGAGCAAGAAAAAAAGAAAAATCCTCACATCCATCAGCCGATGCCGGCCGCATCGTTGGTAACCGTAGACGATGCTCTGGTGGAAAAAATCGTGGCGATGCTAGAGGGAACGCACCTGCGCGCGACGCGCGTCCGCCAGCCTGAAACTCTATCATTCGGCTATACCCGCGAGGACATCATCGTAGAAAAATAATGAAAAGAGCCGCCATCAACCGGTATCAATTCTTGCCTCCCAGCCAGCTGTATAAGCTGTTGGGGGCGAGACGGACGGATATCACCCGTGTGGAGTCAATGCTCCGTGAGTACTTCGGCAAGCCGGTCGTCCTCTTGAACGCCGCGCGCACCGGCGTCTACCTCACCCTCGCCGCAAAAGGGTTCAAGCGGACCGACGAGGTGCTGGTCCCGCCCTATATGCCGAAGTGCATGCTGGACACTATCGCAGAATGCGCCGTTCCCACGCTCCATGTCTCGCCTGCGACCAAGGCGATACTGCTTGTCCACCAATACGGCTACCCGCAAAAAATGGACAAGGTCCTGACGCTCGCGCGCGCACACAATCTGCTCGTTATAGAAGACTCGGCGGCTTCATTTGGCTCAACGTATCGCGGGCAGATGGTCGGGAACTTCGGCGATGTCGCCATTTTCACTTTCCCCAAAGCACTCCAGACCGTCCTCGGCGGATGCCTCGTGACCGAAGATGTAGAGGTTCTGGACTTCGCGCGCGCGTACCTCAAGAAGCAAGATACGCTTGTCTGGCGTTGCACCGGGACGCTCGCGCTCCTCCCGCATATATTTGATGTCCCGACAACCGCGCCGTGGCTACGGCGCATCGCGAATCATTTGGTATTGGTCGCCTACAGCCAGTTTAAATATTTCCCCAATCCGAATAAGCGCGTGTGCCACCTCTTCCCGAAAACGCGCGAAGAATTCATGCGCCAGATAGAGGTGCGTAAGAGAAATCTCGCTATCTTCCGAAGCTATTTTGCCGGCACGCCAGCATATCCGACCGCTATAGAAGAAGACGCCGATGTCGTGCCCTTCTTCATTCCCTATTTCGCGGATTACGAGCAGATTCCGCACCTCCTACGTGCGCTCGCTCTCATAGGAGTGGAGAGCGAGCAGTATCACTTTGATATGAACCGGGATATGTTCAACTCGCACTACGCCCCGTCAATCATAGTTCCGGTCCACCAAGGACTCTCCGAGGCGCAGATGCGCATGGTCTGCTCTACGCTCGTGCGCGCCTCGCAAGACTCTCGCATTTAAAAAATCTCACTGCGTTTTTCGTATGACACATCCGGTAGTTTCCCAAAACTCGGCCTTGGGTTCATTCGGGAAAAATTCATTCACTGCTTTGCGTACTCCGACGTATCCCCCTTTCTCGGCGAAATAGTCATGGATAAATAAATAACCTCCGGGAAGTATTCTTTTCCAGAAATACTCAAAGGTATCGAGCGCCGGCTGGTATAAGTCGCAGTCATAAAAAACAAGCCCGTACTTCTCTTCCGGGAGACTCTCAAACGTACGCGGTACTTCTCCCTTGTGGATACGAACAAACGGGAAAATAGAGAGATTATCCCTAATTTCCTCGAACGTGGCGTCCCCCTTCATATCCCCCACGGCCCGATTCGCTGGGTCATGATGGGAAAGCTCTGGGAATCCTTCAAATGTATCAAACGCATGGAACGGCCTTTCTTCTCCTAGAGCGATGTGGCGTGCGCCAAGGATCACGTTTGACCCGTTGAATATACCGACTTCCGCAACCGAACCGGACGTGCGCTTGAGCAGTTCAAGGAACAGTACGCTTCCCGAAAGAGTTGTGGCGACGTTAAGGACAGAATTTAAATAATAGGACTTCGCTATCGCATGAAAAGCGGGGGAGGCAGGACTGCCGGTTAGAGTTTCAACCTTTTGGGAAAAGCCGCTCCAACAGAAGTCAGAATATAAAAAAACGTCCATACCAAGTATTCGGCCTTGTTGTTGAAGCTCTTTTAAAATGGCTTGAACCGCGCGCGAGGATACAGCAAAAATCATTATCGCCTTGTCTTTATGTGCCGACAAAACGCTAGGTCGCGTTATCGGGAGACCGTTGAACGTATCGCCTTCGTAATAAGAATCTATGACGAATTCAAACGGGTGGTCCGGATTGTTCTGCAGATAAAACTCAAGCAATTTACTGCAGCCCCAGGCAATACTCTCCCCTTTTGTAAGAGCCGGCATTTGCCGATTGTACTCTTCATCTATGTGAGACTGGGTCATGGCTTACGCGCGGAAATGGCGAAATATTCAACTTCATGCTTCAATTTCTTATAACTGCGCGTGACGCGTTCAATGTCAATATCTACAAATCCTGCGGATGTGAGCAGACGCCTCGCAAGCGGCACAGTGAGGAAACAGGTGATGCCGTTATTCGAATATGGAACATCTGTATTGGGAGTGTTATCAACCGTATAGCGGTCCAGTTTGTTACCGCCCCCGTGCGTGAAATTGGCGCTCTTGCTTCCTAAGTGCCAGCTGAAGAATCGCCCGCCGGGTTTAAGAACACGGAATATTTCTGCGAACGCTTCATGATGTCCTCTGATATCCGTGTGCTCCACGGTGAGTATGTCAACAACCGCATCAAAAAAATTACTTTTATAGTTGAGCCCCCGAAAGGTGCCGACACCTAATGTGGCTTTGACTCCGTACGCTGCCAACATTTGTTTGCACAGCGGCAGAGAACTCGGCGCATTGTCCACGCCGTACGTATCAAATCCCTCCTTTGCGATGACCCACAGGTTTGCACCGCTTCCGCAGCCGACCTCAAGAAGTCTCATTTGCCGGCGCTTTTTATGCGGGACCGAGAAATAGTAACGGCCCAAAAATCGGATCAACGCTTCATTTGGATAACGGCGTTGAGAGGAGAATCCTGACTTTTTATACTTTTTTTCAAATTCTAAATTATCCATATCGTATCCATTCTACTTCGTATCGAGGAATTTCTCCATTTCCCAGATCGTCCGCGTATGCTCCCGCGACCACCCTTCTTTAAAGTGCGTGATGCCGAGTTCTTTTGGTGTTGACGACGCGGGGTCGGCCTTCGGCCCGAGCTCATAGGTCGAGACATCTCGTTTCTGCAGTTCCTCTATCGCCCGCCACTTCAAGAGGTGGCTGACATACCGGTCGCTGAAGTCCGGGCCAACCGCAACGGAGTTGTCGTACGCTGTATTCTTATAGAGCGACACAAGCAACATGCCGGCGACGGTTCCGCTCTCTTTATGAGTCGCTACGACGTAGAACGCCTCTCGCGCACGCGCGATATCTGCCTGCTTTGTATAACTCTCCCGAGAACGGAATTGTCCGCCGGCGTCTTTTATATGGAGCTTGAAATAGGTTTCTTCAAGCTCTGCTGTTACCGCCGTACCCTCCGCAATGCTAAGGGTAAAGAGCGGCGAATATTTTTTGTAGTAGCGGCGATACCGCTCACGAACAGCGTCCAGTGTTTTGTCCGTAATCGTTACGACATGCGAATCAAAATGTTTTGGCTCGTATCCGTACTTCACTGCGGCCTGCTTTACGCGAGCTTCTTCATCCCCGACATTCTGCGACGGCGTCAGACGAAGCTTGATACGGTGCGCG
>MFMI01000022.1:0-7997 GCA_001783465.1 Candidatus Kaiserbacteria bacterium RIFCSPLOWO2_02_FULL_54_13
CGGTACAAAGTTATATCAAAACTATTGCGCGATGGCGTTTAATTCCACGCACTCAGCCTCTTATTTCTTTCTTTAAACCTGAAATGGCATCCTGCATATGCAGCCACCGGTAGGAGATGAGCCGCTATGCCATTTCTTGTGAGGGACAAGCAGGCCTAGCAGTTGAACATATGCAGTTTGCGAAATCCCGAGTGCGAAGCCGAAGAGTGATCCAAGCGCCAATTTCAAATTGGGTGTGGATAAATATATCCTTATTTTATGCTGTATTTTGACATGGTGCATTGACGGCTGAAATCATCGCGTGTATGCTGTCAGATGAAAGGGGTGTCCCAGGTGTGGGCGCCCCCCTTTCTTTTATACTCCACCTTTGGTTTTCCTTATCTTACGGTCGTACTTTCCCGTGGCAAGTATGAGTCGTTCAGAGGCTATGACTTTCATTAACTCTTTATTCTTCTTTGTAAAATCGTCTCGTATAGCCCCACTTATAATATCTGACATTTGCATGGCATTTACGTATTCTGAATTAACGTGGGTAACATGACTCACACGATGATTATCACCATCACAAAGCTTACTGACTTTTTTCTCAAGGTACGCGTTGAACGAATCAAATTTTCCATCCAAAAGTCTCCGGTCTGTGCGATCGATGACAACCTCAACATTTCTTATATCACAATCTCGAATTGCAAAAGCAACGGCTCTCACTACATTAAACTCATCAAAAACATTGTGTAGTATTGGTTTGCCATCCACTTTAAAAGCTCCTTGGTAAATACTCTTATCTATCAGTCGGAAATACGTTTTTATATCCAATTCATTAACCACATCTAAAAGATTCTTGTATAGAGGCAATGAAATTTCATTGCTTTTTATTTCTTTTTTATAACCAAAAGTATTCTTTACCTCCATCATTCTGTGTTCCAATAGATATAACTTTTCTACACTCACGCACAAAGCAGTAATGATATAAAAAGAACTTGCTCCGGTTTCTTCTTTTTTATTCGTTACTGAATCAATGGTAAAAAGAGGACCTGGGTCGCCAGCCTCATCAACAAAAATATAATTTTCAACCTTAGCCATCGCTATTATTTTACCATCTTTTCTCATTAATTTCTAACCCCGCCACGGCGGGAGAGGCGGTGAGGGACAGGAGGGATTTGTTTTTGTTATGATAAAAATGTGGAAATTGAATTTACTAATCACGCGCTGTTTAAAATTAATCAACGCAAGATCTCTTTGTCATTAGTACGTCAGACCGTGCTCTCACCTGATGTTCGGAAGCCCGGCCATACTCGCCCACACGAGGAATGGTATCGTCGCTTTGGTACGCGCTATCTCAATGTCGTGGTCGTGCGAGAACCTTTGTGCATCATTGTTATCACCGCTCATTGGATAAAAAAGATACCAACATGATATACTGGCTCATATGAGAATTACTTATGATAAACGGGCTAACGCACTAAACGTCTCAATTCGCCCTGGCGTGGTCGCGAAGACCGTAGAAGTTGCGCCTGAAGTCTTGCTTGATATCGACAAAAAGGGTCGTACGCTCAATCTTGAAATTCTTGGTGCTCGCGAGAAGGTTGGTATAAAGAACTTCAACACCGTTAGTGTTGGCAACAGATTGGTAAAATTAGCAGCTCTTGCGTAGTAATTTTTAACCCCACCGCGGCGGGGGAGGGTTTGACAGGATGGTTGTATCGTGATATATAAAGGGCTGAAGATACTTTTGGGAGAACCTGAATGACTACTACCAAGAATGGCTGTGCGAAACTCTGGTCTGGGAAAATTGACCACCCGCCTTCTAACGAAAACCGTTGGAGGGCGGTTTTCATTTTCTCCCCATGGTGACACCTCGGGGAGGTTTGACTTGATGTAAATAAAAGCATAGATTTTGTGCGGGCAGATTCGCCAGTTTCTGGAGAAACACAGATGAGCAACATCCCAATGAAGTTTGTAAAAACGGCAATTGATTTTGCCATAGCGATTACCGGCAAAGATGGCAAGCGGCATCACCATGGTAATTTTTCTTTCCGTGTAAAAAAACTGGCACAGTCCATGCTGGGAGGAAATACCGCGGAAGTTTGGTATCGCCAGGAAAATCAACACACGGAAGTGGTCACTCAAGTTCTGAAGGTCTGGTGGCAATTTGATGTTGAAAACTTTCAGATAAACACATTTGATTCAGACCCACAGTGGCAATATGATTTTCGGAGAACCGTTGAACGTCGCAAGGAAGTTGCAGGCAGAGATTGTCGACTCACAAGAAAAGAGAGGACGAAATATGTAGAGGAGATGTATCAACGATATCTCGCCGAAAAAAAGAGAGCTGAACAAGCAGTACAACAACAACGCGAAGAACTGTTAGAACGTTTTCGGGAACGAGCAAAATGCTGATGGTCCCCTCCGAAGTCCTGCGCTGGCAGGACTTCCTTTTTGACTCCGCGCTTCATTTAGGGCATATTTAGGAAATGGACGAGCAGGACGATATGAAAATAGAAGTAGAGGACCCTGAAGTTTCTGAAGGATCCGAAGATCCCGAGGTAGCCGAGGGAATGAAGGTCGCCAAGATGCGCGAGGAGTTAGGCGCGTGTCGCAAGGATAAACAGGAATATATGGACGGCTGGCAGAGGGCCAAGGCCGATTACGTCAACCTGCTGAAGAGGATTGAAACCGACGCCAAGGCGTCGGAGTTTAAGGGGAAGGTGATGGCCGTAGAGACACTTCTGCCGGCCTTTGACGCCCTAGAAAGGGCGAAGGAGCACGGTGAGATACCCGAGGGCTTCATGGCCATTGCCAAACAGCTTGAAGGCGCATTCGCCTCGCTCGGGCTCGTAGAGATGGGCAAGGTCGGCGAAAGATTTGACCCAGCGCTCCACGAAGCATTGGGACAAGATAACGTTGAATCGGCAGAAGAAGATGATACAATTACCGCCATACTCGAGAAGGGTTGGCGAGTGGGCGAGACTATCATCCGCGCGGCAAAAGTAAGAGTTGCACACTACCAAGACAAACTATGATATACTCGGCTTATGACTGAAAGAACCGCGTTTATAGGGCAGGATACTTTTGTGCTTATGCCGGGTCGTCGGACTTTTGTCCGAGGAGTGTCAGAGCTCCTAGATTTTTCTTCCATGGAAAAGCGATATGCGACTAGCAATACAGAAAAAGAAGCTGATACTCGAGCTATTACTGCAGATTGGAAAGCCGTCGGTCATGACTTAGAAATTGCCTATGTCTGGGGAAGAGAACAAGCGTATCGTTAAAGAAGAGGTTCGAATGACTGCACGGGCCAGTTTTTCTGGGCCGCTTCCTCCACCCGAAACTCTCCAATCATATAACTTGATTTTGCCTGGCCTTGCTGATCGAATAGTTAGAATGGCAGAAGGACAGTCAGGGCACCGGCAGAAGCTAGAATCTCGAGTTATTTGGTTTGATGGGATTCGTGCTACGCTTGGGGTAATTTTTGGATTCCTCATTGCTATTACAGGTATCGGGGCAGGCACCTGGTTAATCTATAGCGGTTTCAATATCTATGGTCTTGTTTCTCTCCTTGCGCCTTTGGCTGTTATAGTCGGCGCTTTCGTCTACCAGAAAAGAGAAGAAACGAAAGACACAAAATAGTTGCATTCAGGACAGTGTTTTTTGTAGAATCAATTTGAACTTAATTTATTTATCACTATGGCAAAAATTCTTGGTATAGATTTGGGCACCACCAACTCCGCGATGGCTATCGTGGAGGGCGGCGAGCCGCGCGTTCTCGAGAACGCCGAGGGCGCGCGCACGACCCCCTCTATCGTCGCGGTCGGCAAGACTGCTGAGCGCATCGTCGGCACGCTGGCGAAGCGCCAGTCGGTCACCAACCCGCTCAACACCATTTTCCAAATCAAGCGCTTCATCGGCCACTCCTATGACGAGCCGGAGGTGCAGAAGGATAAGGCCTCCGTCCCGTTTGAAATGAAGAAGGCCGAGAAGGGCGGCATTGAAGTGAAAATGAATGATAAGTGGTATCGCCCCGAGGAGCTCTCGGCGATGATTCTCGGGAAGTTGAAGGCCGATGCTGAAGCGAAACTCGGAGAGAAAGTTACCCAGGTGGTCATCACCGTCCCCGCCTACTTCAACGACGACCAGCGGAGCGCGACGAAGGCCGCGGGGCAGATTGCCGGCCTTGAGGTCTTGCGCATCATCAATGAGCCGACAGCCGCCGCGCTTGCCTACGGATTTAATAAAAAGAAAGATGAAAAGATAGCAGTCTTTGACTTCGGAGGCGGGACGTTTGACATCAGTGTGCTGGAGGTAGGGGGCGACGTGCTGGAGGTCAAGAGTACCGACGGCGACGCGCACCTCGGTGGCAAGGATATTGACCAAAAGATTATCAACTGGCTCGCAGACGAATTTAAGAAGGAGAGCGGGATAGACGTGCGAGGCGATGCGCTCGCGCGCCAGCGCTTGGACGAGGCCGCCGAAAAGGCGAAGATAGAGTTGAGTTCTGCGATGGAAACGGAGATAAATATCCCGTTCCTCACTTCGGACGCCTCGGGTCCGCGTCACCTGCTTATCAAGATGACCCGCGCGAAGCTTGAAGACCTCTCAAACGAATTTATTGAGCGCGCGATGGCTATCACCAAGCGCGCGATGGAGGCATCGCCCTTTAAAATTGCCGACATACACGAGGTAATTCTCGTGGGCGGGCAGACGCGCATGCCGAAAATACAGACCGAGGTGGAGAAGTTTTTCAACAAGAAGCCGAATATGACCGTGAACCCCGATGAGGTAGTGGCTATCGGTGCGGCCATTCAGGCGGGCATCTTGCAGGGCGATGTGAAGGACATTCTGCTTGTGGATGTCATCCCGCTCTCGCTCGCCATCGAGACGATGGGCGGTGTCGCGACCAAGCTCGTGGAGCGCAACACGGCGATACCGACGTCGCGTTCTCAAACATTTTCCACCGCAGCAGATAATCAACCCTCGGTAGAGATACACATCACGCAGGGCGAGCGCGCGATGAGCGCTGACAATAAGTCGCTCGGCAAGTTTATGCTGGACGGCATCCCGCCCGCGCCGCGCGGTCTGCCGCAGGTGGAGGTGACGTTTGATATTGACGCTTCCGGCATCCTCACCGTGAAGGCGAAGGAGAAAACGACAAGCAAAGAGCAGTCAATAAGAATTGAAGGCTCCACTGGCCTCTCCAAGGCTGATATTGAGAAGATGGCGGCCGATGCCGAGGCGCACGCCGCTGATGACGAGAAGCGCAAAGTACTTGTGGAGGCACGCAACCTCGCTGACCAGGCGATATACGCGGGCGAGAAAGCGATTAAAGAGCATGGAGAAAAAGCAGGTGCAGAGGTGGTGAAGGAGGTGCAGGACAAGATTGACGCACTCAAGACTGCGCGAGCGAGCGAAGACCCGGCGACGATTAAGACAGCGACCGAGGCGCTCTCGGGGGCGCTCTTCAAGATCGGCGAGGCGATGTCCAAGTCCCAAACCCCGCCGCCCGGAGGCGAAGCCGCAGGTCCCGACTCTAGTGGAGGGACACCTCCGGAGTCTGCAGGGCCGAAGGACGCTGAATTCAAAGAAAAGCCCTAAATGGAAATTCTCATTGCACGTGAGCAGATAGATAAAGAGACGCTTGATGCGCTCGCGAAGGAGTGGCATCACTCGCTCGTGAAGGGTGTCGCGGACATCTCGCGTCTTATCGTTGCGCTTGGCGGAGAGTGGCACATAGACGCGAATAACCGCCTAATTGAAGACGGGTCGGAGCAGAAAAATCTCTGGGGATTTAACCTCTACCCGAAAGAGAGCGGGGACAAGGCAATTGAATATAATTCGCTCATCAACATCCGGCCGATGCAAGGGAATAGAAGTATGGAAATAATGGATGAAGAAACCCGAAAGGCTGTGCGCAAGGTCGTGGCGCTCACCGTTCCATTTCTCGGCCTATGACGCGCGGCGCGGCATTTTATTTTGCAAATCTTGGTGCCGATGTTTCTCGTTGTATAACGGCTTCTCGACAGGGTGATGAGGCGCGCTATAAAGACTCATTATCGCGCGCGTATCGCACACTTGAAGACTTACATAAAGCCGAGCGGCCAGAAGCGTACGAGGAGGGCCTGCTGATGCTCCGCGGGCTCGCGCTCGCGCGAGCGACACCAGAGACTCTCGCATCCTTCCAGATATCTCTCGATTCTCTCATCGGTGCATTCTCCGCCCGCATTTTGTAACGACCCGTTTTGTTTTGCATACTAAAACAAGTGAGAGTATAATCATCATAAATGGCCACAACAAAAGATTATTACAACGTGCTGGGGATAGATAAGAAGGCGAGTCAGGACGACATTAAAAAGGCGTTCCGTAAGCTCGCGCACAAGTACCACCCCGACAAGGGCGGTACCGACGAAGCAAGGTTTAAGGAGATTACCGAGGCCTACTCGGTACTCTCCGACGACAAGAAGCGGCGCGAATATGACGCGTATGGGCAGGCGTTTGCCGGTTCGACAGGCTCACGGCAAGCTGGCGGACAGAACCCGTTTGGCGGATTCTCTGCGCAGGATTTCGGGGACATCTTTAGTGGTTTTTCCGCCGGAGGCGGACCCGCTTTCAGCGGGGATTTCGGCGATATCTTCGGCGACATATTCTCCGGCGGCAGAGGCGCGCGACAGCAGACGCCTCGCGGACGCGACATCTCCATTGATCTTGAAGTACCATTTAAAGATGCGATTTTCGGCACCTCGCGCACAGTCCTCATCGCGAAGGTTTCTACATGTGTTCTCTGTCGCGGTTCAGGCGCAAAACCCGGCACCGAGCTCGCGACCTGCACGACCTGCAACGGTAGCGGCAAGATACATGAGACGCGCAATTCAATCCTCGGTCAATTCACCTCGGTGCGCGCCTGCGCCGCCTGCGAGGGCACCGGCAAGATACCGAGGGAGAAGTGCGCGGAGTGCAAGGGCCATGGCGTCCATCGCAAACAAGAAGAGATAAAAATAAATATCCCTGCTGGCATTGATAACGGCGAGATGATACGCCTGCAGGGGCAGGGCGAGGCGATTAAGACTGGCATCGCGGGCGACCTCTACGTAAAGGTATACGTGAAAGCACACGCGACCTTCCGCAGAGACGGCGCGAATCTTGTTATGCATCTGCCGGTCAAGCTGACCGATGCTCTGCTCGGTACGACTGTCTCCATAGAAACGCTAGAAGGGAAGACGCTGGAGGTAAAAATTCCCGCGATGAAGCGCGCGGAGGAATTGCTCCGCGTCGCCGGCAAAGGTGTCCCTATTGACGGCTCTCGCGGCGACCTCATCATCCGCCTTGAGGTCGCCCTTCCCCACAAGCTCTCGGGCCAGGCCAAAAAGGTTGTTGAAGACCTCAAATCCGAAGGTCTCTAGGCCGTATACTTGAAGCATGACCGCGACGGAGGGACTCGCACAGGTAAATACGCTCGCGACGAATTACGCCTTCACGGCGTGGAACTCCGCGAGCGACTTTCTCATCATCATCGTTCTCTTCACCGCCCTCTTCCTCTTCGCGTGGTACATCGGGCGCGCCACCCTCGTCTCGGTGCTGATGGCGTTTTATGCAGGGTACGCGGTCTACGCCGCGTTCCCGTATATGTCATACCTGCCCACCGCGCCCGCGCTCACGGCGCTCTTGGCACAAGTCGGCCTCTACGCAGGCCTAACCCTCGTGTTCTACATCATCCTGCGCCGCGTCGTCGTCTCCGACTTCCTCTATGTCGGCATATTCGGGACTATCATACTCTCGCTCCTCGGCGCGACCTTCCTCATCGCGCTCGCGTACCATGTGTTCCCCGTGACCGAGGTCTATCGCTTCACCCCCGCCATTGATCTCCTCTTCGCGGCAAAACAATATTTCTTCTGGTGGTTCACCGCCCCAGCCATCGGTCTCTTCTTCCTCGCCCGCTAATGGTATAATCCGCGCATGAATTTAGCTGAAGAGCTGAAGGCGCGGGGACTTATTGAACATTCATCTACCGC
>MFMI01000022.1:8100-9017 GCA_001783465.1 Candidatus Kaiserbacteria bacterium RIFCSPLOWO2_02_FULL_54_13
GGCCAAATCGGCGACCCCAAGGAGGTCGGCGAGCGGGTCATGCTTGACGAAAAGACTGTCGCCCGCAACACGCGCGCACTGAAGTCCCAGTTGAAAAATATTCTCGGCAGAGCATCGTTCACGATGGTAGACAACGCCGACTGGCTCGGGAAAGTAAGGTTGCTCCCATTCCTGCGCGATGTTGGCAAATATTTTACAGTCAACGACCTCATCAAGCGCGATATTATCAAGAAGCGCATTGAAACGCCGGATGAAAGCATCTCGTTCTCCGAATTTTCATACGCGCTCCTCCAAGGGTATGACTACTTCGTTCTTCACGAAAAATATGGTGTTAATCTCCAAGTCGGAGCAACTGATCAGTGGACTAACATCCTCTCTGGTGTAGATCTCGTCCACAAAAAGCTCGGGAAAGACGTGTATGCGTTCACCGTCCCCCTCGTTACTGACGCGAACGGGAAGAAGTTCGGCAAGAGCGAGGGGAATGCCGTCTGGCTTGATGCGAAGAGGACGTCACCCTTCCGCTTCTATCAGTTCTGGATTAATCTCCCCGACACCCATGTGGAGAATTACCTCAAGGTCTACACTTTCTTGCCTCTCGCTGACATCAATGCCTTAATGGAAGAACACCGTAAGAATCCGGGCGAGCGGCAAGCGCAGGAGACGCTCGCTCGGCTTGTGACAGAAATAGTCCACGGCCCAGCCGCGACCGCGCAGGCGGCCGCCGCAACCGATGCGCTCTTCTCCGCCGGAGGCGGGTCCGCCTCCGGCGGAGGCATATCACATCTGACGCGTGAGCAGTTGCAAGTAGTGCTCGCTGAAGCGCCTTCGGTCACGCTCACGAAGAAGGATGTCGCCGATGGTTCGCCCTTGGCCGACGCCCTTGTCGCGGGCGGGCTCGCCTCATCCAAGTCAGACGC
>MFMI01000022.1:9119-13410 GCA_001783465.1 Candidatus Kaiserbacteria bacterium RIFCSPLOWO2_02_FULL_54_13
ACACTATCTTGAACGAAATCCTCATTTTGAAATAAAGTCCGTAATCGGTTATAATCGTCATATTGCGTCGATACCTAAGCGGTCAAAAGGGGCGCGCTGTAGACGCGCTGGCTTCGGCCTTCGGGGGTTCGAATCCCTCTCGGCGCACCACAGTAGAGATTAAATCCATTTTCGGGAAATTCTGCTATAACTTTACTATTTTCTTGTTTTTGTTAGTATCAATTTTAGATTGCTCCCAAATGATCTGGTATGGTGCCGGACCCCTAGATTCTTAGGTTTAATGAGCAACGAGGAGAGTGTTATGGGAATTAAATCGTGGGACAAGGTTACTTTGATGTGGGACTGCTTTGGAATGGGGGTAAGCACGAGCGTGTGCCTCGACGGCAAATTTAAACCCAATGCCACCGACCCAAAGGTCTTCAACTCCAAAGCGGAGGAGCAAGTTCATGGCTTGTTCCAAATGCAAATCATTTCGTTGCCGCGCGAACGAGATGATGGCCAGCGAAAGGGCGAGATCACCCTCGACATACGTCGTAAACGCGGCGGCAATATCGAGCCGAACTCGAAAGCAATTGTGAAGTACCTTGAAGCTCGGCTTAACAAGCCGCCCCGAGGACAGGACAAACCTAATGAGTACGGGGTTAGAATCCAGCCCCCAGCGACTAAAAGCTGGATTGATACGAAGTTTACTTTGAACTTTGTTCTGGCTAATAGCGAGCAATTCTGCGACACCGCTATTGAAATCGGTCGCGGAGTATTTGATGCTCTGGGTATCCACGACGAAAACGGCATCAATCTTGCGCATTTCTCACTGAAGCGCGAAAGCTTTGTAATGATTGACGGGTCTTGGATAACGTTTGCTCACTGGTTGCGTATGAGCCACCGCCTACCAATCTGGGGCCCTGAAGATCGTTCCTGAAGTACATCACAAAGGGCTAAACAAAAAGGCCTTGCAAGCAGCAAGGCCTTTTGTCTTCTCACACTGTGCCGTTCCGCATCACTGTCAAGCGTGGTATCGTGTTTGATATGAATGAAAAGTCCGTCCTTGTCTCCGGCGTGAAGCCGACCGGCGACCTGCATATCGGCAACTACTTCGGCGCGATGCGCCAGTTCGTGGAATTGCAGGAAAAATACAAAAGCTATGTTTTTATCGCCGATTACCATGCCCTCACTACCTCTCACCCTCAACGGCATCCCGACGAGGTGCGAGCATCTATTCGCCACATAGCGCTTGGATATTTGGCTATCGGGCTCGACCCTAAAAAGGTCGTTTTCTTCAAACAGTCAGACGTACCAGCGCACACCGAGCTCGCCTGGATTTTCAACTGCTTGACCACTATGCCGTATCTCATGCGTGCGCATGCATATAAAGACGCGGAGGCGAAAAACAAAGAAATCAGCGTTGGGACTTTCGACTACCCGATGCTCATGGCCGCCGATATTCTGCTCTATGACCCGGCGGTAGTCCCAGTGGGCAGGGACCAGAAACAACATGTGGAGTTTGCGCGCGATACCGCCCAGAAATTCAATTCTTTGTACGGGGAAACATTTGCCGTCCCCGAGCCGCTTATTCTCGATTCAACGGCAGTCGTCCCCGGTACTGACGGCCAGAAAATGAGCAAGAGTTATGGGAACGTTATCCCGCTTTTCGCCGACCATGACGAACTCGCGAGATGCGTGATGGGCATCGTGACGGATTCTAGCGGTGAGCGACCGCAGAACGTCTACGCGCTCCATAAGCTCGTGAAGAGCGAAGAGGAGCTCGCGCCAATCTATGCAGAACACGAGGGGAATTATAAAGCGTTGAAAGAGATGCTTATTGAAGACCTAGACCGCTACCTCGCGCCGATGCGGACGAAGTATGAAGAACTCAAAAACGATTCCGGTATTGTGGACGAAGTCCTTGAATCAGGGAAGCGCGAAGCCCGCGCCGTGAGCGAAGCGAAGATGGAACGGGTCCGCAAGGCGATAGGGGTTGCATAGTTAAGATACTTCAGATAGAATGCCAAAGGACTTGGGACCGATCGTGGAGTCCTCGACCTGGAACGGTCAGCGCAGTAACAAACTCTCCACGGTTTAAAGCCATCCTCCATGAGCAGAGGTTAATAGAGGCTGGTCTTCGTTATTACGATGATTCACTTTCCAACGCAGATTGACGAAACCAAGCGACGACAGGAGCTCAGTGTGAAAACCGCCCTAGATTAGTTTTGTATGAAGATGCAAGATTTAGTCGGTGGCTGGTATAAGCATCCCCCAAGGTGGTGTCCTGATCGGGGTTCAAAAGCGCGCGAAGCATTGCCGATCACAATGTAACGCGCCACCTATTCTGAAAGCCGTCGCACCAACTGGTGGGCGGCTTTTATCTTTTAGGTGTGGTATTTTATAGGGTATATGGAGCGGACGCTTATCGGGGAGCTGGGGAAGCATGTCGGGGAAACCGTCAGTATTTCGGGCTGGGTGGATGTACGACGCGACCAGGGGAAAATGGTCTTTTTTGATTTCCGCGACCGCTCGGGACTCGTGCAGGGCGTTGTGCTCCCGGGCAGTCCCGCTATAGAGGCGGCGAAGGATATCCGAAACGAGTACGTCGTCCGCGTAGAAGGAGTCGTGAACAAGCGCCCCGAGAAGAATGCGCAGGCCGACCGCCAGAACGGCGACATTGAACTTGAGATAAAGGGCATTGAAATCCTGAATCCGTCAGAGGCGATGCCGTTTGATATCTCCAATGACACGAGCGGTATTGACGAGTCTGTGCGCGCGGAGTATCGCTACCTTGACCTGCGCTCCAAGCGAATGCAGAAGAATATGCGGGTGCGGAGCGAGTTTATCCGCCGTTGTCGCGAATACTTATTTTCAAAAGATTTCACCGAGATTGAGACTCCGCTCCTTACCGAATCCACTCCCGAGGGCTCGCGCGACTTCGTCGTGCCGTCGCGTCTCAACCCCGGCAAGTTCTACGCGCTCCCGCAGTCGCCCCAGCAGTATAAACAGCTCCTGATGACTGCCGGATTTGAACGATACTTCCAGATAGCCCGCGCCGTGCGCGACGAGGACCTGCGCGCCGACCGTGGATTTGAGCATTCACAGGTGGATATTGAGATGTCGTTTGTGACGATGGAAGACGTGATGGCCGCCGTAGAAGATATGGTGACGACTGTTGTGGAGGCGATGGGCTACACCATCAAGGAGAAACCGTTCCCGCGTATCTCCTATAAAGACGCGGTGGAGAAATATGGCGCTGATAAGTTTGACCTGCGCACTGATGAAGATAAAGAAAAGGGTATCCTCGCCTATGCATGGGTGGTGAACTTCCCGTTCTTTGAAAAAACAGAGGAGGGCGGCTGGACATTCACCCACAATCCGTTCTCAATGCCGATACCGGAGCATCTTGACTGGCTGATGAAAGGCGAACGCATCGGCGAAATACTCACGACGCAATACGACCTCGTCTGCAACGGTTATGAGTCGGCCGGTGGCTCTATTCGCGCGCACAAGCCGGAAATACTTGAAGCGGTCTACAAGGTCATGGGTTTCAGTGCTGAAGAGCTAAAAGAGCGCGTCGGGCATATGCTCACAGCATTTCGCTATGGCACGCCCCCGCACGGCGGCATCGCGCTCGGCATTGAACGCAATATTATGAATCTCACCGGCGAGACGATGTTGCGCGAGGTACAGGCATTCCCGATGACGCGCGGCGGCCAGACGGCAGTTATGAAAGCTCCTAAGGCCCTGACCGACAAACAGCTCAAAGAGCTTGGTCTCAAAATTGATAAGAAATAATCTGATGAAACTCTCGTTCAAAAAAGGGAACATTGAGAACGCGCCGAAGGGGTACGTGCGCATCGCGTTTACCGATAAAACAAAAGAGGCGAGACGTTTTACGAGAGAGAAAGGAATAGAGACTCTGGAATTGGGGGTAGGGAAGCCCGGGGAGATGAGCGCGCGAAAGTTTATCATCCTGTGTCGCTCTGTCGTGCAGGCGGCCAAGGCGAACAAGTGTAAAAAAATTGCCGTACAGCTTGATATGTTTCAGAAGTTTTATAATCCACAGCTCGCGGCGGAGAACTTTGAAATGGCGAACTTTGAATTCAACGCTCTTAAAACGAGGCCGAAAGAGGGCTGGGATACTGTTGAAGAAATATTCCTCTACGGGAAGTCTTCGCCTATGATTGAGAGGGCGGTAAAGAAGGGACAGGAGATTGGGAGAGCGGTAAACGCGTGCCGTACCCTCGCGAACACGCCCGGAGGCGATATGACCCCGACGCTTCTCGCCGCGGCCGGCTTGGCGGCC
>MFMI01000022.1:13418-30707 GCA_001783465.1 Candidatus Kaiserbacteria bacterium RIFCSPLOWO2_02_FULL_54_13
GAGAGAGAAATGAAGAAGCTCGGCATGGGTGCAATTCTCGGCGTCGCGAGGGGCTCAACCGAAGCGCCGACATTCACGATAATGGAATATAAGGGAGCGTCCGGGAGGCCGATTGTGCTGGTGGGCAAGGGGGTCACCTTTGACAGCGGCGGACTGAACTTGAAGCCTTCAAACAGCATTTATGAAATGCATATGGATATGTCGGGCGCGGCCTCCGTCATCTACGCGGTCGCGCTCGCCGCGCGTCTGAAGCTGAAGAAACATGTCATCGGTCTCGTACCGGCAGTAGAGAACATGCCGGGCAATAGCGCGTACCGTCCGGGCGACGTGTTGAAGTCGCTCTCGGGGAAGACAATTGAGGTATTGGATACCGACGCCGAGGGCAGGCTCATCCTCGCCGATGCGCTCACCTATGCGAAACGCCTCAAGCCCTCTGTTGTTATTGATGTCGCCACGCTGACCGGCGCCGCTGTTTCTGCGCTCGGTCTCTATGCGAGCGCGCTCCTCACGCGCGACGATGCGCTCGCCGAGAGGCTCTCGCGCGATGGAGAGACGTCGGGCGACTATATCTGGCGACTTCCGCTCTGGGACGAATACGAGGAGCGGGTGAAAGGAGAATTCGCTGATATTAAGAATGTCCCCGGCGGCTCCACCAGCCGCTACGGAGGCGCGATAGACGGCGGGATGTTCCTCTGGCAATTCGCCAAAGAATTAGAGTGCCCATGGGCGCATCTGGACATAGCTCCAAGGATGACGGCCGCACCCGGCGACGAGCTCGCGAAGGGCGCGGCCGGGACTCCCGTGCGGCTCCTTCTGCGTTTTATAGAACAATCGTAGGAACCATGTCATTTTCTATAAAAACAGATTCGTATGAGGGACCGTTTGAGGTACTGCTTGACCTTATTGAAGCACGCAAGCTCCTGGTCAACGACCTCACGCTCGCGAACATCACCGAAGATTTTATCGCGCACGTGCGCGCGCAGGAGGCGTTCCCGGTAGAGGAGACGGCCAGTTTCATCCAGATAGCGGCGACGCTCCTCCTCATCAAGTCTCGCTCGCTCATCCCCGACCTCGCACTTACCGACGAGGAGAACGCCGACGTTGACGACTTGAAGCGCCGGCTTGCGGCGTATGAGAAGGTGCGCGCCGCCGCCCGTGAGCTCTCGCGCATCTACGGCAGGACGGTGATGGTACAGGCAGGGGAGCGTCCGCCTGAAGTGGTCTTCGCCCCTTCGCGCGACCTCTCGGCACGCGCGCTCGCCGAGGCGCTCGTGCGCGTGCTCGCCGCGCGCGAAGCGGTCCAAGAACTGCCCGAAACCCGCGTGAAGCCGCTCGTCACCATTGAAGAAATGATGGACCGTCTCGCGAGGCGCGTACAGAGCGCTCTCACGCTCTCGTTCAACGAATTCTCCAAAGGGACGAAAGAACGGATAGAAGTTATCGTCTCCTTCCTCGCACTCCTGGAACTCGTGAAGCAGGACGCCATCGCCGCTGAACAGCACACCGCGTATGGCGACATCCGCCTCTCCCACACCGCCCCCTCCGCCATCCCGCACTATGGCTAAAGACTGGTGGGAGAAGGGGAGGGGATTTGACCTCTGGTCTATACCTCATTTTCTCTTCGGGGTCCTTATGGGGATGTTCCCGGCGCTCACCGGCATATCGTTTCTCACCGCGCTTGCACTCACGTTTGCCCTCGCAATGCTGTGGGAACTCTATGAAAAACTCATCGGCATACGCGAGACCGTCCCGAATATCCTGCTTGACGTCGTGTTGTCTATCGCGGCATGCGTTCTCACCTCGTATGCGCTTATCGCCTATCCGCTCCACCCCGACGACCTTCTCGTCGTCGCGGTCGCAGTATTAGCGCTCTACACCTTCACCAACCTCTCCGGCTGGTTCGCCTACCGCCGTCGCAACCGCGACTTCACCCGCTAAATAACATCCACAACAGGAGGCGTTGCTGGGGGGTAAGGGAACATTCGCACTCGACAGTGTGATGAAGCATCAGCTACAATAGGGAGAATGCTTACACCCCCCGCCGCGCTTGAAGCGCTTCTCTTCGCTTCTGGAGAACCGCTTGATAAGAAACAGCTCGCGAAGCTCTTGGGCATTACGCATGCCGAACTTACTGTCGCTCTGAAAGCGCTCGCACAACAACTTGGCGGGCACGGCATATCTATTATAGAAACAGATGGGGAAATAGAGATGCGCACCGCCCCCGAAGCGTCCGCTCTCGTGAAGAAACTTCGCGAAAGCGAGCTCTCGCGCGACTTGGGGAAGGCGAGTATGGAGACGCTTGCCGTCGTCGCGTACCACGAGGGGGCGACGCGCGGAGAGATAGACTGGGTCCGCGGCGTTAATTCTTCAACCTCGCTCCGTACGCTCCTCATGCGCGGATTGATTGAGGGGAGAGAAGACGAGCGGGACAAGCGGCGCGTGCGCTACGCTCTCACAACCGAAGCGCTCGCGCATCTCGGCATCCGCAGTGCAGACGAGCTCCCGCGCTTTGCAGAGCTACAAGCCAGCGCGCACGTCGCGGTCGAAGAATCCTCCGAAGGCGAAGAAAAATCATGAATCCCGTTAGAGGTCAGGGCCGAAAGATAATTGATGTTATGCTAGACGAGATGGTAGTGCGAAAAGAATTATTATCAATAATCGTACGGAAATCTCTGATTTCCTACCTTTAACGGGATGAATACTGAGGAACTCCGGAAGCTCGCCGCACATACTCGCTCCATGCGCGAAATGGGTATAGCGCTTATCGGCGCCTCGCTCCTCCTCGCTCTCTTCCTCCTCATACCGAAGACACCTAACGAGCCTCTGCCAGCTCTTCCCGCGACAGTAGTCTTAGCGGCACCGGACGCATTTGCTAACGTCCCGCTTGAGGCGAAAGCGGCTGTCGTGTACGACCTCGCTACGGGAGAGACGCTGTATGCGAAGAATGCCGACGCCCAGCTCCCGCTCGCCTCCTTGACGAAACTTCTTACGGTCTATGCCGCGCTTCTCACGCTCTCGCCCGACACGCCCATCACCATTCCCGAGAGTGCCATTTCTGTTGAGGGACCGCGTACATTCCGAGTCGGGCAGACGTTCTCGCTCGCCGACCTCTCTCGGCTCACACTGACCGCATCGCTCAACGACGGCGCCGTCGCCATCGCGAGCGCGACCGCCGAACGAGAAAATCTCTCACAAAGCGATATGCTCGCGGGCGCGGCCGCCGCGCTCGGCCTCTCGCAGACGTACGCCGTCAATGGGAGCGGTCTTGATATGAACTCCGCCGTCTCGGGCGGCTACGGTTCTGCGCGCGACCTTGCCCGTCTCGCGGGCGCTCTATCCGAGCTGGCGCCCGGCGTTGCAGAAGCGACGACATTCAGTTCTGCAGAAGCCGTTTCAGAGGGGGGCACTTCTTTCACAGTGGGAAACACCGACCCAATGGTCGCCTCCATCCCCCGTCTCCTCCTCTCTAAAACCGGCTTCACCGACCTTGCAGGAGGCAATCTCGTACTGGTCTTTGACGCAGGTATTAATCACTCTATCGCCGTCGTTGTTCTCGGCTCTTCGCCGAAGGCCCGCTTCACCGACGGCGCGACGCTGGTATATGCGGCGCTGGCCCACTTCGCGGGCGTCGCTTCGCTATGATTGTCAGCAGTATCATCAAGGTCTTCATTCCCGCCGCCGCCGCCTTCGCTATAGGAATTTTATTCGCTCCCATTCTTACGCATTATCTCTACAAATATAAAGTGTGGAAAAAGACGGCCGGAAAGATGGCGCTTGATGGCACGCCGGCGGTTGAATTTGAAAGGCTCCGCACGACGTTCCACACCGGCACCGAGACGAATACGCCGCGCATGGGGGGCATCCTTATCTGGGCAACGGTTGTCTTCGTCACGTTCGCCATATGGCTTCTCGCACGGGTGATACCGACCCCGTTTATGGTCAAACTGGATTTTTTCAGCCGCAGTCAAACGTGGGTGCCGCTCTTCACGCTCGTGGCCGGCGCGCTTGTCGGATTCGCGAATGACCTGCTTGATATCCACCCGTCGGGCGAGCGCGGCATACGGCTTCGCACGAGGCTCCTCTTCGTCACTCTCATTTCAAGCTTTATCGGCTGGTGGTTCTATGTGAAGCTTGGCGTGACCGCTATCGGCGTCCCGAGTGACGGGACATTGTATCTTGGCGCTCTCATTGTTCCTCTCTTTATACTGGTATCTCTGGGGCTCTATGCGGGCGGCGTCATTGACGGTATTGACGGGCTCGCGGGCGGCGTCTTTGGTAGCGCCTTCATGGCCTACGCGGGCATCGCGTATTTCCAAAACCAAATTAACCTCGCCGCGTTCTCGGCAACGCTGGCGGGCGCGATACTCGCCTTTCTCTGGTTTAATATTCCGCCCGCACGTTTCTGGATGACCGAGACGGGCACCATGGGCCTCACGCTGACGCTCGCCGTCATCGCTTTTATGACCGATACGCCCGGCGACGGATACGGCGTCGCGGCGCTTCCTATCATCGCGTTCCCGCTGGTCGTCACCGTCTTTTCAAATGTTATCCAAGTCGCTTCTAAGAGATTGCGTGGGAAAAAGGTGTTCCGTATCGCCCCCCTACACCACCACTTTGAGGCAATCGGCTGGCCCTCATATAAGGTCACGATGCGATATTGGATTATCGGAGTTGTTTGCGCCATCCTCGGTATGACCGTCGCCCTCTTGAAATAACCATGAATCCCGTTAGAAATAGCGGACGCTCTGGTACAATACGTAATATGAGTTCGTTTATTGGCGATAACCGGATAGGGTTTGACCGCAGTATTTACTGCGCGTCCGCGTCCTATTTCTAACGGGATGAAGTTTATTTCTGGCGACCGGGTCTTCGTCGTACTGGTGGTCGTGATTGTCCTCTTGGGTTTTGCGATTTTTTCTTCGGCATCGCTCGGCCTGTTGGCGCGCGAGAGCAGTTCAGTATCCAAGGATATACTGTTCCAGGCGGGTCTTGGGCTTGGACTCGGGTTTCTCGCCCTTCTCATCGCGCGCGCGATTCCTCTCTCGTGGTTCAAAGTCTGCGCTCCGTACATCTATGCGGGCACGCTCCTTCTCACCGCACTTGTCTTCGTTCCCGGCATCGGGCTCCATGCGGGCGGCGCAACTCGCTGGATTGGTCTCGGCTTCACGACCGTTCAACCGACAGAATTTATGAAAATCGGCTTCGTGTTGGTACTCGCCTGGTGGCTGGCCCCGCGCGCGCGCCAGCTCGCGAACCCGAGAAAAGGTTTGTATCCATTTATCGGCATCGTTGCGCTCCCGAGCATTCTCCTCATCGCACAGCCGAATACCTCAACGATGATTCTTCTCCTGGTAACCGGCGCGATGATGTTCTTTTCTGCGGGAGCGCCGTGGCGAGACTTTGGTATTCTCGCGCTCATCGCCGTCATCACGCTTGTCGCCGTCGTCTATGCACGGCCCCACGTAGCCCAACGCATCAAAACATTCATCAACCCATCTGAAAATGCATTGACGAGCGGATATCAGATACAACAGTCGCTCATTGCTATCGGGAGCGGCGGCCTCCTCGGCAGAGGGTTCGGTCAGAGCGTAGAGAAGTTCAACTACCTGCCGGAGCCCGAGGGCGACTCTATCTTCGCTGTCTTCGCAGAAGAAACCGGATTCGTCGGCGCGAGCATCTTGCTCGCGCTCTTCATCGCGCTTGTGGCGCGCGGCATCGTGATAGCGGGGAATTCGCGCGACCTTTTTGGCGGACTTGTCGCGCTTGGCTTCTCCTCCATCATAATCCTGCAAGCCTTTATCAACATGGGCTCAATGCTCGGCATCATCCCGCTTACCGGTCTGCCTCTGCCGTTCATATCCCACGGGGGAACGGCGCTTATGGCGTCTCTCATCATGTGCGGCCTCATCCTCAACGTCGCCGCTCATAAAAAGGCGTGAGAGCTGATATAATTCACATTATGACCATCGCGTTTACGGGAGGAGGGACAGGAGGGCATTTTTATCCGATTGTCGCCATCAGTGAGGCACTCCGAGACCTCGTGCGCGAGGAGCGCCTTATCGCACCCAAGCTCTATTACCTCGCGCCAAACTCATTTGATGAGAAGGCTCTTTTTGAAAACGGCGTTACATACATCCACATACCGGCAGGGAAGATGCGCCGCTATGCATCCTTCCGGAACATTACCGACCTCTTCGTCTCCTTCGCGGGAACGATATCGGCTCTCCTCACGCTCTTTCGCATCTATCCCGATGTCGTGGTGAGCAAGGGCGGGTACGGCTCGGTACCGACGGTGACAGCCGCGCGCCTCCTGCGCATCCCTATCATCATCCACGAGTCTGATGCGAAGCCGGGACGGGCGAATCTCTACGCCGCGAAGTTCGCGAAGAAAATCGCGATTTCGTTTGAAAGTTCTGCAGAGTATTTCCCGAAAAACGCCCAACAGAACATCGCCCGCACCGGCATCCCCATCCGCAAGGCGCTCATGCGCGTAGAGACCGAAGGCGCGCGGCAGTATCTCGGCCTTGAAGCGGACATACCGACCATCCTCATTCTCGGCGGCTCCCAGGGAGCGATGAAGATAAACGAGGTCGTGCTCTCGTGCTTGGGCGAACTGGTCGCCGTCGGCAACATCATCCATCAGACGGGGCAGGCGAATTTCAAAAACGTGTCGGCAGTCGCGCAGGTTGTCCTTGCAAAAAATCCGCACGAGAGCCGCTATCATCCCATTAACTTCCTTGACCAAGTATCGCTCCAGAGAGCGGCCGGCGTCGCAAGCGTCATCGTCTCGCGAGCAGGTGCGAACGCCATCGCCGAGATAGGCCTCTGGAAGAAGCCTGCCATCATCATCCCGATACCAGAATCGGTGAGCCACGACCAGCGAACGAACGCCTATGCCTATGCGAAAACGGGGGCGGCTGTCGTGCTTGAAGAACAGAATCTAACGCCCCATCTCTTATTGTCCGAGGTGCGGCGCATTGTCAGCGACCCGCAACTCGCCGAACGCATGGGCGCCTCTGCGGCCGGATTCACCGACCCAGACGCCGCGCGCATCCTCGCTCACGAGGTGCTCTCCATCGCCCTTAGGCACGAATCCCGTTAGAAATCGCGAACACGGAGGCAATAGAGTATGATAATCGCAATGAGAAGCACCCAAGCAAATCAGTGGGTGGCGAGGACAAAGTCGTCCGCGTTCTATTTCTAACGGGACGAACTATGAGTCCCGTTAGAAATAACGAATATAAAATATGAATTCTATTTCTAATGGGGTGAGCCCTGTCGTCACTCGTTTCGCTCCCTCGCCAACCGGCCTCCTCCATGCCGGCAACTATCGCACCGCTGTTTTCGCCTATCTCTTCGCGAAGCATTCGGGCGGGAAATTCATCGTTCGCATTGAAGACACCGATGTAGCGCGTTCAAAACCGGAGTATGCAGCGAACATTCCCGAAATTCTTAAATGGCTTCAGCTTCCTGCCGACCAGATGTATCGGCAGAGCGAACATCGGCCACGACATAGAGAATTGCTTGAAAAACTTATTGCTGATAACACCGCCTATGTCTCAAAAGAAACTCCGCAGGCCCCGGGGGACAGGGAAGAGGTTATCCGCTTCAGGAATCCGGGCGGAGCCGTTGCGTTCACCGATGTCATCCGTGGAGAGATAACAACCGATGTCAGCGACCTCGGCGACTTCATCATCGCGCGTTCATTAGATGAGCCAGTCTTCCACTTCGCGGTCGTGGTAGATGATGCAGATGAAGGAGTGACGCATGTCATCCGCGGCGGTGACCATATCTCCAACACTGCGCGTCAGATGCTTATCCAACGTGCGCTCGGTTTACCTCTACCGCTCTATGCGCATCTGCCGCTCATCATGGATAGCAATCATAAGAAACTCGGCAAGCGCAACGGAGCGAAACCGCTGACCGAGTATCGCGATATGGGAATCCTGCCGGAGGCGTTGCTTAATTATCTCGCCTTCCTCGGTTGGAATCCGGGCGATGACCGCGAATATCTGTCAAAGGATGAGCTTATCTCCGCCTTTGACCTCTCGCGCGTACAGAAGGGAAGCGCGGTCTTTGATGAAGTGAAATTGCTTTCGGTCAACCAGTACTGGATGCGCAAGCTCTCTGACGAGGACTTTCTCACGCATTTGGACGCACGTCGGGACGTACGACGTCCCGACATTGTCGGAAAAACTGTGTCGCTTTTGAAAGAGCGCGCGCATACGTTCGGCGAGGCCCGAGAACTGCTCGCAGGAGAGTTTTCTTGTCTCTTTACCGAGCCGAATCTTGACCGATTACAGCTCCTGGCAAAGGAGCTCAAAGAGCG
This sequence comes from Candidatus Kaiserbacteria bacterium RIFCSPLOWO2_02_FULL_54_13, assembly GCA_001783465.1. Taxonomy (GTDB): domain Bacteria; phylum Patescibacteriota; class Minisyncoccia; order Phycocordibacterales; family Phycocordibacteraceae; genus C7867-001. Next base: position 21,748 of record MFMI01000022.1, read on the forward strand.
CCCAGGAGTGGCTAAAACGGCTCTAGAGAGCCTTCTGAAGCCCTTAAAAGCCCTTGGGAACGACGTTTCTGCCGGAGAGGTAAAAGAGGCCGTAATGCCCTTGGCCGACGCTGAAGAAGGGAAGGGGAAGGGGGGTCGCGGAGCCGTCCTTTGGCCCCTGCGCTACGCGCTCTCCGGGGCTGAACGCTCGCCCGACCCCTTCACGCTCATCTCAATTCTTGGACCCGAAGAATCCATTTCGCGCATACAGAGAGCTATTGCTATACTTGGCGAATGATACGCATCGGGCTTTTACTGCTTATCGCAGGAGTTTTTATCGGCATTCCTCATTTCGCGCTCGCCGATGCGGCCTCCGACATCCAATCCCAGATTGACGAGAACAATCGGCAGTTGAATGCGCTCAAGGCGGAAATAGCATCCTTTCAAAAACAGCTTGACACGCTGGGGACAAAGAAGAACACGCTCCAATCCACCGTAAGCTCGCTCACGCTCTCCCAGAAAAAATTCGCAAGCGAGATTCAGGCAACGCAAAATAAGATTTCCTCGGCCAATCTTAAAATTAAGGACCTCACGCTCTCCATCGGAGATAAAGAGGAATCAATTTCTGCCGACCAAGATGCGATAGCGAAAGCGCTTCGGTCTACCGCCCAAGACGAGGAGGACTCTCTTGTTGTCAAGCTCATCTCCTCACGCACGCTCGGCGATGCGTGGCAGGCGGCCGACCGCGCTCGGCAATTTAATAGGGCGCTCGCAGACGACATCAACAACTTGCGCGCAGTGCGCACCGAACTCACGACGAATCGGGACGAGGTAGCCGCAGTGAAGGCGACTCTCGTCGCGCTCCACAACGAGCTTTCGTTGCAGAAGAAATCTATTGACCTCCAGAAAACGGCGCAACAGAAGCTCCTCACCGATACGAAAAATCAGGAAAGCGCGTATCAAAAAATCATAGCGGCTAAAAAAGCCGAGGAGACTGCCTTTGAGGCCGCGCTGTTTGAACTTGAATCGCAACTTCAGTACGTGCTCGACCCGAGTCGTATCCCTCCCGCAGGCAAGGGGGTGCTACGATGGCCGCTCGACACCGTGTTTGTCACGCAACAATTCGGCAAGACCTCGGCCTCGCAACGGCTCTACGTTTCTGGAACGCACAATGGCGTAGACTTTCGCGCGCTCATCGGCACTCCGGTTCGCTCCGCGCTTGTAGGGACCGTACTCGCGATTAATTACGGTGCGGTACCAAATTGCCAGTACGGGAAGTGGGTGCTTATCCAACACCCAAACGGCCTCACGACCCTCTATGCCCACCTCTCTGATATCAGCGTGCAAAAGGGGGCTACGGTTTCTACCGGCCAGGTCATTGGATTTTCCGGCAATACCGGCTACGCGACGGGACCCCACCTTCATCTCGGTCTATATGTAACTGAAGCGATTTCGTTTAAGCAATACGCCTGTCGGAGCGGGTCAGTCGTCACTATACCCGTCGCGCCTCCGAACGCGTATCTCGACCCACTCGCGTATCTCTAGTGGCCCAGAGGAGAAGCGATGCGTAGGTGCGGTGCGGGGACCACTTCTGCGAAATTGCGATGAGCGTCTCACGCGGGGAATTCTTTGGAAGTTCATAGAGCGTTTCCATCGCGCGGGCGAGGCCGAGGTCGCCTGACGAGAACACGTCAGCGCGACCGAGCGCGAACATGAGGAACATTTCTACCGACCAGGGGCCGAGCCCCCATATCTGTATGAGTCTTTCTGCGGCGTCTGCTTCAGAAATCTTTTTTAATGAAAGTAGATTGAGCTCGCCATTTTGTACCGTCGCGACAATCGCTTTAAGCGTTTTTACCTTTGCACTAGAAAGGCCGGCCTTCCGAAGGGTCTGTGGCTGAACCTTCAAAACCGATTCGGGGGTCACACGGCCTCCGCACACTTTTTTGACACGCGTGAAGATTGCGTCTGCGGCCGCGAGGCCAAGCTGTTGCGAAACGACGGTTGACACAAGCGATTCGAACAGTTCAGCGCTCGTCCGTTTGGCGACCAGTTGCGCTGGTAGGGAAGTGTGGTGTCCTAATGTAGCCTTATGGAGATACGGGTCTGCTTTCTTTAAATGCTGTAAAGCCGTGGCTCGTCTCGTCATGCCGAGATTCTAGCACCCCCTCCAATGTGATATAATATGGGGCATGCTCAACCTCGTCTTCTGGGTATTCATTTTCGTTCTCGGCCTCTCTTTCTTCGGCATCTCCCTTGAAGCTATTGTCAATTCTCCGGCCGGCCAAGAGAATTTCAGCTATCTCCTCTATCTTCTCTCACAGATATGGCAGTGGCTTATCATGTTCATACAGAACCTTAAAGCATAGCATTCGCAAAAGATATATTGTGCGAATGGTATGAATTCGGTCCCCCGCTACCCCATGCGCGGTAGGCTTTATTTTTTCAATGCGATGATAATGACGTGGGACAAACTGATAATCGTGCTTAAAAAGCCGGTCCAAAACGCGTACACTTGAAGTTTCCGGGCAGAATATTTTGTTCGTGCCATATGGGGATAGCATATCACCGAAATGACCACTTCCCTTTCGGAAAAGTGCAAAACCGCGCTCTAACAAGAAACGTGCGCGAGTATGTAGTCGTATGCTTCGTCAACCGAGTCAATAAGTGTGTAAAGCTTCATATCTCCTTCATCAATAGCCGCATAGTCCTTATAAAGCGTCTTTTCAATAAAACCAAGCAATGGTTCCCAAAAATCTTTTCCGTAAAGAATAATGGGCACCGTGCGAATCTTCTTAGATTGTATGAGTGTCACGATTTCAAAAAACTCGTCCAACGTGCCGAAGCCGCCCGGGAAATAAACATACACCTCGGAGGCGTAGGTCAGCATGACCTTCCGCACGAAGAAATGGTCAAAGCCGAATTTCTCGGTAAGGTATGGGTTGTAGGTCTGCAATTCTGGCAGATTGATATTCAGCCCGACTGACACGCCTCCGGCCTCAAAAGCTCCCTTGTTCGCGGCCTGCATAATGCCGGCACTGCCTCCGGTAATAACGGCGAAACCTCTTTTCGCGAGGCGACTCGCGAGCTCGGTCGCGTGCCGATACACCTCGTCCTCAAGCGAGGCGCGTGAACTGCCGAAGAAGGTCGCGGCGAGCCCGTAGCGGCGAATGATGTCAAATCCTTCTATGAACTCCGACATAATCTTGAATACGCGCCATGACTCTATTTTTTTCGGCTTGCAGACGAGAAGCGGACGCTCGGAGGGCATCGTCCGACCTCCTTCGTGGACTACGCGGGCCAGCTTCTCGACCGTATCCAGCTGTGCGGCCTGTTGTATCGGCGGTACCGGTGGGCGTGTCAAGTCATCGTTCATATTTCTATATTGTAACAGAGTCCAACCCCGCTAAATATCCGAGCCCGAAGCCGAAAAGCGCGGTAAGCACGATAATGGCGAGGATGAGGGCATCGCGCGAAACTCTGGCAAGGAAGTTTTTGCATTTCTCACCAATGTCTGCTATACTCATTGAGTAAAACTATACCACTATGGCATCAACCAAGGCCGGCGGTTCGGCAAAAAACCTCAAGGATTCAAATCCGAAATATCTCGGGGTGAAGCTCGCTGACGGCGCAACTGCCAGGCCCGGCATGGTTATTGTCCGCCAGCGCGGAACCAAGATTGAGGCGGGGGAAAATGTGGCGGTCGGCCGCGACCATACGCTCTTCGCTCTCGCTACCGGCACCGTCAGCTACCGCACTCGCCGTAAGACGAACTTCACCGGCCGCATCATCGCCAAAAAAGTCGCCGATGTCGTTTAAGACTATTCCGCTTCAATCGTGATGGAAAACGTGCCGAAGGTTTCGCCGGCGGCGACGGGGATATCAAACGTACCGAGCTCTTTAAAAGGCCGATCAATCTTTATCGCCTCAACAGGGAGGTCTACCTTCGCCTGCTCCTTGGCCGCGGCGCTTATCTCGCTCTCCCCTACCGCGTCATAGAGATGGCCCTTTTCATTGGCCTTCGCTTTGATTACAAGGCGAGCATCGGCGAGCGCCGCGATGTTCTGCGCGAGCAGTTTAGTGTCAAGCTCTTTGCGCTCCGTAACCTGCTTCTGGCGGGCCTGCGCCTCCTTCAGCGCGGCCGCTGTGGCCGCGATCGCGAGCTTCTGCGGGATGAGATAGTTGAGCGCGTGGCCGTCCCTGGCTTCTATGGCCTCATGCGCGCGCCCGACCCCCTTCACGTCTTTTAGTAAAACGACTTTCATATACTGCCATCTTACTTCACATCGTATTATTAATCAAATTTCTCAATATCACTTTACCTTACGGTGACCTATAGGATATACTAAGGTAAACCTAGACGGAAGTGCTCTCGCAGGGACTTGTCGGATTCTAGAGCCTCCGCGACGAAAATGCGCATCTCGCCTACACCGCTCTTCAGATGTGCACGGACAAGCGAAATGAATTCGTCGCAGGGATACGGATGCACCCATACGCTGTCTTGAATTCTCATAAAACCTGCACCGTCTAATAACCGGCGGAGTTGAGTACGCGTACGTCGTCGACGTTCGCTGATGTCAAAAATAAGCACACGCCACTTCCCGTCCCAAAATGCAGGCTCCTCTATCACATATTCCCCGAATTCAATTTGTTCTACCACTTCCCTGCCCTTATCCGTAATCTTCACACGACGTTTTGCGTATTCTCCAGAAACGGTAACGAGACCGTCTCGTTCCAACCTATTGATACCTTGTGTGATGCGTCTGTATAATTGTGCGCGATTCTTGGCCGGGCGATCCAATTCTTTTAATACGCGCGTCATCTTCGGCGCCATAAGCACGATGCTGATGACTCCAGCCACAGCAATCGACCGCAACAACAAGTTCTTCATCTTTACCCGTCTTTTCTGTTCTCTTTTCACTTTACCTTATTATAACCTATAGGACGAATTAAGGTAAAGTGGTTATGTAAAATAACGGATATCTGCCTTTCGAAAAGTCCTGCGGAATTCGCGGAGCTTTTTATTAAATGGGATACGAGTTACTTCCCGGTCGTTAAAAGCACGTTCATATCGCCCGAGCGACTAGGCCTATCAGCACGATGCCGATGAAGTTGAAAGCGAATGAGAGCGGGACGAATCGGGATATCTTAACTTTTGAAAAGCCGAGCAAGCTGATACCGAGCTCATCGGGAAGCGGCGAAGCGATGATAAGTCCTCCCACGAAGAGCGATAACCAGCGGAAAAGCCTTAATCTAAAGAATGTTCGCATTTTTCTGCTCACGTTCCGGTGCCCGACCAGCTCAATTAAGTGTTCGGAAAACTTGTCCCGAATAAATCGGAAAATGATGATGTCGCCTACAACGGCCCCAATCGCCCCGAACAGGGCTGTCGGCACGACCGCGTGGATGCGGGCGATCTCGCCAAGCGTGACTATGGCCGGCGCAGTGGTAAATACCGAGGTGAAAAAGATGCCCGCTATAAAACTTCCCAGAAATTCCAGCTCGCGGGCGGACGTTAGTATCCGTACCAGAACCTCTGTCCGCACCAGAAACACAGCAACGCCAACGCTTATGGCGATGACGAGTACATCATGGAGTAAAAACCCATTTGGGCGACTTTGTGTGCGCATTTTTAGATTTTTAACAGTATATCAACAAAACCCTGCCCTGCCGGCAATGCACTACTTCCCTATCGTCAGAAATGTGACGGCGCGCGCCATTTGCGGGTCCTTCTTCGCGGCGACGTCTTCCTTCGTATACGGCACGACGATGTCGGGCGTCACGCCGTTGTCCATAATCCAGTGGCCGCTAGGCGTGACCCAGCGCGCGACGGTAATCTTCAATGAGCCGTCGCCGAGGTCCAGAAGCGTTTGCACAGACCCTTTGCCGAAAGATTTTGTGCCGATAATGGTCGCGGCGCGATAGTCTTGGAGGGCGCCGGCGAAAATCTCGGAGGCCGAGGCCGACCCGCCGTCAATAAGTACGACAATCTTCGTTCCTCTCGGCACATCAGAATATCCGAGACTCGCGTGGGTCTTATTTTCTTCTTTTCCGCCGAAATCTTCGGTAACGACATTCGCGCCCCTGGGGAGAAAATGGCTCGCGATATGAACCGCCGCCTCCAGATACCCGCCCGGGTTGCCGCGCAGGTCAATGACCAGTTTCCGCGAGTCCGACTTCTTAAACCGCGCGAATGCTTGGTTAAAAAGATTGACCGAACTGGAGGTGAACTCGTAGAGCGCAATGTGGTACACGCCGCTCTCCGAATCAAGACCGTCTTCGGTCTCGGGGACTTGGATCGTATCGCGGACAATCTTCACATCCAGCGATTTCCCGTCGCGAATAATCGTGAGCTCCACCGTCGTGCCGAGCGGACCGCGAATTTTGCTCACGGCCTTGTCGGTCGAGAGACCGTCGGTTGACTTCCCGTCTATGGCGGCGATCTGGTCGCCCGCCTTGATGCCGGCCGCCTCCGCTGGCGTACCCTTCAGGGGCGCGATAACGGTCAATATGTCGTCCTTCACGTCAATCTCCATACCGACCCCTCCGAAGCTCCCCGAAATGGTCTCGGCGAATTGTTTCGCTTCTTTGGGCGGGAAAAAGACGGTGTAGGGGTCGTCATACGAAGCGACGAGGCCTTCTATCGCGCCGTAGACACGCTCTTTATCCGAAGGCACCGTTGAAGATGCGTGCGTAGTAATGTAGTGCGTCTCAAGCGCATTCCACGCTTTCCAAAAATCGGTGAGGTCGGCATTCTGGCTCGGCGTCGCGTCAAGACCGTCGCCGATGAGCGGGATGCGCGCGGCTACCGACGCAGAAGAACCTCCGTCGGCGACAGCGAGTCCGGCGCCAAACGCGACTGCGGCGACGAGAGCGAACGAAACGCCGCGCGCGATAATGGTGCGTCCCCGACGATATGGTTCTCCAGAGTCCATAGTGCCTCCAGTGTAGCATACGCATGGTATTCTAGAAGCATGATATTTCGGCATGAGTACGAAGGCGGGGTTTGGGTTGACCTTGAACAACCGACTGAGAACGAGATTCGGCAGGTCGCGCGGGAATTCTCTGTCAACGAACGGATAGAACGAGAGATGCTGGCGCCGACCCCTGTGCCGACTACAATCACCGACGACGGGATGGTGCTTCTCGTCCTCCACTTCCCCACCCAGGGCGTGGGAGACGGCGAGACGAAGAGCCAAGAGGTTGATTTTGTCGTCGGCAAGGACTTTATTCTGACCGTGCGCTACGAAGTTGTCGCTCCTCTGCACCACCTCAAGAAGCTCCTTGAAGCGCAACAGCTTGTCACAGGGAAGGTTCCTATTGCCACCGACACGTTGCTTGAAATCCTCTTCGTGCATCTCTACACTGCGATGCGCGACCATACGAACCATGTCGCCGGCAACCTCGCACGTGTTGAGAAAGACATGTTTGACGGCCATGAGCGGACGACCGTACGCTCAATCTCTAACATCAGCCGCGAATTCCTCCATATGGAATCCGCCCTCGCGAATCAGGAAGAGGTCTTGCGGAACTTCCTTGACGCGCTTGACCACACCGGCTTCTTCGGCCCGTCGTTCGCTAAACGCGCGCTCCGCATGCTCGCGGAGCGCGCGCATGTCGCGCGGGTCGTGAAGACGCATCGGGCTATCGCCACCGAAATGCGCGAGACCAACAATGCGTTATTGTCCGCGAAGCAGAACGAAATTATCAAGATACTTACGGTGGTCAGCTTCATCTTTCTGCCCCTCGCGCTTATCGCCAAGATATTCGCGATGAAAGCCACGGATATGCCGTTTGTCGATACGCCGAATGGATTTTGGATAATCCTCGGGATCATGTTTGCCGTAGCTTTGTTACTGACGCTCTTCGTCGCGAGGAAACGGTGGATCTGACGTATGGGTCTTCTCGCGAGCATATTCGGGAAACGAAAGAATCAGCCGCGTCATCGGGCCGCGCGAATATTCCTCACAAACACGCTCTCGGGCGAGAAAGAGCTTTTTGTGCCGCAAAGGCCGGGAATCGTTCTGCTCTATTCGTGCGGACCGACGGTCTATGGTCCCGCGCATATCGGCAACTTGCGCGCGTATGTCTTCTCCGATACGCTCGCCCGCGTGCTTGCCGCGGGCGGCTATCGCGTACGCCGCGTTATTAATATCACCGACTTCGGACACTTGGTGTCGGACGGCGACGAGGGTGAGGACAAGATGACAAAAGGGCTGAAGCGCGAGGGTATGAAGCTCACGCTTGAGAATATGCACGTGCTCGCCGACCGATACACCGCACTCTTTCTGGACGACTTAGAGGAGCTACACGTAGATACGAAGGAGGTGCATTTCCCCCGCGCGAGCGACTATATCCCAGAACAAATCGCGCTTATCAAAACGCTTGAACAAAAGGGGTACGCGTATCAAACCAGCGAAGGAGTCTATTTTGACACTTCGCGCTTCCCTCGCTATGGCGAGCTCGGCGGGATTGATGTGAGTGCCCAACAGAAGAGCGCGCGCGTGCAGATGCATAGAGAAAAACGTCATCCGGCCGACTTCGTGCTCTGGAAACCAGACTACAAACTCGGATGGCAGAGCCCATGGGGCCTTGGCTTCCCGGGCTGGCACATTGAGTGTTCTGCGATGTCGCGTTCGCTCCTGGGCCAAGAGATTGATATCCACACCGGCGGCGAGGACCACATTGCCGTGCATCACAACAACGAAATCGCGCAGTCAGAAGCGGCGAGCGGACGCACCTTCGTGCATTATTGGCTCCACAATGCCTTCCTCACCACCGGCGGCGAGAAGGCGTCAAAGTCGCTCGGGAACATCGTATGTCTCTCTGATGTGGTCGCCAAAGGATTCCACCCGCTCGCGCTCCGTTATTTCTATCTGCAAGCGCACTATCGCACTCCCCTCTCCTTCTCGTGGGACGCGCTCGCAGGCGCCGCAAGCGCGCTTGAACGGCTGTGGAGAATGTCGCGCGACATTGCCGCA
>MFMI01000022.1:30715-32881 GCA_001783465.1 Candidatus Kaiserbacteria bacterium RIFCSPLOWO2_02_FULL_54_13
GCGTAAAAGCGAGCCCTCCGAAGCGCGCGTCCGCCTGCTCGCCGCACTACGGGACGACCTCGCGACCCCGCAGGCGCTCGGCATCCTCTGGGATTCTCTGAAGAGCGAAGAATACACGCCTGAAGAGAAGTGGGGGCTCCTAGAAGACGCCGACGCGCATCTCGGCCTCTCCATCGTTGACCCGTCGTCGGTGGGAGAGCTTACAGAAGACGAGGTGCCCTCCGAAGTGAGAGACCTGCTCGTTCGCAGGGAGGCGGCGCGCGCCTCCAAGGATTTTCGCGAGGCTGACCGCATCCGAGACGATATTGAGAAGAGTGGATATCATGTGGACGACGGACCCTCCGGGCCAGTGTTGACGAAACGTTTGTAGTGGTAAACTCGGTGGAATGGCCGCTACCGATAGAGTTCCGCCCCAATCCCTTGAGTCCGAGCGCGCCCTCCTGGGCGCTCTCCTCCTCAAGCCTGACGCCATTCACGATATCTTAGACCTCATCCGTCCGGAGTCCTTTTATGCAGAGAAGCATCGGCTCATATTCGGCGTGATGCGCGAACTCGCCGAGCGCGGCGAGCCGATAGACCTTTTGACTCTTTCGCAAAGAATGCAGGACCAGGGGCTCCTGGAACGTAGCGGCGGCAGGAGCTATCTCGCGGAGCTCGCCGGGTCGGCGCCGGCGCCAGGCAACTTCTCCCACTACGCCGACCTCGTCTCGCGCAAGTCGTTGATGCGCTCCTTGATTGACGCCGCATTCAGCATCGGCGAGCTGGCCTACGACGAGGCACGCGACACGATGGAAGTGCTGGACGAAGCCGAAAAGAGCATCTACGCTATCGGCGACGCTTCTGCCGCGCATACGTTCACCGCCATCGGCGATAAGATTCACGAGGCGTGGGACCGCATTGAAGCGCTCTCTAAGAAGGAGAGCGGCATCCGCGGTGTGCCGTCTGGCTTCCCTGCCCTTGACGACCTGCTCTCGGGCTTCCACCCTTCTGACCTTATTATTATTGCCGCGCGACCTTCAATAGGTAAGACGTCGCTTGCCTTGGATATTGCCCGGAACGCCGCGGTGCGCCACGGCGTCCCCGTCGGTATCTTCTCGCTTGAGATGAGCTCGGAACAACTGATTGACCGCATGCTCGCGGCGGAGTCGTTCGTCAACTCATGGAAACTGCGCACCGGAGCGGTGAAAGAAGAAGAGGACTTCAATCGCATCCGCGACGCGCTTGAATCGCTCTCCAAGGCGCCCATCTTCATTGACGACAAGCCGGGCAACAATATCCTCGCGATGAGGGCGGTCGCGAGACGGCTCAAGCGCGACCGCGGCATCGGACTCATTATCGTGGACTATCTCCAACTCATGGCGCCAACGTCAACCAAGAGTTCTGATTCGCTCGTCCAACAAGTGACCGAGATTTCGCGTTCCCTGAAAAATCTCGCGCGCGAGCTCAAGGTCCCCGTCATCGCGCTCTCCCAGCTTAGCCGCGCGGTAGAACAGCGCGGCGGCAAGCCCCGTCTCTCCGACCTGCGCGATTCGGGCTCCATAGAACAAGACGCAGACGTCGTAATGTTCATCCACCGCGAGGATAAAAGGAATCCCGAGAGCGACCGGCCGAACATCGCAGAGATTCTTATAGAGAAGCACAGGAACGGTCCGACCGGAAAAACCGAGCTCTACTTTGACGAGAAGCGCGCGACCTTCCAGTCGGTAGATAAGTCGGGCTACGGCGAACTCGCCGCAGAATTTTAATGGACCACATTGAAGAATTGGCTCGCGCGCTCGCCCGCTTCCCCGGCATCGGGCCGCGGCAGGGCAAGCGATTCGTCTATTATCTCCTCGCCGAGCCCGCCGAGGAGCGCGCGAGGCTCGCCGAGCTCGTCGCAACGCTGGGCAAAGATGTTCATCGGTGCTCCGAGTGCTTGCGCTTTTATAACGGCGGAAGCGCCGCAACTGTTTGTAATTATTGTTCGGATAAAATGCGCGATGACTCGCTTTTAATGATAGTAGAAAAAGACCAAGACCTCTCTGCAGTGGAGCGTGCAGGCACCTACCGCGGCCGCTACTTCGTCCTCGGCGGCGTGCTGACGCTCACCGGCAAGGGGGCCTTCCGAGAGAAGGAACTCGTGCGGAGGGTTGAAAAACATCTGCAAAAAGGTTTACCCGCCGGAGG
>MFMI01000022.1:32910-37646 GCA_001783465.1 Candidatus Kaiserbacteria bacterium RIFCSPLOWO2_02_FULL_54_13
GCGAGGGAGAGCACACCACCGACCGCGTGCGCTCTCTCCTCGCTCCCTACCGTGACCACTTGAAGATTTCAATGCTCGGTCGCGGCCTCGCCACCGGTAGTGAGCTTGAATACTCCGACGCCGAGACTCTCCGCGCCGCGCTCACTAACCGCAAAGAGACTTGATTACTTTGGTATACTTTCAGATATGGACAAAGAATTTATTGTGAAATTAAATAGCTTCATCGGTGAAGCTTCGCTAAAGACTTACGCCGGCGGCGGAGCAGAGATTAGACCAAGCGAAGTTGGTTTCCACGAATTGGAACATCGGGACGGCGATCTCTATTATAAAGACAGCTACGGAGGACACTTCCAGTCATGGGGGCGAGAAACAGTATGGTATAAAAATGAGCTGATCTGGTCCTCATATTACGGGGGCGGTATGGAAAAGGAATACCATGGTAACGAAGAATTTACGCATCAAACGTTCAGTTTTCTGAAGAAAGCCATGTCCGCGGGCGAAAAACAAAAAGAATTCCAACCGCGAGGTCCTTCAAAATATGAAGACGGCGATTGGAGGTATCAGGTCACATGGAATGGAGATATCGCAAAATTCTTAGGGCACGAAGACATTTTGTACAGAGATAAGGTTGTTTTCACTCACGATTTCTTTGGAGGTTTTTACATCTGAATGATTTGACATTTTTACGCACGCATGCTTGAATATATCTGGTAGCACATTGGTGCTACTTTCTAAAAGGAGAACCTCTGATGGGAACGTTGCAAGATGCACTCCGCGATGCGGGAATCGCATCAGAAAAGCAAGTATATGAATCGCGAGCAGAGATTCAGTTGCGAGCAGAGATGGAAGCCGCTCAACGCGCCAAACCGGCAAAAGAGAAGGAGAAGAGGCTCGGCATTCTCCGAGAAACTTCGTCTCCCGATACTTTCCGGCGCGAATCGCGAAAATTGTTGCTTCTCTGGCCTGACCTTGTGCAAGAATTGATCAACATCGCACACGCGCAAGGGATGCACAAGAAGAAGGACAAGGGTGGCACTCGGCTCATCGCCAACCTGTATCAAGTGAAAGAGATGCTGAAACAAAGTGATTTGACGGACAAGGCAAAACAAGCTCTTGCCGACAAATTATTCTCAAACAAATAAGTAAGTAGGCCGTAGGCAATTGAAAAAGGAGACCCAATATATGAGTGCGCACATACCAAAACCGACATAACCATATCGTCGGTTTTTCTTTTTCCTAATGCAGTTGTATCAATTTCTGTCCTATAGGACTAAAATTGAGACATTCACATCATCTGGAATACTCCGACGCTGAGACCCTCCGCGCCGCGCTCACGAACCGCAAAGAAACCTAAGATTTTTTAGTTAACCAATTTACGAACCATCCAAAGAATGAACCTGCTACTGTATAGAGAATTGGTGTGAAGAAAACTGGGACACTAGAATCCATCCAGTTAACGGATAAACCAAAAATAAGTGTGAAGAATCCCAAAACCGCCGCAGATGGGAATGCTCCAAATAAAGCACCCACCATGGCTAGCGAGGGACTATACAGAAAGCCGGTGAAGACTAGACCTACAATAAGACCAATCACGGCACCTTTAAAAATTGGTGAATGAGTATTCATGAATAAACTGTACCATAATTTAACGCCCCTGGACGAAGTTGAGAGTGCGGCCATTGAGAGAGGTCATGGCCGGTACGGCCAGTTCTGATGAGAATTATTGTGTTTTACCAAGCGCTTCGCTCAAGCAGCGCGTGATACCCGTTTTGAACGCCGGCAAGTCAGTTTTGATGGTGTCCCAGACTGCTTCAACATCTACATCGGGATACTCGTGAATAAGAAAGTCGCGCATGGCCGCGGCCGGCTTCCACTCTATATCTGGATATGCGTGCCGCATTGAACCCGAGATTCGCTTCGCTGCCTCGCCAATTATTTCAAGATTCCGGACCACGGCATCTTGTGTTTTAGCATCTAAACGAAACGTTTCGAGCGATAGGTCTGCTATGTACTTTTCTATATTTGTGATCGCAGTCAGAATATCTTCAAGAAACACTTTGTCGTCTCGTGGTGCTGTCATAAGATAGCAACTTCGTCCTGAAGAATGCGCTCGCGTAATGCCGGTTTTATTGAAGAGTATTCAATAAGATCAACCTTTGTCCCTAGTGCGTCTTCGAGGTCGTGTTTGAGCGAGAGAAACGAGAAAAGTCCGTAGGGGCGAGTCATTTCAACGAGCATATCAATATCACGAGCCGATGATTCTCGGCGGGCAGTCGAACCGAAGATGCTAGCGCGCCTCACCGCGCGACGTTTAAGAATTGGCACTGCCTTTGTTCGTATGTCTTCTAATTGCATAAGCATATTCTATCACATATAGTCATTTTGTAGCTGGCTCCGAATTGGAATACTCCGACGCCGAGACCCTCCGCGCCGCGCTCACCAATCGCAAAGAAACCTAGCCTTGAGCACCGAAATCGGGCTTTAGCGGAAGTCCTTGATGAGGAGGGCGGAGACGACGCCAGCGACGGCGATGAATCCTCCGGTAAGAATGAAGAACATCTCGAAATCGCCGAATATGAGAATCGCACTAGCAATAAGAGGCGCCACAAATTCCGTAAACGGCCAGATGCCGCGGAAGACGCTGATTGCGTTCACATCCTTTTCTGACATACGGCGGAAGAAGTGTCCCTCGGTCATCCCCTCTACAAGGGCCGCGCCGATGCGCGATACAAAGAGCGCCGCAACAATCACCAGGAGCGGCGTTGATACGGTGAAGAAGCCGATGGTAGCGAACGAGGCGCCCGCGAGAATAAATCCCGCGACCATCAACTCTTTATCGCCCAACACGCGGTCGGCGAGCACGCCGGCAGGATATTGCACGAATATATACGGCAACAACATGAGCGAGAACACCCAGCCGAGTTCGCTCCACGGAATGCCAAGCTCTATGTGCAAGTACATCGGCGTATAAAACGGCGCCCATACGAAAAAGAGATACAGGAGGAAATGTCCGAACGTTACCGCGGCGAGGTCTCTGTCCCGCATAATGCGGACAAGGGTGTTGCGCAGGCTAGAAATCTTTGGCGGAATGCCTCTCGGAAGCTTGCGTACGGTTAAGAGAACAATGAACGGTGCGAGCGCAATGGCCGCGGCAAGAAAGACGTGTTCGTATGCGTCTGAGCGCGCGAGCAACGCCCCGACGAGTAGCGGCGCGGCGAGGGCGGCTATATTCCATGCGGTAAGGAAGATGGCGCGCACGCGGCCTGTCGTATTCTCTTCAACGACCGTCGTCTCAAGGAGGATATCCAGCTCATACGCGATGAGCGGCTGTAACATGACAGCCGCGGCGACGATGAGTATCGCAGTGAATGGGCCGGGTGCCGCAGCGAGAGCCCCAAGAGCGAACATCTCAAGAATCGCGAACACGAGTACGGTGCGCTGTGCGCCATAACGATGGACAAACCGCGGGAGAAAAGGAAAGAGGATGACCGCCACGAGCGCTCCACAGGTTATGACGAGCCCTGCGTATGCCTCCGGCATAAAGGTAGAGATGTACGGGAGCAGAATATAGGTGATGAGACCAATGAAGAGGGAAAAGAAAAAATTCCCGATAAAGATGGCGTTACGCGGTCGCATCGTCTAACGAGCATAGCATATGCTCGCGCGGACGATTAACGGCCTTGGACGAAGGCCTATCTTCCTTGAACAAACGTAAGGGCGCGGCCCTTGAGAGAAGCGCGGCCGGTGCGGCCGATGCGGTGGATGTAGTCCTCGTAGGTGGAGGGCAGGTCGTAGTTGATGACGTGGGAGACGGCGGGGATATCCAGGCCGCGCGCGGCGACATCGGTCGCCACGAGCACCGTCACCCTGCCCGTCTTAAAGGCCTCCAGAGCCCTCTGGCGCGCTCCCTGCGTCTTATTGCCGTGGATGCTCTCGGCGTGGATATGCTTGCGCGAGAGCGCCTTGGCGAGCTTCTCTACGCCATACTTGGTGCGGCCGAAGACGAGCACGCGGCTGAACTCGCGGTCCTGGAGAAGCTCGGCGAGCACGTCAAACTTATCCTTCCCGCGCGGGATGCGGACAACGTCTTGGTCCACGCTACTGGGCGTGTCGCGTCTCTTTACTGAAATAATGACCGGGCTCGTGAGGAAGTCGCCGATGAGCCGTTCAATATCCTTCCCCATCGTCGCCGAGAAGAAGAGCGTATGGCGCTCCTTACGCATCTTGGAGAGAATCATGCGCATATCGTCAATGAAGCCCATGTCCAACATACGGTCAGCCTCGTCCAAGACGACAGTGCCGAAGCCGGTGAGGATGAGCGCTTTACGTTCCATCAAGTCCTTCAGGCGTCCGGGAGTGCCGATGACAAACGCCGGGTCGTGTTTCAACTGGGAAATCTGCGGGCCGATGTTGGCGCCGCCGACCGCGACCATCCCGCGAAAGCCCAAGCCCCGCGCGAAGCCCGCGAGTTCCTTCTCTATCTGCACGGCGAGCTCGCGAGTGGGCGCCATGATAAGCACGCGTTCGCCCTTCTGCTTCATCACCTTATCAATGAGCGGGATGAGGAATGCCGCCGTCTTCCCTGTCCCGGTCTCGGCGAGACCGACGACGTCTTGGCCGAGTAGGGCGTGCGGGATGGCCTTGTCCTGGATGGGCGTCGGCGATTCATATTTGCGCGCGAGGACGTTTTTCTTCAAGTGCGGATTAATATCAAAGTCGGCGAACGTGTGCTCGGC
>MFMI01000023.1:0-493 GCA_001783465.1 Candidatus Kaiserbacteria bacterium RIFCSPLOWO2_02_FULL_54_13
GAGTCGGTGCGCGCCCTCATCAGTAAGATTATCCGCACCTGCACGCGGCGCGGGAAATATCTCGGCATCTGCGGCCAGGGGCCCTCTGACCTGCCCGACTTTGCCGAGTTCCTCGTCAAGGAAGGCATTGAGAGCATATCGCTCAACCCCGATTCGGTGGTGAAGACGCTTGAACATATCGCCGAAATTGAAGAAAAACATCTCCATGAGAATAGAACACGTTGAAGCACAAACGATACCCGATACGCGCGGGCGACTAACTATTGAAACGACCTTTGTATCCGGCGACGTACGCGCGACAGCGTCGGTGCCATCCGGGAAGAGCACGGGCAAGCATGAAGCCGTGGAGCTGGACGCGGCGCAGGCGGTAGAAAATGTGAACGGCGAGATTGCTACCGCGCTTGCGGGGCGCGAGTTCAGTTCGCTGGACGAGCTTGATGATTCTCTCATCGCGCTTGACGGCACGAGGGATAAGGCGCGTCTCGGCGCGAAT
>MFMI01000023.1:502-10010 GCA_001783465.1 Candidatus Kaiserbacteria bacterium RIFCSPLOWO2_02_FULL_54_13
TCGGTCTCTATCGCCGCACAACGCCTCTCTGCGCTCCAGAACGGCGTGCCACTCTGGGAGGCTATCGCCAAACGCTCTGGATTGACTCCGTCAGCGCCTCGCTTGTTTGTAAACGTGATGAACGGCGGCGCTCATGTTCATCCCGCCGTAGCTTCAGCGAAGGGGGACGGATTTCCACTCCCCTTCCAGGAATACCTATTGGTAGTTGAGGGGAAAACAAGTACCGCTCTCGCAATTGCACAAAAAGCGTTCGGTAAGTTGGGCGAGATGCTCGGTGCAGATACGCCGATGGGCGACGAGGGCGGATATGCGCCGACATTTGATACGCTTGAAAGGCCGTTTGAGCTCCTCGCCGACCTTGTAGGGGAGTTCCCGGGCACGAGCATCGCGATTGACGCGGCGGCGAGCCAATTATTCCACGACGGTACGTATCGCCTGCTTGAGAAAGCATATTCGTCTGAAGAACTTTCACACGTGTATGAAGAGCTTGTTGCACACTTCCCTCTTGAGAGCATTGAGGACCCGTTTGATGAGAACGCCCACGACGATTTCGCCCGCTTCACCTCCGCGATTGGAGGAAAAATAGTAATAGTTGGCGACGACCTCACGTGCACAAATCCGGAGCGCATCAGAAATGCCGCATTTCATAAAGAAATAAATGCCGTGCTCATTAAGCCAAATCAAATTGGCATGGTGCGCGAGGCGCTTGAAGCGGTGCGAGAAACGTACGCCGCCGGCTTTAAGGCCATCGCATCGCACCGCTCGGGCGAGACCGCTGACACCTTCATCGCTGACTTCGCATACGGCATCGGCGCTTACGGCCTTAAGGCCGGCGGCCTCGGCCAGAGCGAGCGCCTCCTCAAATATGACCGTCTCTTCTCCATAGAACGCGAAGCCGGAACCATGTAAAAGATTATGGAATTAACTCTTGACGTAAAACTTGCTACAGACTACACAAGCGCATCACAGAAAGCTCGTGTTCTGACAGAGCATTGGGTCGACAACTCGATTTTCTGTCCTAGCTGTGGACAGATGAGCATAGACAAATACCCAAATAATAAACCTGTTGCTGATTTTCATTGCTCGAATTGCACCGAAGAATATGAATTAAAAAGTACGCATAGCGTAATTGGCACAAAGATTGTCGATGGCGCTTACCGTACAATGCTGGAACGACTCATTGGTAGTAACAATCCAAATTTTTTTCTTCTGAAATACGATCTGGAGAATCTTGAAGTGACGGATTTTCTTGTCATACCAAAACATTTTTTTGTACCTGAAATTATTGAGGAACGGAAGCCGCTCGCACCGACTGCACGCCGTGCTGGTTGGGTTGGATGCAACATCCTTTTACAGAGCATTCCGCAAACCGGCAAGATATTTTTCGTAAAAAATCGACAAGTGGAACAAAAAGAGAAGGTGCTTTCGGAATGGAAGAAAACTTTGTTTTTGCGTGAAGAGAAAGAGGTGGTTGCAAAAGGATGGCTACTCGACATAATGCGAAGTGTTGAGAGTTTAAAAAGGCGCGAATTCACGCTCGATGACATCTATACGTTTGAAAATGAGTTGCGGAAGTTGCATCCCGATAATCAACATGTTCGGGACAAAATCCGTCAGCAACTTCAGATATTGCGAGACAACGGATATTTGACTTTTGCAGGTAGAGGAAATTATTTGCTATCATCACTTTATGAAGCTTAAAAAATTTATAGAAAGTTTGGATGAAATTGTCAAAATTCATGGACATGATCTGGAGGTTATTATGGCTGATGATATATCTGTAGTTGAGCCGGTTTATTCGGAAGAATATTGTGGTGGCAATAAGGTTGTGATAACTGATGAAAAATAAATCTATACCCAATATGAACATCCATTACTTTTCGGGGGAGGCGTGGGAGGAGGCATACGTGCGGGCGAAACTGCCGGGTGAAGACATCGCTTTCCATACGGGCTCCCTCGCCGCGTTCCCGGACCTCGCCGACACAGAGGCAGAAGTACTCTGTACCTTTATAGAGTCCAAGATAGGCGAAGAGGAGTTGAAGCGATTTCCCAAGGTGAAGCTCATCGCCACCCGCTCCACCGGCTTTGACCACATCAACCTCGCTGCGGCGACTGCGCGTGGTGTTACGGTAGCGAATGTCCCCTCCTACGGCGAGCACACCGTCGCCGAATTCACCTTCGGGCTCCTCCTCGCCTTGTCGCGGCATATCATTGACGCCGACGAGCGCGTGCGCGAGACCGGCACCTTCTCGCCGCGGGGGCTCCGCGGCTTTGACCTCGCCGGCAAGACGCTCGGCGTTATCGGCTGCGGGCACATCGGCGCTCACGTTATTCGGATGGCGAATGGCTTCGGTATGAATGTCATCGGCTTTGATGTGAGCCGAGGCGACGAGCTCGCCCGCACGCTTCACTTCACCTACGCGACGCTTCCTGGACTCTTTGCGGCCTCCGACATCGTCACGTTCCATGTCCCCTACAACGCGCACACGCACCACCTCGTCAATCGTGAGAATATCGGCACATTCAAGAAAGGCTCATACCTCATCAACACTTCCCGCGGTGCGGTCGTCGAGACGCAGGCGCTCATTGATGCGCTCCAGAACGGCACGCTCGCCGGCGCCGCGCTTGACGTGCTTGAAGAAGAGGGAGAGCTGGCCGACGAGACGGCGTTTCTCACTGCCCCGCACCCGAATGAAGAGGGGCTGAAGATAGCTCTGGAAAATCACTACCTCATCCAGCACCCGCGCGTCATCGTGACTCCGCACCTCGCCTTCAACACGACCGAGGCCGTGGAGCGCATCCTTGATACCACTATTGAAAATATTAAGAGCTTCGGGGCCGGAACGCTCTCACATACCGTTGCGTAACTCCTCGCGGAATCTCACCTCGTCTTCGTCCATCCCGAAGTAGTGGGCGTATTCGTGCCAAATCGTCTCGGCGATGATTGTACGAACATCTTCGCCGTCCTCGCGAGCGGCCTCCTCTATCGGCACTTTAAAAAGCGTGATGGTATCCGGCAAGGTCTCTCCGACGCCATAAGAGTCGCCGCGAGAGGTCGCAGGGATGCCCTGGTAGAGCCCGAGGAGCGTCTCGCCGCTCGCGAGACCCTCCTGTATTCGCACCTCCTCGCTCGGCTCGTCTTCTACCAAGAGCGCGACGTTATGTATCCGCTCGCGGAACTTCTCCGGGATGAGGAGAAACCCCTCCTGCGCCAGCTTCTCAAATTCCCCGCGGTCCATACTATTGAGCCTAGTCTACAGCAATCTATGCGTAAGAGAAACTTGTTGCACGCTGTTGCTATTCTGCCTGCGATAGAAAAACTTACGAATCTCTTCTGCAACAACGATTGATGCGGCTATCGGTATAAGCATCAGCCACTCCGAAAGACTAAGCGGTACGGTATGCAGAAAACGCTGGAAGAACGGAGTATATATCGCCACCATCTGGAGAGACACGACTATGAAGGTCGCGCCAATCAGATACTTGTTTGAGAAGAAATCCATGTGGAAAAACGACTTGCTTTCGGAACGACAGTTCCACGCATTGAACCACTGGAAGGCCGCAAGTACGGTGAGTGAAATTGTCCATGCCTTTGCAATATCCATTTCAAAATATTTCTGGAACAAAAAGAGCGTGCCGAACATCATAGGAAGCGCCATGAGGACCATGCGCCGCGCCATCAAACCATCAACGAGATACTTCTTAGGACGCTCAAAGGTGCCAGAGAGTAGGCCGCTCTCTTTTGGCTCCATCGCGAGCGCCACGTCAAGGAATCCGTCGGTGACGAAGTTGAGCCAGATAATCTGCGCGGCGAGAAGCGGGAGCGGATATCCAAGAATTAACGCGCCCGTAATCGTGAGTACCTCGCCGAGGCTTGTGGAAAAGAGGTACAGAATGACCTTCTTGATGGTCTTGTAGATGCTTCTGCCTTCCTCAACAGCAGAAACGATACTACCGAAGTTGTCATCCAAGAGCACAATATCCGCCGCTTCTTTCGCGACCTCGGTACCGATCTTGCCCATTGCAACACCAAGATCGGCGGCGACCAGAGATGGAGCATCATTGACGCCGTCGCCGGTCATCGCAACAATTTCGCCGCGCTTTTTATACGCATTGATGATTCGTAGTTTGTGTTCCGGCGTAACGCGTGCGAAAACTGAGACATTTGCAACTTGCACCTTGAGCTCGCCATCCGACATCTTGTCTATCATCGCGCCGGTCAAGAGTTCATTGCCTTCGTGCCAGATACCCGCATCCTTGGCGATTGCGCGGGCGGTGAGTGTATAGTCGCCGGTAATCATCACAACCTTGATACCGGCGGCAGACGCTCTCGCCATCGCTTCGGCGACCTCCGGGCGAAGGACATCCTGCATGCCAAAAAATCCTACAAACGCGAGGTCGTGGACCGTCTCGGGCGCAAGCGATTCTCCAAATTTCTCCCGCATCGCTACCGCTACTACCCGCAATCCGCGATCGGACATTTCCGCAAACGTTTTCTCAATCTCTTCCCGGTCCTCCTGCCGAAGCGGATGAGTACGGCCTCCGCGCCGGACCTCTGAACACAGAGCCAGAACCGCTTCGGGCGCGCCGCTCACAACAAGAAAGCCGCCACCTTCTACCCTTGAAAGGGTGGCATGATACTTCAGCCGATAATCAAAGGGTGTCTCGGATACGAGAGAGGACTCGCGCATCAAGTCGTCCTTCTTGAAACCAACTTTTTCTCCAAACACTCGTATCGCCGCCTCGGTCGGATCGCCCGCCACGCGCCATCTCTGTTCACTCTCGGAGAAAAACACGCGCGCGTTGGCGCCAAGCGCCGCCATTTTACCGACAAGAAGCACTTCGGGATGATTGGCGGCGTCCACGACCGACCCGTCGAGCGTTACGCTACCCTCTGGCTCGTAGCCGATGCCGCCAATCGTGAACACCTTCCCGTCCGTCCACACTTCGCGGATGACAAGCTCATTTTTCGTAATGGTACCGGTCTTATCAACGGCGATGACACGCGCCTGTCCGAGCGCCTCAACCGCCTGCAACTTCTTCACGAGTGCGTTGCGCTTGCTCATGCGCCACACGCCGGTGGCGAGTACGAGCGTGATGACGATAGGCAATCCTTCGGGGATGACCGATACGGCAAGCGAGACAACCGTTGCAAAGATGGTGATTATTTCTTCTCCCTTGATGAGTCCGAGCGTGAAAAGCGCGACGCTAATCACCCCGACTACTGCGATGATGACTCGAGAAAGGGAGCGGATGTTCGCCTTGAGCGGTATCTCCGTATCAATAGCGGAGATTTCTTTGGCAATCGCACCAATGACGGTACGCATCCCCGTCGACGCCACAACCGCCTGGCCGTTACCGATAAGGACGTTCGTCCCCTTAAATACCATATTTCTCTGCTCTGCAACGGGCAGGTCTTTCTGGCGTATGACATCGGCGGTCTTATCGACTGGCTCCGATTCTCCAGTGAGCGAGGCCTCGTCTGTCTTCAAACCATTCGCGACAATAATGCGCGCATCAGAGGGAATCTTCTCTCCTTCTCGTAGCACGAGAATATCTCCTCTCACCACTTCTCGGTCCGGTATGACCATCTCTTGCCCATCACGAACTACGGTTGCGGAGGTCTCCACATATCGCTTGAGCGCACGGAGCGTATTCTGCGCCCTGCCTTCTTGGATAGTGCCGACTGTCGCATTAAACAGAAGAATCGCAAGAATAATCGACCCATCGGCGGTTTCTCCCAAGAGAAACACCGTCATGCTCGCGGCGAACAAAATGTAGATAAGCGGACTCTGGAACTGCCGCAAGAAAACAATCGAGAAGCTATCGGGCCTTACCTCCGGCAAAATGTTGGGGCCGTCCTCTTTCAGCCGTCGCGCGGCCTCGTTGACACGTAGTCCTACTTCGTTTGTTTGAAGTTCTTTATAGACAATCGGTAATTCCTCCGCGTGCCAAGAAAGCGTCATAGTATGTACTACAGAATACCATTGCGTACGGTCGTGATATCCTATCTATTACGTGACACAAAAAGAAAAGAAATACGGGCACATAAACAATATTTGAGAAACGGGCTCACAAGAATTCCGTAAGTTACGAGGTATTGCAATCTATCATACTTTATGTTACGGTTGGGAGGTGAAAGTACTCACCAATATACGGTTTTATACTGTTGGAGGAATCGCCCAGTATCTATCGAACTTTATCCTCCACAACGAACGAAGGGGCTCTGCCGCTCTTAATATTTTTGGTATAGATGTCGTTTTGCCAGGAGCAATCCAGAGTACTCCGTCCCCGGAGCTCCAAGCGGCCCGTCGTTTCTGCCTCATCACAAAAGAGGTCGCTTATCCCCCTATCGCGGATACGGTTAAAGCCGCGTCCTCGATCGAGAAAGTGCGGGCAACATACATGCCGGTCATTGATGCCTATTACTCGGCAATCTTGGAAGTACAGCCAGATGTCATCCTCATCAACGGCACTTTTTATCTGCCATGGTGTCTTCTGCAGGCGGCTCGACGGTATGGGCGCGCACGGATCATTCTGCACTACCATGGCGTACTGACTAAGGAGGTGGAGCACTGGAAGGAGGAGGGCGCCAAGCAGATGTTTAGGGAAATGGAACGCGAATTTGACATGTCTGGCATCTCGTATATCTTCCCCTCACACCATGCGCTCCACACCGTCGAGCGAGAAGTATACGGTCACTCTATCGCGCAAGCCACTGTGCTACCCAATCCCGTCCCCGATTCTTTTTTCAAAAGACCGAAACGAGTGTCTGGCCGAATTATCGGGTTCGTAAGCCGATGGACTCGAGTAAAAAATCCAGAATTTTTCATTTCGCTTGCGCGGCATAACCGAACTACCGATGCAGGATACGATATCCATGCGATAGTCGATGTGAAGAAATCTGCGCCACATTATCGTCGCGTCGCTTCCCTTTTCAAGCTCTCCCCGCCAGTCGAAAACAAGCTTTTGCCGACCTTCTACCGGAAACTCGGAGCGCTTATCATGCCGTCGTATTTCGAGACCTATGGAAACGTCGCCCAAGAGGCGCTTGCGAGCGGTATTCCCGTACTCGTGAGTCCGCACACGGGCTTCTCCGAGACGCTTCGAACGATCGGGCTCGAGAATTGGATAACGGATTTTTCGTCACCCGCTGACGTACTGGTAAAAATTGAAGAGGCTATTCGTATCGGCGTCCCGCACGAATCGTGGCGGCAACTGCGCGCACAGTTCACGAACGAGCCGATATTCGCACGATATGCTAACCTGCTCGCCGGTAAGTAATAGCGATAACATTTTATGTTCATCTCGGTAAAACAGCTAACCGAAGAAGAAAACGATATCTGCTTCAAAACGTTGAGCTCAAAGGCGGTGTTCGCGCTTGTCGGCAACGCGATAAAAAAGAAAAAAGGAATCTCAATCGTTCGTATGGGTGACGGCGAAGTAGGACTTCTTGACGCTCCAGACGGGAAACCATTCACCGGTTTTAACAATCTGGACCCAAACTGGAACACGCGCCTCGGCATCGAAGGACTTGGAATTGAAAAAGTAAAGGCGAACATCCTTGAGGCAGGGAATGCCTGTACCTATTTTGCACCCTCAGTTTCCGGCATCTCACTTGGCGAATTCAAACTGCATCACCGCTTCAACAAACGCGAAGTATATCTCGATAACTTCTTCGTGGCAGACTGGACCAAGGAGATGATTCGTATGTTGCTTGTGGCAAGTGAAGGAGTGCAGGTCATACATAAGGACTGTGAGACCCTTATTGAAAATTTCGTAAGGCGGTATGACCTACCAAAGACTCTCTTTTCTGGCTTCAAGAAGAAGAGCTGGCGCGATAACGAGGCGGCGATTAAAGCGGCTATCGACTCCGGCAAGCAACTCGTGCTCTTTAGCGCCGGGCCAGCGGGTAAAATCATCGGACCGAAAATTGCTCTGGCAGGGAAAGTGGTTCTCGATGTCGGTAATACCTTGCCGGGCTGGAGCATTGGCGACCCGCGCATGGTGGGTGGTATAAACTAACCGGTTTCATCGATGCACAACCGTGTTGCGGGGGCCGGAATCGAACCGGCGTCTGGAGGTTATGAGCCTCCCGAGGTACCTCTCCTCTACCCCGCTATACTTAAACTTAACTCATCTGAACTGACTTCGCATCTTCCCTCCCGCTTGGATTACCAACTCTCCTCTACCCCGCTATTGGAGAGTATAGGGAATTAGTTGCTCTAGCGCAACCACGTATTTAAGAGACAGGAAAATGATTCAAGATGCGCGACGCGGGCAGATGATTTTCGGAAACGTACCAGATGGTACAGCGGAGAAAATCAGCGGGACCCGCAACAAAGCAGATTGGATTATTTTCTTGTTTCTAGATCACCTTGAGTTCGCGGAAGACGGCTTCGTAGTGCGCGACGGTGCGGCGCGCGAAGTCCGCCGTGAGTTCAAAGGAGGAACCCTCGTGCGCAATCTGATTGCGCACCTTGTGCGCCTCCCACGCGTCTTGGAGCGTGCCGATGTCCTTTGACTCAATAGCCTTCAATTTCTCTCCGACGCCGTCGCCCACGTACCCCCGTCGCGCGAGTGTGTCATCAAGCATGATATCAGCCTCAATGATCGCCTCGCGCCACTCGCTCTCGCTTGCCCCCTCTAAGAGCGACTCAATGTGAGCCCAGCGCGGGTGCGTGCCGCTCGTTGCATCGGGCAATACGATGAGCGTGCTGTAATATTCTTCTTCGCGCTTACGAAGCTCAAATAATCTAATGGTGCAGTAGACGATGAAGAAAATGCCGATGATAGAGAGCGTGTAGCCGATGGCAATAATCCAGAGCCATATATGCGCCATAAGAGCCTTAAACCCTTCAAAACTAAGCGTCGCGTTCTGCCCATAGAACCACTCGTAGATGAGGCGGAACCAGTACTCAACGTTGGTCTGATTGCCCGGCATATAGGTCTAGTATACTACTTCGCTAAAGCTACGAAGTACGCTGTACCTCTTCACCGAGAGAAAAAAGTATGTTTTCGGATTGATGCAGGGCGGTGAAGTGGATGCCGACAGGGAGCTGTTTGCCTTCCCTCTCTACGACACCCATCGGGACAGAGAGCGCCGGCATGCCGGTCAGGTTCGCGGTCACGGTGAAGATGTCTTCAAGGTACATAGAGAGCGGGTCGCTCTTCTCTCCGATTTTGAAGGCCGGAGTAGGCATCGTGGGCGTCGCGACAACGTCGACTGATTTGAGTGCCTGCTCGTAGGCGGCGCGCAGAGCCGCGCGTGCCGCATCCGCCTTGCGGTAATACGCATCAATATAGCCGACCGAGAGCACGAAGGTACCGAGCAGAATACGGCGGAGTGTCTCCCTTCCGAACCCTTCAGTACGACTTTGGACGTAATCATCAAGCAAGTTCTCTCCGCGCTTCGCAAGCCCGTATCGCATGCCGTCAAAACGCGCGAGGTTAGTGGAGACCTCCGCAAAATTGATTACATAGTATGCGGCAATCGCGATGTCTGATA
>MFMI01000023.1:10032-13124 GCA_001783465.1 Candidatus Kaiserbacteria bacterium RIFCSPLOWO2_02_FULL_54_13
TTCTGCGCCGCTTCGCGCCAGTGCCTCATCAAACCTCTCCTCCATATCTTTTTCAAGATTCTGCACGAGCTTGCGCAGTACTCCGATACGCTTGGGCGGACCTTTTTGCACATCCACGTATTCGGTTGAGGTGCTGTCAAGCGGGTCCTTCCCGCGAATCGCTTCGTACAGGATACGCGCATCGGCGACTGTCTTCGCGAGCACGCCGATCTGGTCGAGTGAAGAAGCGGCGGCGATAAGACCCGACCGAGATACGGCGCCGTAGGTCGGCTTCAAACCGACAACGCCGCAGTAGGCCGCTGGGTTGCGCACTGACCCGCCGGTATCAGAGCCAAGCGCGGCGATGCACATGTTTGCCGCGACCGCGGCGGCAGAGCCGCCGGAGGTGCCGCCCGCGACGCGACTCGGGTCGTGGGGATTCTTTGTTGCACCAAAGGCGGAGTTCTCGGTAGAACTGCCGAGCGCGAATTCGTCCATATTGGTGCGGCCGATGAATAGCGCTCCCGCCTCCTTCAACTTTTTAATAACCGTCGCATCGTAGGTCGCGCGATAATTCTCCAGCATCTTGGATGCGGCGCTCGCGACTCTCCCTTCTATCAAAATGTTGTCTTTAATTGCGAGCGGGATGCCACAGAGAAGCGGCGCATCGCCCATATCAATGTGCTTCTGTGCGGCATCTATCGCCGCATCATCGGCAGAAAAAATCTCAAGAAACGCATTGAGTTCTTTGTTCCGTTTTTTTGCTTCAGAAATGCATGCGTCCCATAATTCGCGTACGGAGATTTCTTTGGAATGAAGCTTTTGTGCCGCTTCTGTTATGGTGAACTCGTTCGATTTTTTAGTCATGCGTGATTATTTGTTTGACGGAAAGTGCATCGCCCTCGCGCGCAGGAAATTCTTCTATGAGCGCCGGAGTATAGTCGTTTGCAGAGTGCGGCTCGCCCCGTTTGAAATCAGATTTCATACGGGGCTCGCCGTCTTCGCGCATCACGTTACGCAACGCTGGAGGCTGGAAGCTGGAGGCTGGAAGCTGGAGGGACTCTAACTGGCCGATGTAGGCGAGTATCGCGTCAAACTCGCTCGTGAACTTCGCGAGCTCCGAGTCTTCTACCCGTATCCTCGCGAGCGCCGCGAGCTTCTTCACCCCGTTAGAGATGCTCGTTTCAAACGAGTCAGGACTCTCCGAGTCCTTATCTCTAACGGGGTTCACCTCTTCATTCGTCGCCATTCTGTGCACTGTATCATTTTTCTGCCGATTTCGGAATTCGCGCCAAAAGCTTATGAGTATTCCCGTGCGAGAGCATCCCTCTATATGAAGCTACAGTCTCTTCCTTCCCGTTCATCTCTTCAATTCGCCGGAACATTCTCCGCTTCGTCGCTGTCCGCAGTACGCGGTGGTCGGGGAAATGCACCCAGCCGAGAAAGTCTATACCGGAAGCGAGTGTTGAGATGGAAACTTTATTCGGATGCAAAGAGAGCTTCAACTGGTCGCGTAAAAACACTTTCATATATGGAAGTGTCTCTAGCAGATATGTCCGGTCGTGAGAAAGAACTATGAAATCGTCGGCATAGCGGATGTAGTGTTTGACTTTGAGCCTATGCTTCACGAATTGGTCAAACTCGTTCATGTAGATGTTCACAAGCAGTTGGGAAGTGAGATTCCCAAGCGGGAGACCCTTCCCTTCCGTTCCCGAATTGAAACTGCCGACGATGTTGGCGATGAGCATAATTATGCGGTCATCTGTAATGGAATTGCGTATAATGTGTATAAGTATTTTTTGATCAATAGATGCAAAAAATTTACGAATATCACATTTCAAGACCCACACCGTTTTAGCGTTGATACCAGATGCCCGAGCGGCGTACATTCGAAATTGGCTGAGTGCTTTATATGTCCCTTTCCATTTCCGACAGGAATAGGAACCGAAGATAAAAGTTGTATCAAAAAGTGGATACAATTTCCGATACAACGCGTGATGCAGAAGTCGGTCGCGGACGCTTGCTTTGTGTATGTCGCGCGGTTTCGTGTCGTTTATTTTGAAGTGCTCGTATCCTCCGTGATGATACGTACCCGAAACGAGATCTCGATGGAGCGCAATGATATTATCCATCAGATATCGTCCGAATGTTTGTACATCCTTACGCTTACGTTTTCCCTTTACGAATTCTTCCCACGCGGCAAGCAAATTTTCAAGCGAGATGATATCCTCATATGCAATACTCCATGAGCAACCCCCCCCCCCGACACTTCTACCGTTGCTTGAGCGAATAAAGACTGCATATATAGTTTGGAGTGTATATTATCAAATCATTCCAAAAATTCATCGGCATACGCTTGGACAAAGGGTAGATATGTTGTTTGTGGAAGTCATTGAAGCTACCGCACTCGCCAGTTTTCTCCGGCGCGAGGAGAAGCAGCCGTATGTTCGTTTAGCTATTCGAAAAATGGACACGCTCAAAATATTGTTGATGGTACTTTGGGAAACAAAAGCACTCGACAGCACTCAGTACATCGCTGTGTCGGGAAAAGTTGATGCGATCGGAAGAATGCTTGGCGGCTGGAACGGACAACTTACCAAAACTCAGCCCCGCTAAAAGCGGGGCGAGAAATGAAGAGAGTTGCGGACACCGCCGAACGACCAGTTGTCATTCCACCTGTTGTCGTTGCGGTTCACGTTCACGTTGCGCTCGTCATCGTTCCACCTGTTGAACGCGGTCGTATCGTGTGGAGTGCCATCCATACCATCGTTGATAGAAGGTCATCTCGTATTCAGCATCATAATGCTCCAGCACTTCACACCAAGTATCTTCATTTTTGAGAAGTGTCTGCGTACATCCTCCGTCTTGAACCGTAATCCAAAACGCTCTCAACGTACGGATACTGGGTTCGGTAGCGGGAAACCGTAATCGCCCGCGTATGCACCTACTACCGTTTTTGAGTATACCAAAAGAAAATCGGGTACCTGCAGACAGGTACCCGATTTGAAGGACTGAGTTCCAAGGGTCTGAAAGACCAAAAGTTCTGAGTCCTAAGTGCTACTTGCGGACACCGCCGAACGACCAGTGGCCACGCCACCTGAGGCCGCGGCGGT
>MFMI01000023.1:13136-16865 GCA_001783465.1 Candidatus Kaiserbacteria bacterium RIFCSPLOWO2_02_FULL_54_13
AACGCGGCATAGCACCAGTTGCCGTACGCATCCTTGAAGTGGACGCCGTTCGGATGCTCGTCGGCGAAGGCCGGATCGGCTTCGTTGACGGCCGCCACCGCGTAAGGGTCGGGCTTGAAACCAAACCAGGCGTACTCTTTGGCGAGGTTCTCGTCGCTGAGGTAACCGTCCTTGTCGTAGGCCGACTCGCGTGGATTGAAGAAGAAAACATCCTTCTCCTCGCCTTCGCCTCGTGGAATCACCGCCACAATCTTGCAATCGGTGTACTGCTTGCGGCTCGTGGCATCGAGCATTTCCTGTTGGGTACGCGAGCGGTTCACCGTGACGTGCCGGACGATCAAGTTACTGATCGCTTCGACGCGGGTGCGAAATGGCACGAACATCTCCATTCCGATATTTTCCAAACCCAATACCTGCTGGACAACGTCTGAACCAAGTTCAGCACGGTGTTTGCGCATTGCATCGCGGAGTTTCCCGACGGCATTTTCGATTTGACCGTCAGTTATTTCAGATGCGATCATGGCTTTATCCATGGCGTCATCTCCTTGCCGATAGCCCCGACCGAATAGTCGAGTTTCGCCACAGCAGAGAAAGGCCTAATGAATAAGCCGCTTTCTGCTGTGGCGAACGAAATTTGAATATCAAAGAACTCTGTCAAGACTAGCACTATCCCTTTAATTTGTCAAGTAGCCCTGCCTCATCCACTACAGTGATGCCGAGCTGTTCCGCCTTCGCGAGTTTGGAACCCGCCGCTTCGCCCGCGACGACAAATGAGGTCTTCGCGGAGACGGAGCTCGCGGTCTTGCCGCCCGCACGGCGCACGCGCGCCTCGGCCTCTTCGCGCGAGAGCGTCGGGAGCGTGCCGGTAATGACGACGGTCTGTCCCGCCAAGGGCGCCCCTTGCCATACGCGAGGCACTTTTGCGATTCGCAGATGTTTCTGCAATCGCGCGAGAAGCGCGCGATTGTCTGTGTCCTTAAACCAATCCGCAACCGACTTTCCGATGATAGGACCGATGCCCTCTATATGCGACAACGTTTCTTCACTCGCGCCGCGGAGCCGCGCGAGCGTGCCAAAGCGCATCGCAAGAAGATATGCGTTCTCCTCTCCCACGTGCGGGATGCCGAGCCCGATGAGGAGCCGGTCAAACGGGACTTTCCGCGCGGCAAGAATCGCTTTGATGAGCTTCGCGGCTTTCGTTTCTTCAAATCCTTCCAGCGCCAGCAACTCATCTTTAGTCAGTTCAAAAATATTGTCAAAGTCAGAAATGAGATTCTGTTCCATCAAGAGCCGCACTGTCTCCCGCCCCATGCCGGTGATATCCAGCGCGCTCTTGCCGGCGAAGTGGATGAGCTTGCGTGCCTGAATTTCAAACGAGCCGGCCGTCACGCACTGATGCGCCGCCTCGCCGGGCACGCGCTCAATGCGGCCGTCCCCGCCGCAGAGGCCGGAATGCGTCGGGAACTTCCACTCCTTCGCGCCCTTTGGACGCAATTCCCGTATCACCGACACGACTTCAGGAATTACATCGCCCGCCTTCTGCAGAATGACCGTATCGCCGATGCGGATGTCTTTTCCTTTAATGAAATCTTCGTTGTGGAGCGTGGCACGCGCGACCGTTGAACCGGCCACCGATACCGGCTGTAGATGAGCGACGGGGGTCAGCCTCCCCGTGCGGCCGACCTGGAGCGTAATGCTCTCTACAATAGTCTTGACCTGCTCGGGCGGGAATTTATACGCGAGAGCGAAGCGGGGCGCCTTGCCGGTGTAGCCAAGCGTCTCCTGCTCTCTGCGGGACTCAACCTTCAGCACGATGCCGTCAATCTGATAATCAACCTTCTCGCGCACACTCCCTTTCCACGCATCTTTCCATTTTTGCCAGAATGCAAAAACGTCGTCAAGCGAGTCGGCGTGGCGGTGTTCCGGATTGACCGGCAATCCGAGCCCTGTGAGATACGCGAGCTCTTCGCTCTGGGTCTCGGGAAGCGATTCAGAGGTACGGGCGACGTCGTAGAGGAAGGCACCGAGCGGACGAGACGCCGCGACACCAGGGTCCAGCTGGCGGATGGAGCCCGCCGCCGCGTTCCGCGGATTTGCGAATAATGGCTCGCCTTCTTTCTCGCGGAGCGAGTTGAGCTTCTTAAAGCCAGAACGCGTGAGATACACTTCCCCCTCGGCTATGACATCAATCGGGCGAGTGAGCTTCTCTGGTATTTCAGAGATTGTGCGGATGTTGTGCGTGACGTCTTCGCCGACCTCGCCGTCGCCGCGCGTCGCCGCGCACACGAGTCTCCCCTTTTCATATGTGAAAACTATTTTCAGCCCGTCAATCTTAAGTTCAAGGTCATAGGTCGGGATTGCCCCGCTCACCTTACGCACGCGCTCGTGGAACGCGTGCACCTCCTCTTCAGAGAACGCATCATTGAATGACCACTGCGGCACTTTGTGCCGCACTTTTTTTAATGACTCCACCGCTTCGCCCACGACCCTCTGCGTGACCGAATCGCTTTTCTTAAGTTCGGGGTACTGCTCTTCAAGGAAGCGAAGTTCGCGATAGAGCGCATCGTATGCATCATCAGATATCTCTGGAGCGTCCAGCGTATAATATCTGTGGGCATGGTGCGCGAGGAGAGAGTGGAGCTTCTCTGCGCGTTCTCTCGCCTTCTTCGGAGCCGTCATACAGAAATGATACAGGTGCTCGTGCCTCGTGCCTAGTGCCCGGCTAGATGGTTTAGTAATAAACGTTGATGCCGCGGGACACGAAGCGTGCGCCCTCTGAAGTATCAACCACGTCGCAGGACACGTCGTAGCCCTGCGAGAAAATGGACGTTATCTCGCCCGAATCGGGTGCCGCTTTGTAGATGGTGATGTCCGCACAGCGCTTGTTCGAATCAAGTGGAAGACGATAGGTAATGGTCCACAGCAATGTGCTCCAATCGTCGGAGATGGGAGGACGTAAGGAATCGTCGCCGCACACTATTGAGGGCGCAGACGAAGGCTGTGCTGGCGGAACCAGAAACGTACCCAACTGCTGGTCGGCATAGAGCACGCATTCTAGTGCGGAGTCGGCGGCATAGAATGCGTACTGCGCCTCAATAGAGGAGGAGGCGAGCACCTGTTGCTTATACCCGAGCGAACCGAGCGCGAGGCCGAAGGTCAGCATCACCGACATGAAGATGACGGCGATGAGAAGCGCGAAACCGCTCTGTATTTTTTTTATTGCCATGGAGTGAGGTGCTCTGTAATGACGACTGAATATTCAGTATCGTGGAACTCCCATGATACCTTTGACACGATTATCTCTTCATCTTCGCCGGCAGGAATCGCCTGAATTGTACGAGTGAACGACGTGGCCGTACCTCCTGGGTTCTGCGTATAGACTTTCGTGGACCCGTTGTCAACAAGATTGAGTGGCGTACACGCGCCTGCACAGAGCGTGAGCGAGCCACCATCTCCCGGGTCATAGGTGCAAAACGGAGGGGTAGGGGTCCCGATATCAGATGTCACGCACTTCCCAAGCGATGCCTCTGCGAGAAAGTTCGTCCACGCGGTGTCAGAGGCAAGCGGTTGGGTATGAACAACGAGAAACTCATTATCGCGCAGAGCGCGCGCATATTCAATGCCCTCCTGCGCGAGATACGAGGCGGTGAGCTGGTCGCTCGCGTTCTGTGCGGCAACGATGGCGCGAGAAGCCGTAACCATAGGCCCGGCGACTGCGACCGTTAAGAT
>MFMI01000023.1:16873-27982 GCA_001783465.1 Candidatus Kaiserbacteria bacterium RIFCSPLOWO2_02_FULL_54_13
CAACCAGGGTTTCTATTAGTGTAAACCCCGTTGATAGTTGGTAGTTGGTAGTTGGTAGTTTGAAATTCATATGTCGGTGCCGCGCATCGTCGCCCCCGTCTCTATGGTAAATGATTTTTTCTGCTCCGGCCCCGGCCCGTACGGGACCTCGCCGGACACGATGATTGTGACGTGGGGTTGTAGGTCGTCGTCAGAAGCGGTCCCGGAAGCATAGAAGATGAGCGAGGTAACTTTAACCGACGGGTCGGTAAGAGGGACGAGAGCGCCAGTACCTATCCTTTGCATAATTGTATTGCCCAAGGAGAGCGAATATTCCACTGTCTTGTCATTTGAATTTATTACCGAAAAGGTCGTACCGGCAGTACAATCGCCGATGCTATCGCAAGAATAATCCGTGCCGGTGCGGATGGTACGCGTCATCGTCTCAAGCGCGAAGGAGAGGTTGTTGATGCCGGTTGTGATGCTCTGTGCCTGCCGGCTGATGCCAATCATCATAAGGTACGCGCCCGAGGTGAGCAGTACCACCATCGCGAAGAGGCCGACCGAGACCATAAGCTCAACAAGGGTATACCCTCTCATTTTATTTTTCATGGGCATGAAGGGGCGTTCGCGGCTATCGCCCCCGAGGCGGCGACCGTGATATATCTCGTGCCGCCCTGGGGTGACGTAATAGTGATACACGCCGCGGTTACCGGGTTGATATCCGAATATGACCCGTCCGCACTCATAAATGCATCGGGGTTTGGCCGTTCAAACACAACGTCTAGCGAGCCTACAGGTTCGCCGTCAGCATATAGTCCGTTCACGGTGACACCGTTCCCGAGCGTATATGTCTGTACGAGAGTGTCGCCGACGGCGTCGTACTCATGATTCCCCGGCTTGCAGTCGGGACGTTGGCCTCCACAAGATATGTCGCCCTTCGTATCGGCGAAAAGGAGGATAGTGCGCGAGGCCTCCTCTGTGCTGGTATCAAAGTGGACCCCGTAGCCGGCGCTTGAGGTGGGGAGGGCGTTGGCCGCACGGCTGTTGATACCGAAGGTCTCTGCCGAACGGAGCGTGAGCGCGATATCGTATGCGGTATTAGAGAGGATGAGGCTCTTATTAAAGGAGCTCTGGCTATTGAGGGTTACCACCGTAATGACGCCTATAATCGTCAATACGACGATGAGTTCAACGAGGGTAAATCCCCTGCCACTTTCCATTAAAAAGTGGCGAAGGTCGCGATGAGAGCGAATGGGTTCCATTGGGTAAAGTACGCGAGGAGGAAGCCGGCGGCGAGATAGGGCGCGAACGGCACCTCTACTCCCATTCTAGAGCCAGCGGGCTTCTTCAACAACAGCTTTATCCCTATGAGGGCGCCGAGCCAAAACGAGAAGATGAAGCCGGGGAGAGCGGCTGGGCCCGTGAGCAAGGCGAGGCCGAACGCAAGCGGAGCGTCGGCGAGACCCATAGCGCGGCCACGCGAGAGAAGGTGGATAAGGGCGAGAAAAGCCGCGATACCGAGAGCAACGAAGAACGTTTGGAGAAACTCGGGAAGCGACGGCATAAGAAAGAATCTGAACACGGCGCTCGCGACAACAAATACTATGAGAAGCATCGGAGGAAGTATCTGGTGGGCGAGGTCATAGAGCACGAGAGCGAGAAGCGCCGAGAACGCGACACCCATAAGCAGGAGAGAAAGCGTGAGACCGAGCCGTAGGTACGCGAGTACAAAGAGCCCTCCTAGGAGAAATTCGGAGAGCGGAGCGTAGAGCGAGAGGCGCGCGCCGCAACAGAGGGAGCGCCCGCCCGAGACAATATAGGAGATAATCGGCACGAGCGCGCCGGGGGGGAGCGGCGCCGCACATGCATCACAGCGGGAACGCCCCGAGAGAAAGCTCTGGCCGGTGTTGAGACGCGCGGCAAGCACCCCGACGAAGCTCGCTACAATCGCGCCGAGCGCGAAGAGCGCAAAAGAAATGAGAGCGGGCATTAGTTCGGACAAAGGGCGGGAAGGGGCGTTGATGGGACACTGCCGGCGACCTGTCTCGCCTTCCCCGAAGAATCGAGACACCAATATGCAGGTGGCGACGGGGCGGTAAGCTCCACAGCAACGAGGTATGACGTGCCGTTGGCGACACAGCCTATCCTACCTGCTCCGTTGGCGGCATCGGCGGCGTCAAGGGCCTTTTTTATAGTCGGGTCTTTGAATACATGACTGCTACCGCCAGCACATCTATCGCCGGCAGTCGGCGCCGCATTAGAGACAAAGGAGACGCCAGCAAAGGCCCCATAACCGTTGTTAGTGCCGTAGTAGACCTCCGCTTGAGTCTGAATGGTTGAGAGGTTCGCCTGAATGGCCGCGTCGTTGCCCTTCAAGCGAGCCGCATTAAGCGCCACGAGCACGACCGCCGAGAGGATGCCGATAATGGCGATGACGACGAGCAACTCAATGAGGGTAAATCCTCTTCGTTCGCTCATGGAGTCATTCCGAATCAAGGTCTAGGGACAGTCCGTTTGCAAGTAGAGAAGAGTCCCGTCTTAGTTACACGCGGTATCACCCACTCCAAGCGCGACTATTGTTTTACCCGCATAGCCCGTACTGTCTACGCACCAGTCATTAGCCGTATCGGCAACTAGTGGTGACTGCACCGCATACTCGGTAGCACTGTCATTGCAAGGCACATCGCCTGCCGAACCACCATTTGCGGTGTCTGTGGCATCGACCGCTCTGTCAATATCGGCATCTGCGCACATGCCGAGGTAGGAATTGGAAGTGTCGCTGTAATAAATCTCTGCCTGCGTCTGGATGGTTGAGAGGTCGGACTGGATGGCGGCATCCTGGCCTTTGGAACGGGCGGTGTTAAGCGATGCGAGCACGACCGCCGAGAGGATGCCGATGATGGCGATGACGACGAGTAATTCTATAAGGGTAAAACCTCGTGAACGATTGTAGTACATAATATATTGTGTGCGATTAATAGGTTTATTGTACGCCCCCAAGGCCTGGAGAAGAAGCCGGGGGTGTGGATAGCCTCTTCTAGATGGCGCCTGCGAGGTTATAGATAGGTATCAGCACGGCCGCGAGCAGGATTCCGACACCAAGGCCGAGGAGGACAATCATAATGGGCTCAATAAGGCCGACGAGCGTGTCAACGGCGTTGGACACTTCGCGGCCATAGAACTTGGCGAGCGTTGAGAGAATCTTGCCGAGCTCCCCGGATTCCTCGCCGACCTTTGTCATCGCAACCATGATGCCCGGTATCCCCGGATGTCTCGCAAGGGCGTCGGATATGGAAGACCCCCCTTTCACGTCCGCACTGACCTCGGCGAGTATGGCTTCGTACTCGGCATTGCCGACGACTGTCGCGGTGATGTCTATCGCCGCGATGACCGAGACTCCCGAGAGAAGCATAGTGGAGAAGTTGTCCGCGATGCGCGAGAGATAGAGCTTGCGGTAGAGGTCGCCGACATACGGAACCGAGAGCTTCAGGCCGTCAAGAACGAGCCTGCCGTGCTTGGTCTTCCCCAGTTTCCATACATAGAAGCCGAGTGCGATGAGCACAATAAGCGCGAAGACGCCGTAGTTCACGAAGAAATTGGAGACCCCGATGACAATCTTGGTATAAATCGGTATCGCCTGGCCGGAATCAACCAGAATGGCGCTGATTTTCGGGATGACCATGGTCAACATCAGCGCCATCACGGCGAAGAAGACCGTTATGACGAAAATCGGATAAATGAGCGCGTTCTCGGTCTTGCTCATGATGTCGTAGGAACGGTCAAGGTAATCGGCGAGGTAATTGAATATCTCGGACAATTTCCCCGACTCCTCTCCGGCGCGGACCATATGCACGTAGAAATCGCTGAAGACTTTCGGGTGGCGGGCGAGCGCCTTGCTGATGGGGCTCCCTCCCTGGATATCGTCGCCGACGCTTGAAATAATGGCGGCGAGCTGTTTATTCTCAATCTCTCCGGCGAGGAGACGGAAGATGCGGAGCGTAGAAACCTGCGCTTCAAACAGAGTCGCTATCTGGCGCGAGAGGATGACGACGTCCTTGTTGGATACTCTGCTGAAAAAGGGGATGTCCAGCTTCAACAGCGATTTCTTCTCGGCGAAGTCTATCACCGATACGATGAGATTGCGCCTTTGGAGCGCGGAGACGGCGACCTCCTGCGAGGGGGCCTCAATGGTCCCGTCCCGCTCATGTCCGTCTGCATCAATCGCGTGGTATTTGAAGAGCATAGTTAGAGATAGCGCTCAAAGGTCTTCGTGTCCATCGCGTATTCGTACGCGTGCTCGACGGTCACCTCCCCCCGCTTTACGAGCTCGGAGAGCGAGCGGTCCATGTCAATCATTCCCTCCTGCGAAGAAGTCTGTATGACCGCGTTAATCTCGTGTGTTCGCGCGTCGCGGATAAGCGTGGAGACCGCGTTGTTGTTGATAAGGAGTTCATAGGCCGGAATGAGTCCGCCCGCAATCCGCGGAACGAGTCTCTGCGAGAAGATGCCGGCGAGGCTTCCTGCCAACTGCACCCGCACCTGGTCCTGCTGTTCCGAAGGGAACATATCAATGATGCGGTCTATGGTCTGTGCGGCGTTGTTGGTGTGGAGCGTGGAGAAAACGAGGTGGCCGGTCTCGGCGGCGGTCACCGCCGACGAGATAGTCTCGTAATCGCGCATCTCGCCGACCATAATGACATCCATATCTTCGCGGAATGCGCTCTGCAGGGCTGTGTGGAAATCCGGCACATCAATGTGCACTTCGCGCTGATGGATGAGCGACTTCTTTGAGGTGAAAAGGTACTCAACCGGGTCTTCTATGGTGAGGATGTGTTCCGCGCGGGATTCATTGATAGAATCAATCATTGTAGCGAGCGTCGTAGACTTGCCCTGCCCCACCGGCCCTACGACGAGGAAGAATCCCTGTTCGCGCTGGGTAAAGACTTCAAGTATGGGAGGGAGATTGAGCTCGGTGAGGGTGCGTATTGCGTGCGGTATGAGCCGCAGGGCAAGGGCGGTCGCCCCCTGCACGCGGTATCCGTTGATGCGGAAGCGCGCGTCTGTCCCGTGCGCAAGCGAGAAGTCAATGGTCTGGTCTTCTCCGAACTCCTTCCAGCGCTCTTCGGGGACAATACTCCTCAATATCGCGTCGGTCTCTTCGCTTGTGAACGCGGGATACCGAGTAATCGGCAGGAGCGCTCCGGAGACGCGAATCGTCGGCGGGCCGCCGGCGAAGATGTGAAGGTCGGAGCCCCCCTCTTTTACAACGACATCAAGAAGTTCGGTGAGACGTTTGTCTGAAGCCATGGTGTTAGGCGGGTGCACCGATGTTCCCCGCGTTTGATTCAATAGTGCGCACCGTTTCGGCCAGCACTTCGGAAGGAATCGCGGACGCTTTAATAATGTAACCGTCGGCCGATAAGTTCTTCGCCTTCTCAATATCGGAATCTTGGCCCTGGTTGGTGAGGATGATGACCTTCGCCCCGTTCGCGAGGTGATCCTTCCGCATAATCTCAAGCGTCTCAAAGCCGCTTAACCCAGGCATGATGAGGTCAAGTAAGATGGCATCGGGCGCCTTGGCTCCCTCTTTCTTAAGCGCAGTGATGAGTTCTTCGCCTCCGCCGAATACGCCCACGGTATGGCCGGCGTTCTTGAACTTAACTGCGTACAGGTCTAAGAGAAATCTGTCATCATCAACAAGGAATATGCGATAGGCCATTGTTGAATAGTATACTACGCTCGCTGTCATTCGGTATCCCCAACGGGGAAAAGTTCTCCGCCGAGGGTGTTTATCTCTTCAAAGGGGGTGACGCCTTGAAGCGCTTTCACGATAGCGTCTTCGCGCATCGTGAACATGCCATTCGCGCGCGCGGCCGCGTAGACGTTCCCCTCGTTCGGCTCGGCGAGTATCGCCTGCTCAATCTTTTTCTCCATGCGCAATATCTCAAAGACGCCGATACGACCGCGAGTGCCGTTTGGACATTCGGCCGTCGGATTCGCGTGATAAAATTCCTTGAAGGGGGGCAATGACCTCTTGTATTTTTCCGGTATATCAGCGAACTCTCTGTCCAGAAAAGTCTTGATGCTCTCCGTAATGGGAAACGGCTTGCCGGTGCCCGCACAGAGTTTCTGAACCAGCCGTTGCCCGATGACGGCGACGAGTGTCGGCGCGATAAGAAACGGGTCGACGCCCATATCAATGAGGCGCGGAATGGCGCCGACGGCGGTGTTGGTGTGGATGGTTGAAAAGACGAGATGGCCGGTAAGCGCCGCCTGCACCGCGAGCATGGCGGTCTCTTTATCGCGAATCTCGCCGACCATGATGACATCCGGGTCTTGGCGGAGGATGGAACGAAGACCGTTCGCGAAGGTGTAGTCAATCTCGGGCCGTACTTGACTCTGCGAGACGCCGGCTATCTCGTACTCAACCGGGTCTTCAAGAGAGACGACGTTTAACGTCTCGCGGTCAAGCTCGGAAAGCATCGCGAAAAGAGTCGTTGACTTGCCCGAGCCGGTCGGCCCGGCGATAAGGATAATGCCGTACGGGACTTTCATCATGTCGCGGACCACGATGAGCTGGTCCTTGGAGAGACCGACCGATTCCAACGTCGCGGTCGCGTCTGATTGGTCGAGGATGCGCATGACGACCTTTTCGCCGTATTCCGTCGGGAACGTAGACACGCGAAAGTCAATGCGGCGTTTGTCCACCATCGCCGAGAAACGTCCGTCCTGGGGCTTGCGTTTCTCATCAAGACGCAACTTCGCGAGTATCTTTATGCGCGCGATGACCGCTTCGTGCACTTTCGCCGGCAGTTCAAGCGAGGTGTGAAGGTCGCCGTCCATGCGGAAACGGACCCGCGTCTTCGCCGGCGAGGGCTCTATATGGATGTCAGAAGAGTGGCCCTCAATGGCGTACCGCAACACCGTAGAGACAATCTTCGTTACCGGAGCATCCTCTTTGAGAGTTTCGCGGGAACCGGTGAGCGTCAGTGTTTCTTCGCCAAGGCCTACTGCGTCTATACGCGCCCCCGATTTCCCGGCGGACTTGTCCTCTGCGACCGGCGGTTTCGCGGTCAGGTCATATTCAGAAAGGGCGGTGCCGATTTCACCTGAAAAATTCTGATACGCATCAATCACGCGGTTGAAATCTTGTTTGGTAATGAGAAAAATCTTGTAGGGGATGCCTATCTGGCTAGAAATGAACTGCAGTGCGTCAAGCGCCTCTAGATTGTCGGGGTCAATGATACCGACTTCAAGCGCGCCGTCTACTTCGTCGAGCGGGACGAATCCGTAATGACGAGCCGAGTCTATCGGGATATAACTGAAGACTTCTTCGTTGGCCGGAGGGTCGCCGAGTATGCGGGTGGGGAGTCCGTACGAATCCCCTACCTCCTTCAGTATATTCGCGACAGAAATCCCGCGCTCGTTGAACACGTCAACGAGCGAACGATTCTTCGCAAGCTCGGCCTCAATGCTCACCCGCTCGCTCGGAGAGATATGCCCTTTCTCAATCAGTAATCCAAAAAAATTCATCCCGTTAGAGGTAGGAAATCGGAGATTTCCGTACGATTATTGACAGTAATCTTTCCCATACCATCATCTCGCTCAGCATAACATACAAATTACTTCCGGTTCTGACCTCTAACGGGATTCATCAGCTCATGTGCCGGTTATGGGGCGAACGGGTCAGGACGGCCACTCGCTTCAGGCTGTATAGGCGTTGTCAGGTCTACCAGCGCCACAAAACGCGGGTTTTCAAAAATGGCGGTATCAAATGAGATTGGCTGCAGTTCGCTCACGAGCGATTGAAACTGCATTTGCGCCTGATTGCTCGTGGCGCTCATCGCCGTCAAGGGCGGCTGATTCCCCGTCCCGGTGAAGAAATACCAATACGCGCCCGCCGCGACGATAAGCGTGGCGATGATGAGAAAAATGGTGTTGGAGTTCATAGCATAGTCATTAGCGAAGCCAATAGAAACGGATGTGCATCTGGTACGTATACACCCCGGTATCAGAACCCTTGACAACGAGGTCCTGAACGTCAAGGAGACGCAGACTCTTCTCTATCCCGGCCATAAATGCTTGAAATGCGCTATAGGTGCCGACCGCAGAGAGCGAGAGGTCAACCGAGTCAACCGGGCTTATGCCGGAGACCGGCAGTGAACCAATCTCGTCCGTCGTTGCACTGCCTCTCGTACCGCTCTTGCCGCCCTTTATCACATCAATATTTGAAAGCGAGACTCCCGAACGAGCGGCGAGCGTGTTGAGGTCCAGGATGAGTCCGACATTATCAACCGCGTCGGGTAGGAATATTGAAAGTCGGGCGAGGCTCGCTTGGTCAATACTACTTTTCTCTTCGGTAAGTTGAGCCTGTTGAGAAATGTACGTGCGGGCCGCATCAAGCGCCTGGTCGTCAGCGGCGATAGCGGCCTTTGTGCTCGCTATGGAACCGCTCCACGTCGGATTCACGTAGGCGAAGAATATGCCTATGGCGACGATGAGTGCGAAAATGGGGAGGACGCGTCCATTCATGGCGAAAAAGCGATAATCCTCTGGTCAAGCGACGCCGAGAGCACAAACGAGACGGAACCGTCTTTATTAATGCTTATATTTGAGAAGATGGCGCCCTTGATGCGTCCGTCAGTCGCAAACGCGGTTGAGGCGGCCGCGAGCGCATTGAAGCTCTTGGCGACGCCGGTACCCTCAAGCTTCGGCGCGCCGTTACTGTCAAGCGAGAGATGAATAGATGAGAAACGCACGCTGACGGGAAGAATTTTCTCCAGCGAGGAGAAGAAGACTGAAAACGCAACGTGCCCACCCAGCAATTTCGCCCCTTCAGAGAGACGGTCGCGTAATCGTACGAAGCTCTCTACTGTCACTACATCGATTCCCTTCACGGCCTCATCGAGCGCGGCATCTTTTGTTGCGAGAGTATTTGTGAGCATTCGGCCATATAAGAAAACGCCGATTGCGAGGACGAAAACAATACCGAGGAGTAGGTATGCCAGAGCGCCAAGCACGCCGGTGTAGTCGGTGTACGAACGACGCGCTCCTGTAGACGGCGTATGAGGAACGAACGAGGTTGGTATCGTAGGAGGGAGCATTTGACTCCCAGTATACGATACCCGCGCGCGCCTGTGCACCGCACCTGTGTACAGTGCGTGCACACGAGTTCAGTTATACTTCTTCAAGCTTGCGGAGGGCGAGTCCGACCGCAACGGCGAACTCTGGGCCGATACCTTCAAGCACAGAACGCATAAAGGCCGGTGCCGAGGTCTTCGCAAACGGGTCCGCGACACGCACGTCAATGGAGAAAATACTTTTTGCATATGTACCGAGCTCTTTGGTGACGCCACCGCCGCCGGTGAGTATGATTGAGGTGACTGATTTTTTATGTTCTGTCTCGTATTGTATGAGCACCCGCCGCGCCTCCGAGAAAATACGCGAGAAGACGAGTTCGGGGCTCCCGAGCGTGTCCGCACCGCCGAGACCTTCCTCCTTTTTCAATATTTCGGCGCGCGCGATGGAAAGGTTGCCGGAGACGGCGATGGCGCGTGTAATGTCCTGGCTCCCGATGCTTATGGAATGAGAAAGCGCGACTACGCCATGTTCAATGACGTAGGTTTTCGTTGAAGCCGCGCCGACATCAAGTACCATGACCGGTTTTATCGGCTCATCAACCGTCGCGCGGATGGTGCTGAAAATTTCAATTTCGTAGAAACTGGCGGAGAGATTGGCGTCAGTGATAACTTTTTGAAGCAGGGACAGTTCATCGTTGTGCACGGCGACCAGAAGCACTTCAACTTTCCCGCCCGGGTCTGCTTTGCCCTTGGCGGATTTCCCACCAGACTGCGTTGGGTTCGCCTGCGGCACGATAAACCAATCAAACTGCACCTCGCTCATCGGTACGGGGATGTACTTGCGTGCCTCAAATTCAATGACGGTCCTTTGCTCCTTCGGGTCGGCGCGATACGGCAGGCTAACGAGTGTGAGGAGGGAACGCGCGAACGGTATGGAGACGCCGCAACTCCTGGTCGTCACCCGCGCTTCGCGCAAGAGGTCTTTCAGCGTCTCTGTGATTTGTTCGGCGGAAAGGTTCATTGCCTGTCCGATTTCTCCTCCGCCATACGGGCCGAGAGCGATTTCTCCGTAGGTCTCGAGAATGGCCTGCCCGTTTTCTTTGCGCAATTGCACGACCTTTAAGGACGAGGAGCCGATATCCACGCCGAGCACGCTTTTCTCCTTTTTCTTAAATAAAGTGCCGAAAAAAGACATATGAGATATATACTACCACGATGGGTTTCTTTGACTTCCTCTTCCCTCCGCGTGTGGATGAACTCGCGTTGCGCGACGTTTCTTCTGACGACTTTCTCGCGAAGGTTGCTCCGCGGCTTGTGCCAGCCACGCGGCCGGGAGCTGTCGCACTGCTCCCCTTCAATGACCCGTCGGTGCGCGCGGCTATTCACGAGGCGAAGTATCACGGGAGTGATACGGCGTTTAATTATCTTGCCGCGGCGCTCGCCGACTACCTGCGCGACGCCGACGACCTTAGCGCAACAAGGTTCAACCTTGTTGCGCTTGTGCCAGTACCTCTCGGGAGAAAACGGCGGAAGGAGCGTGGATTCAACCAAGTAGAAGAGGTGGCAAGACGCGCGGGGAAAGAACTCAACATACCGGTGGATGCGGCACTGCTCGCGCGTACGCGCGAGACGGTCTCGCAGGTCTCGCTCCCCCGCCATGCGCGAGAAGAAAATATGCGCGGCGCCTTTCGGGTGCCTCAAGACGCCGCGAATCGTATTGACCCCGCGCATGCCTATATAGTGCTGGACGACGTTCTTACCACCGGCGCGACGCTCCAAGCCGCTATTGACGCGCTCT
Organism: Candidatus Kaiserbacteria bacterium RIFCSPLOWO2_02_FULL_54_13; assembly: GCA_001783465.1. Lineage (GTDB taxonomy): Bacteria > Patescibacteriota > Minisyncoccia > Phycocordibacterales > Phycocordibacteraceae > C7867-001. Next base: position 27,734 of record MFMI01000023.1, read on the forward strand.
CTGCAGCCGGCGCGCGCCACATCATCCCGCTCGCCCTCGCCCACTAAATTTGATACTCTGCGAATATGGAAGGGTGCGGCGAATGGTAAGCCAGCGGATTGCTAATCCGTAGCCGTGTAAAAAACGGCTTGTGGGTTCAAGTCCCACCCCTTCCGCCAGTGATCTGTACCCCAAAAAGTGGACACGGGTACACGTTTTCTTTTGTTAGCATTAACCACTAACAGAAGAATATGAGAACAACATTTTCAA
>MFMI01000024.1:0-5909 GCA_001783465.1 Candidatus Kaiserbacteria bacterium RIFCSPLOWO2_02_FULL_54_13
ATTGCGCGATGGCGTTTAATTCCACGCACTCAGCCTCTTATTTCTTTCTTTAAACCAGAATTGTTGTTGGTCGCCGGGTATCCAGGAGTTGTCGCTATAGCGACAAGTTGTGGATACCCGCGATATCCCTATCTTTGACGGTCGGCAATTATGAGAATATTTGAATACTTAAGTTTCCTTTCGAGTGTATTTTTTGTTTCGGTAGGTGAAGCAACATTTTTTAATATCTGTATCAATTTGGTGCTGTTCTCTTTTGGTTTTGTATTCACTCCTCTTTACATAACAATGTCCCCAAACAGTCGACTTCTTTTTCCTGTCGTTATTTTCAAAGAAAATTTCAGCAAGCCTATTATTCACTATTGCGAAGCACCAGCCGTCGAAGCGTGGGCGTACTTTTCTTTTTGTTGCCATATTTGTTAAGTATACACAGTGAATTCTAAGTCCCGATAGTAATCGAAACAGGACAATGGTCGGAGCCGTAGATGTCGGGGTGGACTTCGGCTTTCTTAATATGCTTGATGAGTTCGTGGGCGACGAAGAAGTAGTCAAAGCGCCATCCGACATTTCTGTCGCGGGCACGGAACTTCATGTCCCACCATGTGTATGCCTCTTTGGTGTGGGGGTGGAAGTGGCGAAATGAGTCTACGTAGCCGGCACTGACGACCTCGTCTATCCACGCACGCTCCTCGGGGAGGAAGCCGGTATTGCCCTCGTTCTCCTTCGGCCGGGCGAGGTCTATCTCTTCGTGCGCGGTGTTCACGTCGCCGCAGAAGACAACTGGCTTTTGCTCACGTAACTTCTCGGCGAAAGCGAGGAAGGCATCATAGAAACGCATTTTATAATCTAGCCGCTCGGGGCCCTGGCCGCCGTTAGGGAAGTAGGCGTTGATGAGCCAGAAGTCCTCATATTCAGCGCCGATAATGCGGCCTTCCTGATCAAACTCCTTTATTCCCATACCGTAAATCACGTTCAGGGGCTCAATTTTAGAATAGAGTGCGACGCCACTATAACCCTTTTTAATCTGACAGGAAGAGAAGAAGGCCGAGTAGCCGGCAGGGGAGAGGAATTCGGGAGAAAGTTGCTCTGGATTCGCTTTCGTCTCCTGCAGGCAGAAGATGTCGGGCTTCACACCCTTCAGGAATGATTCCCAATACCTGTCCTTCCCGAGCGACCGTAGTCCATTTACGTTCCACGAGACGATTTTCATATCTCAAGAGTATCACTTGCGACGCATTGCAACAAAAGCGTTTCAAGGGTAGTTATAGCGGATAGGCAGATGAAAGGAGACAGAGATGTACACGCGACACAATGAGATAAACCATTTATTTGATGAAACTATTGCGCATCTCATCAAACTGCATGGCCCGCGATTCCGTGAGAAAAAGATCTTTCTAGAAGTGCTCGGTGACACGCCGGAGATGCGCGAAACATTTTTTCGATTCTTGCATGACGTTTCCACTTGTCCACCGGAAGTAATTCTGTGGTGCCGGAGGCAAATCAACACGCACTTGTCTGTAGTGAAGTAAAAAGGCGGCCGTAGCCGCCTTTCGTTTATCCGCGGCTCTTTCCATGGAATCCCACACAAGCAAAGCCGTGTGCGGGACTCCGCTTCGCTTCGTTTTTTAACTCCGTGATTTTCCGTGATATTTGCGATGAATGTCTCTTAAATGGCTGTCGGTGATGTGGGTGTAAATCTGGGTGGTGTTGATGGAGGCGTGGCCGAGGAGCTGTTGGACGGAGCGAATGTCGGCGCCGTTAGAGAGGAGGTCGGTGGCGAAGACGTGGCGGAGCACGTGGGGAGTGACCTTCTTCGTAATGCCGGCCTTAATCGCACATTTCTTGATGATGAGTTCAATAGAGCGGGGCGTGAGGCGCGACGGCGCTGTCTTACTGGTGGTGACATTCACGAAGAGTGCCTCTGACATATCCTTGCGCGCCGAGAGATATGCAGAGACGGCGCACTTGGCAGCGGGGGAGATGAAGACGACGCGCACCTTGTCTCCCTTGCCGCGCACCGAGAAGGAGTCTTGGGAGAGGTCAAGGTCGCAGTTGAGCGAACAGAGCTCGGAGACGCGCAGGCCGGTAGAGAAGAGGAGCTCTAAGATGGCAGTATTTCGTACATCCATCTCTTCAGTTCCGCGGGCGGCCTCCATAAGACGCGCGAGCTCGGCGGGAGTGATGAGGTCCAGCTCGCGCTCGGAGAGCTTCGCGAGCTCAATGCGTTCGGGAGAAATGCATGCTATTTCGCGCTTGCGCAAGAACTTGAGGAACGCGCGAAGTGCAATCATATAGTAATTCTGGGTGCGGCGCTTCATTGAATCGGCCGCCGTACCCGGCTGCCGATTGAGCCAGAGGCGGAATTCGCGGATATTCTGTTCGCTGATGTCGCTCACATCCCGTATCCTCATCTGGGCGAAGTAGCGGGTGAGATAGTGGTCGTAATTCTCAATCGTTTTCACCGCGCGCCCGCGCTCTATCTCAATGTATTCAAGAAATTGCCGTTTCGCAGTTTCTGCTTCCATAGGTGGAATACTACCACCTCGTGTCGCACATTATTCTTTGAAGGCGTGCCCAGCACCAAATTGCTCCTTGCAATTTGGTGCTGGGCGTGGTAAGGTAGGGGATACATGCTTACCACGAAGAAAAAGGTGGCGGTAATGAAAAATACCGCCCGGCACGATACTGACACCGGCTCGCCGGACGTCCAGGTCGCGCTCCTGTCTCGGCAGATAGACGAGCTTGCGAAGCATCTCAAGAAGAACCCGAAAGATATCCATTCCCGCAGAGGACTCCTCCAGATGGTCGCCGACCGCCGTTCGCATCTGCGCTATCTTGAGACGAACAACAAGCGCCACTATAACGCGCTTATCAAGAAACTCGGTTTGAAGAAGTAGGAGTTTCCCCGGGTGGTATCATGAATGAGTAGCGTTCTGTTGCGTTTTATTATTTTGTTTTATATAAGCAATTATTTTTATGGCAGTTATTAAACATCCGGCCCAGCGTGTGGGCGTATTCATTGACACGCAAAATCTCTATCACAGCGCAAAGCACCTCTACAAAGCGCGCGTGAACTTCGCGAAGGTTCTCGAAGAGGCCGTGGGCGGGCGCATCCTCATCCGCGCTATCGCCTACGTCATCTCCACAGAGACGGGCGAAGAGAAAAACTTCTTTGAAGCGCTTACCAAGATCGGCATTGAGACGAAGGTGAAGGACTTGCAGGTCTTTGCCGACGGCGCGAAGAAAGCCGACTGGGACGTCGGTATTGCGATTGACGCGGTCAAAATGTCTCCGAAGCTTGATACGGTCATCATCGCCTCGGGCGACGGCGACTTTATCCCGCTCATCGAGTATCTCGATATGCACGGCATTCAAGTAGAGGTCATCTCGTTCGGCAAATCTTCTTCAGCGAAGTTGAAGGAGGCGGCGCACGCCTTCACCGATATGTGCGACGACCCGCACAAGTTCACCATCACCTCTCGCTCTTAAAGGCGCATAACCTGTTCAACAGCGCGCGAGGTGCGTTATTATAAGCAGTGATGGATGCGAATACGCCGACGCCCACTTCACATTTAGATTCGGACGACGGTCTCCCGAAGAAATATATCCGCACCTTGGCGGGCGACATGAAGATTGTGGAGCAGGGCGGTACGCCAGACCTCGCGCCGCTTGCACCTAGGGCAACTCCAGAACCGGCCCCCGTCCCAAAGCCGGTTCCGGCTCCGCCGCAAGCTCCTCTACCACCTGAAGTCTCGCGTGTTGGCGAGAAGTCGTCTCCTATAGAGACCTACGCGAGCGACTTTTCCGACCGAGTAAAGAAGACCGGCGCGGTCACCGCGACCATCCTCGCGGCTGAACAAGATTCAGCACCGCGGCCCCTTCGCACGGAAGACATACCATCGTCTTCAAAGAAGAATCTCTTCTACAGTATCGCCGGCACAATGCTCGTCGTCATCGGCGCTGGCGCTGCCTATTTCTCTTACACACACTTCGCGGCCCCGCCTCTACCGGCTGTTATCGAGAGCGTGCCGATACCGATATTTGTCGATGAACGCGAACAAATCTCCGGTTCTGGGGCCGTCTTGCTCCAGGCGATAGAGCAGTCTGTCAGCCGCCCGCTCGCTCCTCGCACCGTTCGCCTCTTGTACACCGCGTCTTCGTCAACGTCCGACAGCATCTTCTCTTCTCTCCCGCTGTCGGCGCCCGACATTTTGCGCCGTAATGTGAATGCGGTCGGCAGTATGGCGGGAGTGGCCTCCGCCGGAGGCGGATCCGCCTCCGGCGGAAATGCGCAGAGCCCATTCTTCATACTCTCTGTCACGACATATCGCGATACCTTCGCGGGCATGCTCTCATGGGAGCGCATGATGCCGCGCGACCTTGAACCTCTGTTCCCCTCGTATCCAGCGGCAGTTCCACAAACAGTGGGAACGACAACGGTTTCGACTGGTTCGACTACGCTCACCACAGGTAGCTCACCGCAAGCCGCCGCGACCTCGACGCCGCCCGCCCCGGTATCCACCCCCGTCTTTCGTGATGAAGTCGTCGTCAACCATGACGTGCGCATCTATCGCGACGCCGCAGGGAAGAGCGTCGTCATCTATGGGTATTGGAATCCGACAACGCTCGTTATCGCGCGCGACCCGGGAACATTCGCCGAGATACTCAGCCGTCTCGCGACCTCCCCCACACAACAGTGATTCCTGCTATTATTCTGGGACTGCCTATTTGCAATGAAAACGGAACACTTTAAGAAGAAGTTGGAGGCCGAGAAAACGAGGCTGGAGGCCGAGATGGGGAGCATTGGCCGCCAGAATCCCGCTGTCCCGGGCGACTGGGAGCCCGTGCCGTCGGAGATAGGGATGGAAGCCGACCTCGTCGACCAGGCCGATGTGACGATGAGCCGCGAAGGGAATGCCTCCATCCTCGCCGACCTTGAGGCGCGTTACGACACCATTCTCTCCGCGCTCTCAAGAATTGAGAAGAAAAAATACGGCCTCTGCGAGGTATGCAACGGCAAGATTGAAGAAGCTCGCCTTGAAGCCGACCCCGCCGCCACGACCTGCGTGAAGCATCTCTAATTCTTAGGCTCACCACAAGTAGCAATGCCCGCAACACAAGCCAAAGTTGTAAAAACCGTACCCAAGCACGGGTACGCGAAGACGCTCGCCGCACAGCCGGTCGGTGCTAGCGCACAACTGGTTATCGTTGAGGCCGACCTCACGCGCGGACTCCATAATTTTTCGGTTGTCGGCCTCGCCGACAAGGCCGTTGATGAGGCACGCGACCGGGTTTCGGCAGCTATACGCCACTCCGGTTACAAATCGCCCAAACAACAGAATAAACGCATAGTTATCTCGCTCTCGCCTGCGGACCTAAAAAAAGAAGGCTCGCACTACGACCTCGCGCTCGCGCTCGCGTATCTCGTCGCCGCCGGCGAGGCGGAGCCTCTTGCCGAGAGTGCACTTCTTATAGGCGAACTCGCGCTTGATGGAACCCTGCGTGCGGTGAAGGGAGTCCTCCCGCAGGTGCTCGCCGCCAAGCGCAAAAAAATAAAAACAATTTACGTACCGCCCGGGAATGCGAAGGAAGCCCTGCTCGCTGATGACGTGGCGATTTATGCTCCTAACTCGCTTTCTGAACTTCTACAACACCTAAAAGGAGAGAGGCCATTACCGCGGCTCGTGCGCGACCGGCGCATGACTGCACCGCCGCCCGCGCTTGACCTATGCGATGTGAAAGGGCAGGAGAGCGCCAAGCGCGCGCTGGAGATAGCGGCCGCCGGCCGGCACAACATCGTCTTCTACGGCCCGCCGGGGACCGGCAAGACAATGCTCGCCCGGGCGCTCGCAGGGATTCTCCCGCCCTTAACCGACGACGATATGCTGGAGGTCACCGCGATACACTCAACG
>MFMI01000024.1:5922-14855 GCA_001783465.1 Candidatus Kaiserbacteria bacterium RIFCSPLOWO2_02_FULL_54_13
CCGACGGCGAGGCGGTCTATTGGCCGCCGTTTCGCGCGCCGCACCACTCGCTCTCCCACGTCGCGATGGTGGGCGGCGGCGCGTTCCCCAGGGCCGGCGAGGTGACGCTCGCGCACAAGGGTGTCCTCTTCTTGGACGAATTCCCAGAATTTGAATCGCGGGCGCTGGAGGCGCTCCGACAGCCGCTAGAAGACCATATCGTGACCGTCTCGCGAGCGCGCGCGACCATCACCTTCCCGGCCGACTGTATGATTGTCGCCGCGATGAATCCGGCAGACACGCTCTCCAACGATGCGCGCGTCGCGATGCGCGCCGCGCAGAAGCAGGCGCGCCGCATCAGCCGGCCAATCGTGGACCGCCTTGACCTCTGGATAGAGGTGCCGCTCGTCCCGCATGACACCTTGGCGAAGCTCTCTACGGGCGAGCCGTCCACCCGCGTGAGGGAGCGTGTCGTCGCGGCGCGCGCTCGGGTAGAGAAGCGCACCGGGAAGCGCGGGGCGACCAACGCCGCGCTCACGAGCCGACAATTAGATGAGAAAAGCGGCTTCAGCGCCGCCGCCAAAGAGGCCCTCATGAGCGCCGCCGCGCGCCTCAACCTCTCGCCCCGCTCATTCCACCGCACGATGCGCGTCGCACGAACTATCGCCGACCTTGCTGCTGCCGACTCGGTCACTCCCGCCTTCGTCCACGAAGCTTTGCAATATCGCCCCCGCGGCCTCTTCGGGTTTGAATAGTTGCGAGATTTTAGTTCCGTGATATACTTGTGAGCGGGTTCTGGGGGGCGCTGTCGTTTTAGCGCTAAATGTTGTTTGGCTAAAGTGGGGAAAGAAGATGAAAAGAATACGAAATATGCCGTCCGTCGCAGTTGTCGTGCACCCGGATGGCGGTGCGAAACATCCGGTCGCACTCTCTTTTGAACAGGAAGGTGCGTTGGGGAGGGCGCTGTGCGTTCTCTCAAAATTTTCAGACCAGCAACCTGTGGCGGTGATTGCTTCGTCGGCCGAAGGGATTTCGGAGTATACGAAGCTTATCGCTAAGCATCTCTGCACCGAAGAGGTGACGACTTGCGAAGGATTACTCCGCGACCAGGCGAGCGGGGATCTGGAAGACGGATGTGACTGTGTCGGAGATTACCTTGAGCCGCCCTATCCGTCGTTCGGGCTTGTCGTAGTCATCATTGCGAGGGATATCGCTCCCGCGTTGGTCCAATCGCTCTCGCGTCGCATCGGGAAGAAGTTTATGCCGATGTTCACACAGGGGATGACCCCCGTGTGGGTCGCCTGAAGCCATACCGTCTTGCCAAGAGACCGCCCCGCCGGTCTTCGGTGAGGCGGTCTTTTATTTACGAAATTATTGCGGAGTGCAGATGGAGCCGACACGGCAAGCGCGGAGAGGATTGGCCGCGCCGCGCACTTCAAAGTGGAGGTGCGTTCCGGTCACGCGGCCGGTCGCGCCGACATAGCCGATAACGTGGCCGGACGAGACGGATTGTCCGGGCGAGACGGCGACGGAGTTTAAGTGCGAGTAGAGCGTCTGCGTGCCATTCTCGTGCGTGATGACGACATAGTTGCCGTAGCCGCCGTTCCATCCGCTCCCGCGTGCGATGATGACGGTACCGCCTGCGGCCGCATGAACGGGAGTCCCGCGCGGAGCGCCGATGTCAACGCCGTTTCGGCCGTGGATGCCTTGTGTGATGCGGCCGCCCGGCAGAGGATTGCGGTAGTAACCGGCTATGAAGGAGCCTCCTCCGCTATTGAGGAGGGGAGACGAAAATTGCAGACGCGGCGCCGCTATTTCGCCGCCCGGGATGATAATGGTAGAGCCGACAGTGAGCGGCGCCGCGAGGTCAAGACCGTTGAACTGCGCGATTTCTTCCGCATCGGCGCCATACTTCTTCGCGAGAGATTTAAGCGTGTCGCCTTTCACGATGGTGCGTTCAATGCCCGATATCGGCAGGATAATGAGCGTGTCACCTGGGTGCACGTCTCGCGCGCTCTTGAGGTCGTTCGCCCAGATAATGGTGTTTATTGAAACGCCGAACATATCTGCGATATCCGAGAGCGTATCGCCCGGGCGCACCACATAGACCGAGATGCGGTCAGGCGACGCAGGGCCCCCAACGTCTGCAATCGTGCCCGAAGGACCGGCGTAAGCGAGAAGCGCCTTCCCGCCACTCGTTTGGACGGCATCACCGAGACCTTTATGCGGGTTCGGGTCGGAGTTCGTCGCGGCGACGAGCGCCGGCGTTCCGGAACCTGGGAATGAGGTATGTCTCGCCGCGCTCGCGTCTGTAGAAAACGGCCAAAACGCATTTGCGTAATTCGGCAGGACGATTGCGGCGAATGCCACAACCGCGAACCCTGATATGAAAAATCGTTGGTTGAATGTAATAGGGAAACGAAGGGAGTCGGTGTGTCTGCCAGATACAAGAATAGCTTATATACGCTGTATATAAGCCATTCCTTGAATACTTCCGTATCAGTCGATACAAAGAGTATAGCCGAGCGAAGCGGGGAGTCAACCAGCTATGCCGCTACCTGTGGAGAGCGGTTTATGCGCTATATTCTGCTAATGACGTATCTGGGAGGATTACATGACACACAGAAGCGTGCCGTGCTCGCGACAGACGGCCCCATCTTGGTCCTCGCGGGTGCCGGGAGCGGCAAGACGCGCGTGCTCACCACACGCGTGTATCACCTTATCCGTGAGGGCGTTCCCGCCGAAGAGATTCTCGCCGTGACTTTTACCAATAAGGCCGCGCGAGAAATGAGAGACCGTGTTCGTGCGATGCTTGGCAACGACGGGCCGGTCCCCTTCATCGCCACCTTCCATGGTCTCGGCAGAGAACTTCTGGAGAGTTACGGGAAGGTCATCGGTGTTCCGCGATACTTCAGCATCTACGACCGCGACGACTCGGAGAAAGCGGTCGCCGTCGCGCTCAAGGCGCTTGACATCGGGACAAAGGAATTATCACCAAGGGCGGTGCTCGGTAGAATCTCGCGGCATAAGGGGGAGGGAGTGCGCGCGAGCGAGTTTGCCGAGATACACGGCCATTCAAGCTTCGGGAACAGAGTCGTCGCAGAGGTGTGGCAGAGATACGAGAAGGCGCTCCAAGCGGAGAAGGCGCTGGACTTTGACGACCTTATCGCGCTCCCCGTGCGCCTGCTTGAAGAGCACGACGACATTCACGCGAGAGCACAGAGCCGCTGGCGTTACATCCACATTGACGAATATCAGGACACAAATGAGCTACAAGAGCGGCTCGCGGGCCTTCTCGCAGAGAAACACAGAAATCTCTTTGTCGTCGGCGACGGCGACCAGTCAATATACGGATGGCGCGGGGCGAAGATGGAAAATATTTTAAATTTTGAAAAGAAATATCCGGAGGCGCAGACGATTATCCTTGAACGCAACTATCGTTCAACGAAAAATCTGGTGGACGCGGCAAACGCAGTCATTGAGAAAAATAAGAATCGCAAGGAGAAATATTCAACGACTGAAAAAGCTCCCGGCGAGCCAATCGTCGTGTACATCGCCCACAGTGCCGAAGACGAGGCGCGTTGGATAGCACACCGGATAAAAAGCCAGATGTCAGAAGGCCAGAAACCAGAAGAAATTGCAGTTCTCTTTCGCACCAACTTCCAGTCACGAGCGCTTGAAGAGGGACTGCTCCGCGCAGGCGTGCCCTACCGGCTCCTCGGCACGCGCTTCTTCGCGCGCAGGGAGGTGAAGGACGCGCTCGCGTGGATGAGGCTCGCACTTGACTCTTCACGAGAGGCGGACAAGATGCGCGCGGCCTCTTCGCCGCCGCGCGGGCTCGGCAAGGTCACCCTCGGGAAACTCGTTGCTGGACGGCGCGGAGAGCTGCGCACGGGCGAGCTCGCGAAGGTTGAAGCGTTTGAACGCATCATCAGCGAGCTCGCAGGGGCGGCTGAGACGCTCATCCCTTCGGCATTCGTCAAACTCGTCGTTGAGAAGAGCGGTATGCGCCGCGCGCTCGTTGACGAAGGGAACGCTGACGACCGCGAACGCTTTGAGAATATAGAAGAGCTCGCCTCGGTCGCCGTACGGCACGACCACATTCCCGGGAAAGAGGGCATCGCCGCATTCCTCGCCGAAGCCGCCCTCGCGAGCGACCAAGACGAGCTTGATCGCCCTCAAGGAGGAGGAGTCACCTTGATGACCGTCCACGCGGCAAAGGGGCTTGAATTCAATACGGTCTTCGTGAGCGGTATGGAGGAAGGACTGTTTCCGCATCAGGGTATGGGCCTGCCTGCGCAGGCAGGTAGCGGGGACGACCGCGATGAAGAAGAGGAGCGGCGGCTCTTCTACGTCGCGATGACGCGCGCGAAGGAACGTCTTATCCTCACCCTCGCCCGCGTCCGTAAAATCTACGGCAGTGACTCTATCACCGCCCCGTCGTCATTTCTTGCGGACATAAACTCGTCGCTCCTCGCCTTTGACGAGAGCGGTGGCGATAGAATTATTGAGGTCTAATCCGTCTTGTCCATTTCTGGCAATTCAGGGGTTCCGTGGAAATGGGCGTGAAGTGACTGTTCTATAACCTTCTTTTCTTTTGGTTCAAATTCGGAATGCCCCTTGTATTGGTCACTGAATAAATACCGCAATCCCTCGTCAACATGATTTGAATGCATTCCTGACAAGCCATACTTCTTGGTGATATGAACTACCGCGGCTTCAAGCGCATTGTTCACCCGCTCCTGACCGTGTGTTTGTAGTCCGGCCTCTTTTTGTAAATGCTTAAACCGCTCAAGAACATGATGGTCTTGAAGGTCTCGATGAGTAAACTTTTCGTGTTGAGGGTATTCCATATACCGAGTATTGTACACCTATGCGGGCAAAAAAGTCACTTGGGCAGAACTTCTTGATGCATGCGCGCATTGCGGAGAGGATTGCGCTCACTGCGAAGCTCGCAAGCGACGCGGTCGTGCTTGAAATCGGTCCCGGAACGGGGATGCTCACGCGAGAACTCCTGAAATTAGCGGGGAAAGTCATCGCATTGGAGGCCGATAAAGAACTTTTTGAAAAATTGCAAGCCGACTTTGCAGATGAAATTGCAGAGAAGCGGTTAGAACTCATTTACGGCGACATCCGCGTTTGGGATTTTGAAATGTACCTTAATTCACGCTATAGCGTAAAAGATGGTGCATCCGATTATCAAGTGGTGGCAAATATTCCATACTATCTGACCGGTGAGATATTCAGGAAATTTCTTGAGGCAGAGAATCAGCCGAGCTCTATGACACTACTTGTGCAGAAAGAGGTTGCCGACCGCATTGTTGGAAATCCCGAGCGAAGTCGAGGGGCTCGCGGTGGCAAAGAAAGTATTTTATCGCTCTCGGTAAAAGCGTACGGTACGCCCAAACGAGAATTTCTCGTACCGCGCGGTGCCTTCACACCGGCGCCTAACGTAGATTCTGCGGTGCTTACGATTCGCGATATCTCGCGGAAGAATTTTGCTACAAAAAGGCAAGAGAAACAGTTTTTTAAGCTTTTGCACGCCGGCTTCGCCCATAAACGCAAGTTCGTGCGGAAGAATCTCTTGGAGGCAGGCCTTTCGGCGGGCGATATCCCCGAAAAGGCTCGGGCCGAAGACCTCCCGCTCTCCACATGGCTTGGACTGTGTAGATAACCACAGTTTCTGGCCGCACTCGACAGTGTGATGGGGAATCAACTGCTATACTTTATATGTACTATGGGGCAGATTCTACGAAACTGGCGAATCGGGGCCGCGGTGATTTTCTCGGTCGTGAGCATCGTCGGCGCCTACATGCTCGCACGCGGCGTCAGAACGCCGCAGGTCGCAGAGGCGTCTGCCGAGTCGGCGCTCCTGCAGGCCATCGCCACCAAGGATACTGACGGCGACGGCCTCCCCGACTGGGAAGAGGCCCTATACGGGACCGACCCGCGCGTAACCGACACTCTTAAGCTCGGCATGCAAGATGGCGAGGCAGTCGCTCGCGGGCTCATCGTGCCGAAGGCGATTGCCGATATCCCGCTCGTCACCCCCTCGCCAGTCTCGCTTGACTCCGACGGTCTCCCTCCGCCTCCGGCAGAGGGTACGCTCACCGCCGCCTTCGCGAAGAACTTCTTCACGCTCTTTATGGCGGCAAAGGAGGCGAACGGCGGCGGCGACCTCTCTGAAGCCCAGATGAGCGAGGTCGCGAATCAGGCGCTCAACTCGCTCGCGTCTACCGTCACTGTTGCTCCTGATTATAAATCGGCAAAAGATATTAACGTTTCTGGCTCGGGCGCGGACGCGCTGACGTCGTTTGCGGTACAGGCCGAGGCAGTCCTGCTCAAGAACACCATCAATGCGACGACGAGCGAGCTCAACTACTTGAAGAGCGCGGTAATGAACAACGATACGACAGCCATCCCGCATCTCGCGTCAATAGCGAAGGGCTACCGAGACTCCGCGGTCGGTCTCTCGATGCTAGCGGTGCCTCAAGAACTCGCCGCAGACCACCTTTTATTGATTAACGCGATGATGCGCGTGAGCGAGGTCACCAACGACTTCGCGCGCGTGACCGAAGACCCGCTCGCGACGATGCTCGCGCTCCAGCTGTACCCGCAGGCAGTCTCCAATCTCGGGACAGCGTTTATACACATCGGCCAGATATATAAGACTGCCGGGATAACTCTCCCTACCGGTACCCCGGGCGCCTCATTCGTGAATCTCATTGAGAATCTTGTGGCGAAACAAGCCGCTAAAAAACAATGAAATCACGCCCACTTACCACCGCACTTGCAATCTTTCTCACGGTTGTACTCATCGCTCCATCGGCGTTCCTTGTTGCACCGCCTAAGGCGCACGCTGCCCTCACTTCTGTGATAGAAGTGGGATTGAATCTTTTCGAGAACACTATCGGCGCTATTGAGGAGACTCTTAATGTTATATCTACGTATACAAACACCGCTGCGAATGTCGCGGAACAGATTAATACGTATGTTCTCCAGCCGCTCGCCTTCGTTCTCTCGGGGAACTTAATGAAGATGCTCACCTCTGGCGTCATAGCGTTCGTCATCGGCAAGGCCAATGGCACCGGCGTCCCGCAGTTCGTCGTAGACGTGAACCAATCTTTGCAGACGGTGGGAGACTCGGCGGCGCTCGCGTATCTGCGGCAGTTCGGGACCAATTCTAATTCGCCTTTTTCTGCATCAATCGCTTCCGCTCTGAAGAATAATTATCTGCAGAAGACGTCGCTCGCCGGCTTCTGGGCGGCGAACATGAATACGCTCGCGCGGACCTCGCCAAATGTCCCCGCCTACCTCTCGGGCCGCTGGTCGCAGGGCGGTATCGCCGCGTGGTTCGCGCTCACAACCCAGACCCAGAACAACCCGTACACCTTTTATCAGAGCGCCCAGGCCCAGATGGCGGGCCTTGTGGGGTCTGGCGCCGGCGGCGCCACTGGCGTGCGCCTCTCACAACTCTCGTGGGGCCAAGGATTTATGTCGTGGTGCGGCGCGCGCGAGGGAACCACAGAGGACAATGACGGGACGGCGATGGAGGAGACCACCACAGAGGACAATGACGGGACGGCGATGGAGAGCGGGGGTGTCAACCCGGGAGACCCGTGTACCGACGAGGACGGCAATCCGGGCACTATTAAGACACCCGGCTCGCTCATTAAATCAACGCTTGACAAGGTGCTTGGCGGGCAACAGGACCAGATAGTCCGGATGGGGAATGTCGGCGGGCAGATAACCGGCATTTTGAGCAATATCGCGACGGTTATGCAGACGGCGCAATTCGCATCGCAGATTCTCGGCGGCTCTGATTCGGGAGGACTCTTCGGAGTTGACAGCCCCACGGCGGGGAATTCAAGGTCCGCGCTCTACAATTTCACTCCGACCCAAAACGCGGGAGGCTTTACCTCGGACTACTTGGGCGTCTCCAACTCCTCTATATACCAAAGCGCGGCAACGATTGGGGCGTCCGGTTCTGATAAAGCCAAGCTTATAGAAATGTACCAATCGGGGTGGGATGCTATAGGCGCTTCGGCAAATGCCGCGTCAATAAATCTGACGGACCTCGCGAACTTCTGCACGACGGCGGCGAATACCGAATCAGCGAGCGAGTCGCCGAATACGGCCTTTATAAATGCGGCGAGGGGGCAAGCGACCGACGCACAGACTGCTCTCGCGACTGAGGTCGCGCCCGTGCTAAACAGAGTGGCCGCCGTCGGCCCGATAACCGCCGTGGCGCTCGCGATGGTAGAAAAAATCCAGTGCGAGCTGAACGCGCCAGCCAACACAGTGGTGTACTGCGACCTTAAGAGTCCGACCGTGCCCACGAATGTGACGACGGAGTACCCCGCCGATATGCAGACGCTCCAGACAATGCCTCCCACGGCTGAAGATGTCGCCGCTCTACAACAAGAGTCGCAAGATTTTGGCGGTATAGGAGCGCAAGAAAATCCGGCTGGTTCACTCACTGTCTCTGCGAACCCGTCTGTTGTTGACCAGATGAATCTCATCAGCGCGAACGCACAGGCGCTCAAGACCTCGGTCTGCACCCAAGGCGGCCTGGGCATAGATTATGGAGGCGGCTGATATGCGGAGATTCCTTTCAACAGTGAGTATCGCCCTCGCGCTCTTTGTCGTGGCGCCCGCCGCGCACGCGGCCGAATGTACTACTGATGGCCAAGCATGCACACTTTCAGGAGGAGGAACTGGCACATGTACAAAAGATGAAACTGAAAGCTTGGTCTGTACCCCACCTGTAGGCACTGTTATCAATGTCGCCGCCGCGAAAACAGCGACCGACGGCAAATTGGGGCCGTCGGGCTCGCCCGAATATACCTATAACGGCATCATGGCCTTTATCGCGAGCCTCTTCGCGTGGCTTCTCGGGGTCGCGGCGCTCACGCTGGACGGCGCGGTGTACTACACCGTCGTCACGATGGGGA
>MFMI01000024.1:14877-27906 GCA_001783465.1 Candidatus Kaiserbacteria bacterium RIFCSPLOWO2_02_FULL_54_13
TCGGCGTCGGCATCGCGTGGCGCGTTATGCGCGACATCGGCAATATCTTCCTCATCTTCGGCTTCCTCGCCATCGGCATCACCACCATCCTGAATGTGGACTGGTACGGCGGCGGGAAGAAGATGCTCCCGATGCTCCTGGTCGCCGCTGTCTTTCTCAATTTCTCGCTCTTCATATCCGAGGCGGTGATAGATACGGGCAATCTCTTCGCGACGCAGATTTATACGCAGATTAACGGCGGCAAGCCGGCCGGAGACAAGCTGTCGCCGGGAATTTTTACCGCGATTAAACAAGAGGGCATTTCTAACAAAATTATGGACCAGCTGGGGTTGCAGGTCATCTACGGCAGGGCGCTTGATTCCAAGACTGCAGAAGAAATGTTCAAAAATTCCGCGCTCATCGGCTTCATGAGCATCCTGCTCTTCCTCATCGCGGCGTTCGTGTTCTTCTCGCTCGCCTTTATACTCATCGCACGATTCGTCATTCTCCTCTTCCTCATCATTCTTGCACCCATCGGCTTCGCCGGCCTCGCGGTACCGCAAATGAAGGGTACAGCGGACAAGTGGTGGCACGCCCTCTTTGAACAGACCATCACCGCGCCGGTCCTGCTCCTCCTGCTCTACATCGCGCTCCTCGTCATCACCGATAAACAATTCCTCAAATTCGGTTCCACTCCCGATTGGATAGGATTTGTGAAGGGGGATAATTTCACTGGTTTTATGAGTATGATTCTGGGCTTCCTTATCGCGATGGGACTCCTCCTCGCCGTCGTCATCATTTCTAAAAAAATGTCCGCCTTCGGCGCCGCTACGGCAATCAAATTCGGTGCCGCTGCATCATTTGGAGCGTCAGCGTATGGAGCAAGCGCTTTGTTCGGCGGCGGCGCCTTTCTGGCGAGGAAGGGATTGCAACGCTATGCTCCGAATAATAGGGCCGTACGTGCCATTTCAAATTATGCGTTGCGTCCACTTGAGAAACGTAAGTTCGACTTCCGTTCTGCTGGCGTAGGAGCCGCGCTCGGGGCTGTGGGTGTGAGTGAAGTAGCAACTCCGGTCGCTGGCTCAACAGTTGGTCGAGGTAAACAGGGCGCAGAGTGGTTTAAAAAGACCGGCCAGGAAGCTGATCGCCAGTACCAACAAGAAACTATTGTTCCGAGACTCAATGCCGCGGTTCAGAGGGCTCTGCAGACTGGCGACACCGCTGATTATAAGCAGGTCAGCAACATCCTGTCCTCAATGAGTGACAAAGACTTTGAAACAAGCTCTGCACAACGTGCTCTCATAAATAATCCGACCGCCGCCGCGATGTTGCCGCAAGCACGCTACGAAAAAGTTCAGCAGAGCGAGGCCATCTCTGATGCGAGAAAGGCCGAAATCGCCCAAGCTCGACGTGACGGTGACAATCCAGATAACGATTTGTCGCGCTTCAATATGAACCCCGCGAATGCGTACGGACCAGGACATCCGCTTGCTGGCCAAACTCGTGGGCAGGCGGCAATTAATGGAATGAATACGACAGCCCGTGGCCGACTTGGTGGCGGTGTTCTTACAGAACCGACTCCGCCAGGAGCACCTCCAGGTACACCACCATTCCAACCGCGACTCGCAACCCTAAATCTCCTTAACGGTAGCGATTTTGACGCTATCCGCCGCACTGGAGAACTCATTCCAGACCATCGAGAAGCAATAGGCAGATACATAGATGATATGCTCGCACACCTCCCACCTCATCCGTCAGCGCGCCAGTTGAGTATTAGAGCCGCCGCCGCCGCACCAAATTTCAGGTCCTACTACAATCTCCCTTAGTATATGAAACACTATTCCACCAAAGAATTGTTACAGATAAGCGATACAGCCCCCGCTTCCATTCGAGACGCTCTTTCGTCGGAGAATACGATTACGACTATCACAAATCTGGGTGTCAATTTAAAGTTGCATGTCGACCAGCTTGGATTGGTTGCAGAACTAAATGTACAAATGCTCCTCGGGCTCGTGAATCCGCAGGAGTTTTTGCAAGAGTTGATTGCTGCGGGGGTTCCGGATGCGGATGCACGGCAGATTATGACTGAAATCAATCAGAAAATTTTTGTGCCGTTGCGCGAGGAGATGCGGAAAGGGTCAGCACAACCTCCGCGCCCTGCCGAGGTTCGCCAGCCGGTAAGCGTAGCGGGGCCGCAAGCGCCCCTGATGTCGCAACAGGGGATGATTATTCCCGCGAACCCCTCTCTGCCGCCTCGCCAGTCGCAGGTAACCGTCTCAATGCCGAGGTACATCCCCCCGACATCTACTAAGTGGGGGAGTCAGGCTTCTCCGGTCCTCCCGAAGTCCCCGCCGGCGCCGGCTCGGCGGCAGACGGATACCAGCAGGCTACTTGAAGACCACGAAGAGCCCCACATAGAATTAGGCAAGGCTCCAGCGCCACTACGGATTTTCCCTCCCCGCCCAATCGCCGCCCCTCCACAGAATCTTCCGGGTGTCATGCAACCTCCTCCTATTCCCAAACCTCCCACCGCTTCGCCTCCTCCGGCCCCTCCAGCATCGTATTCTAACGACCCATACAGAGAGCCTATCGAACCGTAAGCGATACTTCATCGTGCTGGCGAGCATATTGCATTTCCTGCGCTATTCCTTTATATTGTCATTGACCCCTCGGGGTCTTCTTTTTCTAAATGGCAACAATAAATCAACTCTCCAAGAGAGGCCGTAAGAGCAAATCGTCTAAGACGACCGTGCCTGCGCTCGCCCGTGGCTTTAATACGCTCAAGAACCGCCCGACCTTTTATCCCTCGCCATTCAAGCGCGGTGTCTGCACCAAGGTGACCACCAAGACCCCGCGCAAGCCGAACTCCGCTATCCGCAAGATCGCCCGCGTCCGTCTCACCAACGGGATGGAGGTCACCGCCTACATCCCCGGAGAGGGGCACAATCTGCAGGAACACTCGGTCGTGATGCTTCGCGGTGGCAGGGTGAAGGATATCGGTGTGCAGTACACCATCGTGCGTGGCAAGTTGGACACCGGCGGGCTGGAGAAGCGCCGCACCGCTCGCTCCAGATATGGAGCGAAAAAGCCCAAGTAAAATTCGAAGCACGAAATCCGAAACAAATATGAAATTCCAATTTTTTAATTTTCAAAACATTAGTGCTTTGAATTTGTTTCGTGCTTCGGATTTCGAGCTTCGTGCTTATTTAACGTATGCGTAGACCTCTGAAGAAGAAGCGCGTGTGGCGTCCTGACCTTAAATACGGTTCGGAGACGCTCACTCGTTTTATCAATACGGTGATGTGGAGCGGGAAGAAGGATACGGCGCGCGCCGTCGTCTACGATGCTCTCGCGGCTATTGAGAAGGGGGGTGCAAATCCGCTTGAGACGTTTGAATCTGCGCTCCGCAATGTCTCGCCCTTGATGGAGGTGCGTTCGCGCAGAGTTGGCGGCGCCAACTATCAGGTCCCGCGCGAAGTCCCGCAGAACCGCCGCCTCGCGCTCTCGTTCCGTTGGCTCATCAGTGCCGCACGCTCTAAGAAGGGCAAGCCGATGGCCGAGAAGCTCGCCGCCGAGCTCCTCCTCGCCTCCAAGAACGAAGGCGACGCCATTAAGAAGAAGGACGAGATGCACCGCATGGCCGAAGCCAACAAGGCCTTCGCTCATTTCGCGTGGTAGACGTTTCGGCGGCTATCTTTTTACTGGAAGTTTCTGCCCCCAAATGGAGTGTGACGTGTGTTCCATGTCAATAACGACCGTGTATACTATGGAACATGCGGATAGAAGAGAAAGTTCGACAGAGGGCGAAACGGCAGAAGATACAAAAGGCGGTTTTAGCGTCTGTATATCTAACGGCAGGGCTCGGTCTGATTTTGATGGCTCCAAACGCCGCACGACTGCTCAAATATGTGGGAAAGTATATAGGACCAAAACCAAGACTCAATCGTCGCATCAACCAAGCAGTGAACCGTCTTCGGGAACGCGGACTTATTGAACGAGTAGAGACCAATAGGGGAATCGCCCTACGACTGACCGCAAAGGGCGCCAAACTCGCGGCTTCGTTAGAGGATGAAGAAAAACATTTCAAGATACAGAAGCCGAAAAGATGGGATTGCAAATGGCGCATCGTCATATTTGATATTTGGGAACGGCGTAGAAGCGTGCGCGACCGTCTGCGGACGCTTCTTCAGAGAAACGGATTCGTCAAAATTCAAAACAGCGTGTGGGTATATCCCTACGATTGCGAGGAACTTTTCGTGTTTCTGCGAACAAATCTGCGGTTGGGGAAGGGGATCCTCTACATCGTTGCCGAGGAGGTTGAGAACGACGGCACGCTCCGCAAGCATTTTGGTCTCCCTTCCGTATAACACGAACATCTGTTCCATATCGATAACGGTCGTTATCAGTATGGAACATATGGTATATGAAGGAGGAGATGCATAGAATGGCGGATGCGAACAAGGCCTTTGCCCACTTCGCGTGGTAGTAATTTCCTCAGCGTTTATATAAAAAACGGCGGCTCGCGAGCCGCCGTCCATCGTAATTTAGCGTTACTGGATGGTTCTGGATGCAAGGACCTTTTCCTCTCCCGCGAATTCGGGTTGATTCCCGAGAGAGAACACACTGCGAAATCCGAATTCCGTTAAATCGACCGCCGCGCTTTCATGCGTCCAGTCCTGTCCAGTTTCATCAGTCGCGAACGTCATTTCCATGGTAGGACCACGTACGAACATGAAAATGCCACAGTCAAGGCGCTGGAGCACCGCAAGAAGCGTCTGGTCATATCTATGACTGTGTTCTTTCTTCACGAAACCGAGCCCCAGCAAGGTTTTCGTGTATTTGCTTTCATTTTTCACTTCAGTCTCCTGTTGAGTCCCTCTATATACAAAATAACACGGCCTTTGCTTTTTCTGCAGTTTCCGCTACTATCTATCTAACGCCACGGCGTTTTATTTTTTACACACATGAATAGAGATTACCCATTGGAGAAAGTTCGCAATTTCGGCATTATCGCGCACATTGACGCGGGCAAGACGACCACGTCCGAGCGCGTCCTTTTCTATACGGGTAGCCAGCACAAGATAGGCGAGGTGCACGAGGGCGACACCACCACCGACTGGATGGAACAGGAGCGCGAGCGCGGCATCACTATCACGTCGGCCGCTATCACCTGCTTCTGGACGAAGACTGGCGAGAAGGATAAGAAGGACACTGCGAAGAAATTCCGTTTCAATATTATTGATACGCCCGGGCACATAGACTTCACTGCTGAAGTGAAGCGTTCAATGCGTGTGTTGGATGGGGCGATAGTTGTATTTGATGGTGTCGCCGGGGTGGAGCCCCAGAGCGAGACCAACTGGCGCTACGCCGACGAAGCCAAGGTGCCTCGCGTCTGCTTCATCAATAAATTGGACCGTACCGGAGCCTCGTTTGAAGATTCATACGCGAGCATTCTGGACCGGCTCTCGCCGAAGGCTATTCGCATGCAGATTCCTATCGGCGAGGAGGCGGCGCACGAAGGCGTCGTAGACCTCCTCACGATGAAGGCCTACACCTTTACCGGGAATATGGGCGAAAAAGTGGTGGAGGGCGAGATTCCCGCGAATCTCGTTGAGAGCGCGAAGAAATATCGCGCCGCTCTCATTGAACGCATCGTAGAGCAGGATGATGCCGCGATGGCTACGTACCTAGAGGGCAAAGAGCCGCCGCTTGAAGAACTGAAGGCAATTTTGCGCACCGCAGTCATCAATAATGAAGTATTCCCCGTCTACACGGGCTCCGCGCTTAAGAACAAGGGCGTCCAGCTCGTATTGGATGCCGTCGTAGACTACCTCCCCTCGCCGCTTGACCTGCCTCCCGCTACCGGGAAGAACCCCAAGACCGGCGAGCCGATAGAGCGCCACGCCTCCGACGACGAGCCCTTCTGCGCGCTCGCCTTCAAGCTCCAGACCGACCCGTTCGTCGGCGCGCTGACCTTCTTCCGCGTCTATTCGGGCACGCTCGCTGCCGGCTCGTATGTCTACAACTCCACGACCAGCTCCAAAGAGCGCATCAGCCGCATCGTGCGTCTCCAGGCCGACAAACGTGAAGAGGTCGCACAAGTATTTACGGGTGAGATAGCCGCTGCTGTCGGTCTGAAGGATACGAAGACCTCGCACACGCTCTGCGACGAGGCGAATCCGATTATGCTTGAAGAGATTAAATTCCCCGAGCCGGTGGTATCGCTCCGCATTGAGCCGAAGACCAAGGCCGACCAAGAGAAGATGGGTGTTGCACTGCGCAAACTCTCGGACGAGGACCCGACCTTCCGCATCAAAACCGACGACGAGACGGGTGAGACCATCATCTCCGGCATGGGCGAACTGCATTTGGAAATTCTCGTGGAACGTATGAAGCGCGAATTCAATGTCGTCGCCGACGTGGGCAAGCCGCAGGTGGCGTATCGCGAGACGATTCTTGGCTCTGCCGAGGCAGAAGGGAAGTACATCAAGCAGACGGGCGGCCGCGGCCAATACGGGCATGTGAAAATCCGGATGAAGAAGATGGAGCCGGTGGACCCCGAGAAGAAAGTGTCTAAGAACACGACGCGCGAGGACCACTTTGAATTCATCAACAACATCAAGGGCGGCGTGGTGCCGCAGGAATACATCCCCGCGGTGGAGAAGGGCGTGCGTGAGGCGATGGCGAGAGGATTTCTCGCCGGCTTCCCGATGGTGGACATCTCGGTAGACCTCTACGACGGCTCGTATCACGACGTGGATTCTTCAGAAATCGCTTTCAAAATCGCCGCGTCAATGGCGTTTCAAGAAGCCGCACAGAAGGCGAAGCCGGTCATCCTTGAACCGATTATGCGCATTGAAGTTATTGTGCCGGAGCAGTTTATGGGTGACATCACCGGCAACATCTCGGGCAAGCGCGGACAGATAGAGGGGATGGAGGAGCGCGGTTTGAATAAAGTTGTGAAGGCGAAGGTCCCGCTCTCGGAGATGTTCGGCTACACCACCACGCTCCGCTCAATGACCGAAGGCCGCGGGTCTATGACGATGGAATTTGACCATTACGATACAGTTCCACAGAATATCGCCCAAGATATAATTGCCTCACGAAAGTAGCACAGAGCTTGCCCCGTTAGAACGCGAGTCCGCGAGCTTTCTAATGGGGACATCATCGCCAGCCGTAAGTAAATAAAGGCGTTTGACAATAAATAAAAAGGGAGTAGGGTCTTAGCAACCCATATGGGTGGGTCAACCAGAGGAGAAGTTCAGATGAAGAAGCGCCTGTTGTACATTGCATTGATTGGTTGCTTTGCAGCACTCGCACTGCCCGCCGGCGCCGCACCCGAGGAGTTGAAGCTCAGCAATCCGATGGTCGCCGCGGCCAAGACCGACAAGGCAAAGCTGGGCCTGACGGTGGCGACGGCCACAACGGCGCCTACGATCGTCGCCAAGCCCGCCAAGAAGACCAAGACCGCCGCCAAGCCGGGCGCCAAGAAAGTGAAGGCCAAGAAGAAGGTCAAGAAGGTCATCGCCAACAAGAAATAGCGCGCGACGAAGCCGCGCATGTCATCAAGCGGAGGAACCCCCTCCGCTTTTTCTTTTCTAAACTGCAAATTTCACTTTACCTTAGCATCGTCTATAGGATAAATTAAGGTAAAGTGATTCAACCGAGTAAAGATTTGCGTTCGCGCTCGAATTCTTTGAGACGGAATAATTCTTTTTCTGTCCACCTGCAGTCGCCACACATTTTGTGTGGCTTGCAGAGCGCACAGGAATGTCGTTTCATTTTTGTTCGTTTACGCATGACTACAGTATAACGCAGACATTTATGGTATAATCCGCGCATGATTTCTTTTTCAAGAGAACATCAAGACGTCTTATGTGCGCTTGGGGTTGAAATTGTGTACCTATTTGGCTCGCGCGCGCTCGGGGCGGCACATGATGCATCTGACTATGATGTCGGGGTTGTTTTCAGGGACCCCAAGACCATCGCCGGCAATCAATTGGAAACGTATCAAGCACTGTATGCAATACTGTCCGAATATCTGCCAGACCTGCCTGACGGCCAGCATCCTGATCTGTCATTTCTACAATTCGCGAATGCCGCTCTGGAAATGAGCGCCATTGATGGCATCGTCTTGTTCGAGACGGACCCGAAGTCCCGCTTGGCATATGAGGAAGGCGTTATAAAACGGTACGATGAGTACCAACATCTACGGAATGTCTATGAGGAAGCAACGTTTGCCGCGTTCGCGCCGGCTTAAATATGTATAAGGTACCGCTTTCGAGAACGAAGATAGAATCGAAGCTCGCTCTGATGCGTGAAGCCTTGTCGGTATTGAACACCATCGGGGAACGGTTATCTGCAGAACAGTTCGCCGGTGATCCGAGAGAATTCGCCGTGGCCGAGCATCATCTTCGCCGTGCGTTGGAAGCGATGTTTGATATTGCGGGGCATATTATTTCCCGCTTTCCGTACGCTCCGGGGAAACGGCCGAAGACGATTAAAGAAATAGCACGCGCCTTGGGCGATAAAGGCGTGGTGGATAAGGAGTTCGCTCTGAATCGCTTGGTGAAAATGGCAGGGTACCGTAATCGTCTCGTGCATTTCTACGATGAGATAACGCCACAGGAGCTTTACCGTATCGTTACCTGCGATCTGGGCGATATAGAACAATTCGCGCGATATGCGATAGAGACCGTCCGCTCGCCGGAGCGCATAGGACTGACCGTTGAAGAATAGCAGGATACATAGGACTGTTCCATGCAGATTAACCCGACTTGCGTTTCGGGTCTGGATTGGTGGTAGAATTTGGGGATTAGAAATTAAATCCGTCGCCTAGGTACGCGAAGGATATCAAAGATAAGAAAGAACCGACAATAATTACCAACACTGCTTTGATGAGGGGAAACCATTCGTCTGACTTAATGAACATAGAGACTCCAGCTACAAAAAGTGGAACTCCTAGAATTGCTAAAATTAAACCAATAAATATTTCCATAATCTCTTAAAGACTAGCACGAGTGCTATATCATATCCAATAGGCAACTTGCGTTTTGCACGAGGCTCGGGTACATTTATAGGTAACGCATCTTGGCGTCGCTCTTTGGCTTTCTGCTGTTACTAGTGGCGAGCCGGAGTGTTTTCCGACTCGGTCGGAATTATTAGCAATAAGCACGAAATCCCAATATCGAAATCCGAAACAAATTCTAAATTTGAAATTTTAAACCTTTTGAATTTGGTGCTTGTTTGGAATTTGATGCTTCGTGCTTCGAATTTAATTTCTAACTATGGCAGAATTTAATCGTGCGAAGCCGCACATGAACGTCGGCACCATCGGCCACGTTGACCACGGCAAGACGACGCTCACCGCCGGCATCCTGCATGTGCTCTCAATGCTCACTGCAGAGGGATACAGCGCCCGTGTGGAAGGCGTTGATAAGATTGACAGTGCGCCTGAAGAGAAGGCGCGCGGTATTACTATTGCGCTCCACCATTCGGAATATGAAACTCCGAATCGCCACTACGCGCACATCGATGCACCGGGACACGCCGACTACATCAAGAACATGATTACCGGCGCCGCCCAAATGGACGGAGCAGTACTCGTGGTCGCCGCGACCGACGGCGTGATGCCCCAGACACGCGAGCACATCCTCCTCGCCAAGCAGGTGGGATTGAAGAAGCTCATCGTCTTCCTCAACAAGGTAGATATGGTCGCCGAGGCAGACCTCATTGACCTCGTGGAGGAGGAGATTCGCGAGCTCCTCACCAAGCAGGGCTACGACGGCGTGAATACGCCGATTATCCGCGGTTCAGGCCTTAAGGCGCTCGACGCCAAGGCCGTGACCGAGGAGTATGCGGCCAAGGTTAAGGAGCTGGTGGATACGATGGACACGTACTTCGATATGCCCGAGCGCGAGCTCACGAAGCCCTTCCTTATGCCGATTGAAGACATCTTCTCTATTGAAGGCCGCGGGACCGTGGTTACCGGCCGTATCGAGCGCGGGCAGGTCAAGGTTGGCGAGGAAGTTGAGATTGTCGGCATTAAGCCAACAGCCAAGTCTACCGTCACCGGCATTGAGATGTTCAACAAGCAGTTGCAGGAGGGCCAGGCGGGCGACAATGCCGGCGTGCTTCTGCGCGGTACGAAGAAAGAAGATGTGCATCGCGGGCAGGTGCTCGCCAAGAGCGGTTCGGTTACTCCGCACACCGACTTTGACGCCGAGGTTTATATTCTCGGCAAGGATGAGGGCGGACGCCACACGCCGTTCTTCTCCGGCTACAAGCCGCAGTTCTATATCCGCACCACGGACGTCACAGGAGAAGTGACGCTCGCCGAGAGCAAGGAGATGGTGATGCCGGGCGACACGGTCACCTTCAAAGTGAAGCTCGTCGCGCCGGTCGCGCTTGAAGAGCAACAGCGCTTCGCTATCCGCGAGGGCGGCAAGACCGTCGGCGCGGGAGTGGTGACAAAAATTACTGCGTAATTTTTGGACAATCAACAGCCAAGTTCAAACTAATAACAATGCCAACAAAAACGGCAACAAAAGCCCTGCCTGCCGGCAGGCAGGCAAAAGCCAAGACAACTAAAAAAGTAGCGCCCAAGCGCGCGGCTACGCCGCGCGCAAAAGCGATTCCAAAAAAGAAAGCCACCGCTCCTGCTGTTCCAGCAGTGGAGCACAAGCTCCGTATCCGCGTGAAGGCGTATGAGCACAAGATTCTGGACATGTCGGTGAAGCAGATAATGGACACCGCCGCGCGCTTTGACGCCGTCGTGGTCGGCCCCGTGCCGCTCCCGACAGAGATCAAGCGTTGGACAGTGAACCGCTCAACCTTCGTCTACAAGGACGCGCGCGAGCAGTTTGAAATGCGCATCCATAAGCGTCTCATTGATATCATGAACCCCTCGCCGAAGGTGATAGAGGCCCTCACGAACCTCAATTTACCCTCCGGCGTTACAATCGACGTCAAGATGGTCTAACAAAGACGACCAAGATTAAAGCGCCGCGGAAACTTCCGCGGCGCTTTGCATCTTGAGTCAGGTTCAGAAGAATTTCTCCCAATTTCGTTTAAACGCCTTGAACTCGCTCGGTCTCCACCCCACGAATCCACCTTCCCTGTACCAAACGATGAATCCTATGGCGACCAGGACTACGGACTCAAGGACCTTTTTCGGATCGCCCCAACTGTTCCAGAGCATGTAAGCGCCAGCCGCGATAAGAGCAGGGCTAAATAGAGGGACGAAAATCAGGAAGAACCACTTCAAGCAGAACGAAAGGTATTTCATAGTACCTCCTCAGTATTGTCTGAAGGGCATACTACACTTATCGGTAGGATTTGCATCTTTTGGAGGGAAGGACAAGTAAAGAGGTCGAACCTCTTTACTTGTCCCAAAGGGCGTTCGTGTGTTTTTCTTGCATCTTTTGGAGGGGTAGGGTAGAGTGCCTCTAACGCTAAGTACGGTCTAACGACTGGATCTATGGCAAAGGGTTGTATGACCCAGCGCCATTATTGGCGCATTTAATTTTTACATGAAGTTTATATTGGCAAAAAAGGAAGGAATGACCCGAGTATTCGGGGAGGATGGCCGCGCCCGCGCGGGGACTATCCTCGCGGCTGACCCGGTGACGGTGACAGCTGTGAAGACAAAGGAGGGCAAGGATGCATATTCTGCCGTGCAGGTCGGTGCGGGCGTTCGCCGGACAAAGAATATCTCAAAAGCAATTTTGGGGCATACGAAGGGCAAGGGTTACACGGACATTCGCGAATTTAGAACTGATGACTCTGCAGAGGTCGGTTCAACAATTGACGCATCAGTATTTGCCGTCGGCGATGTCGTACAGGTATCGGGCCTCACCAAGGGCAAGGGCTTCGCGGGCGTGGTGAAGCGCCACGGCTTCCACGGCGGCCCGCGCAGCCATGGCCAGAAGCACACCGAGCGCTCCCCGGGCTCTATCGGCGGGTCGGGCGGCCGCGCGGGCGGCCGCGTCGCCAAGGGCATGCGCATGGCCGGCAGGATGGGTAGCGACCGCGTGACAGTGACGAATCTCAAGGTGCTCGTCGTTGATGCCTTGGCGGGCAAGCTTATCGTGAGCGGCGCGGTGCCCGGTCGCCGCGGCACTTTGTTGGAGGTAGTAAGTGCGTAAATTTGAATACTATGGCTACTGCAAAAAAGATTACGAAGAAGACAGCATCGCCGGCACGAGCAAAATCGGTCGCGCTCCGGGCCGCTCGGCCAAGTCTAACTACCGATTTTCCTCATGCTGGCTCCCCTGCCGAGGCGCCTATTTTCTCTATGGAAGGGAAGAAGGTCGGCACTATCGCGCTTCCTGAAGCACTCTTCGGCGTGTCATGGAAGAGCGACCTTGTGCACCAAGTGACCACCGCGATGCAGGCCAACCTCCGTCAGAACCGCGCGCATACCAAGGACCGCGCCGAGGTCTCGGGCGGCGGCAGGAAGCCGTGGAAGCAGAAAGGCACCGGCCAGGCGCGCCACAGCTCCACGCGTTCTCCCATCTGGCGCCACGGCGGCGTGACCTTCGGTCCCCGCTCCACGCGCGATTACAGCGAGAAGATTAATAAGAAGATGCGCATCGGCGCGCTCCTCTCGGTGCTCTCGCGCAAGGCCAAGGACGGCGAGGTTATCTTCGTTGACCAGTTCGCCTTCGCCGCGCCGAAGACAAAGGAGGCGCTCGGCGCTCTCGTCGCGCTTTCAAAAGCGGCGAAGGCGAAATTGCTCTCGAGCAAGGGCTCAAACTCTGCGCTCGTCGCACTCGGCTCGCATGACACCAATGCAATTAAGAGCTTCAGCAATCTGCAGGGCGTCGCGACTGAAGAAATCCGCAGTCTTAATCCGGTTGATGTGCTCACGCACAAATATCTCATTATTGAGAATCCGGAAGCGGCGTTCAAACTACTTCTCGCCCGTGCGAAATCTTCCGCCAAAGGCGGATCCGCCTCTGGTGGAAAATAATTAATACTGTATGGCAATTTTTGGCACCAAAAAGAAAGAAAATAAAAAAGCCCCTGCTTCGCCAAGGCTTCGCAGGG
>MFMI01000024.1:27939-36196 GCA_001783465.1 Candidatus Kaiserbacteria bacterium RIFCSPLOWO2_02_FULL_54_13
CGGTGCCGACGCGCGCGACGAAGGCCGACATCGCCGGCGCCATTAAAGAGATTTACAAGGTTGAACCGCGCAAAATTCGGATAGTTAATCTGCCCGGGAAGCATAAGGCGCTCCGCACGCGCCGCGGTGAGGGCGTCCGCGCCGCACGCCGCAAGGCCTATGTCTACCTCAACAAAGGCGACTCTATTCAGTTCGCCTAATGCCTAGCGCCTATTTTATGAAAACCTACAAACCAACCTCCAAGAGCCGGCGCCATATGTCCACCCTGCCGTATAAGCAGCTGCTCTCGGGCGATGCGCCGCATAAGCCGCTTTTGGAGAGGAAGGGCAGTCAGGGCGGGCGAAACGCCTTCGGACGCATCACGACACGCCACCAAGGGGGCGGACACAAGAAGCGTTTCCGCGACATAGACTTCGCCTACGATAAGAAAAATATTCCAGCGAGAATAGAGACCGTTGAGTATGACCCGTTCCGCTCCGCCTTTATCGGGCTCGCGCTCTATAAGGATGGCGCGCGCCGCTACGTCATTGTGCCCAAGGAGATGAAGGTCGGCTCCACCTTCGTCGTCGGCGAGAATGTCTCGCTCACTGTCGGCAATCGCCTCCCGCTCGGGAAGATTCCGGTCGGCACGTTTATCTACAACATAGAGCTCTCCCCGGGCGCGGGCGCCTCCCTCGTGCGCTCGGCAGGCAACTTCGCCGAGGTGGTCGCGCACGACGCCGGCTACGCGCAGGTGAAGCTCCCTTCAACCGAGATACGCAAGGTCTCTGACCTCTGCTCCGCCTCTATCGGCGCCGTCGGCAATGAGGAGTACAATCTCGTCGTTATCGGCAAGGCCGGCCGTAGCCGCTGGATGGGCATCCGCCCCACCGTGCGCGGCACGGCGATGAACCCGGTAGACCACCCGCACGGCGGCGGCGAAGGGC
The DNA here is from genome assembly GCA_001783465.1 of Candidatus Kaiserbacteria bacterium RIFCSPLOWO2_02_FULL_54_13. Taxonomy (GTDB): domain Bacteria; phylum Patescibacteriota; class Minisyncoccia; order Phycocordibacterales; family Phycocordibacteraceae; genus C7867-001. Next base: position 28,866 of record MFMI01000024.1, read on the forward strand.
GCCAGGGTCGCGGGCTACGCCGTGCCAAGACGAAGTGGGGCAAGCCCTCCGGCAAGGGTCAGAAGACCCGCACGCCGAAAAAGTACTCCAATCCTTTTATCATTACGCGTAGAAAAGTCGGTAAAAATCGGAAAGGGTAAGCCGCAAAGCATGCCCCGTCACTCGTCCTCGAGTGTTGGGGGTCGGCAAGAGCCGCAGAGCATAACCCGTCATTTAAAAAGAGAAAGCCGCGCGAACGCGGCTTCGGCACTGTGCTCCCACATCCGCTTACAGTTCCGAGTAAGTGAAGGTTCTGATTGCCCATGTGTGCGAGCAAGTCGAACATTGAACCCTCCTCACTAGAAATATGGCTCCGCCGTCCTTTTCGTTCCAGAAGCCAGGACCAAAGCGCGATTTTCCCATTTTCCCAGCAAGACGGAAGCAGGCAATACAGAGCCAATAATTTCGTGCGATGAGATTTCCCTCGAGGTCAATCATCTCCAACACGTTTTTCCCGACACCAAGGCCATACTTGAAATGTGGTGTATTCACTCCCGCATGACCTCCGGGCACGAAATAACCATGCGTAGCCGTCGGAACGGTGACAACGATGACCTTCCGTCCGTATCGGCGGGTCACTTCGCCCGTTGTAGGCGCGTAATTCACCAACTCAGAGGGAATTGTTCCTTTGTACGCATTCTCGAAGTCACCTCTGGCGTACGGGTAGAGTATCCTGATACCTTGTAGCGTGGACATCTTGTCCTCCTTAGCGGTTACTGTCTGGCTCAAAGATACCCTCTTTCTTTTTAGAAAGCAATATTTTCATCATCTCCCGCCGCAAGGTCGGCAAGAACCGCAAGGGCTAATTTTACAATACGAAAATCCACCGACGAGTTGGTGGATTTTTGTATTGGTGGTACACTTTATGTTGGAAGTAGCATCCGATCCATCCATTCATAGGGAAGGAATATCATGACGAAAAAGAAATCGCGTTGTGTACATCGAAATAGCCCCGAAGATGTGGCCGTGCAGCAAGAAATCCGAGCCCGAGCCAATTACAGCATGGTTCTGCTTGGTCAGTCGTTTGTGCGCCATGGCTCGGGCAGATTCCTATGGCTCGGTCCACCTCCCCAGAAAAAAGGATAAGTCGGCGAAGACCAAGTCACTAAAGTAACAAGGCGGTTTCCTCCGGGAACCGCCTGTACGTTTAATACACGATTTGTCAAGGTTCTGGAATTGATTAGGATTTATGAGGGTGTTTTTGGACGGTATGTTTGACTTTGCAAATGACTTCGTGTATGTTTGAACTACCGCGCGTAGCGGATTTTTAATTACACTCATGAGTAGGTCGCTAAAAAAAGGACCCTTCGTGGACGTCAAGCTCCTGAAGAAGGTCAAAGACAAGAAACCGGCCTCCACCGGCGTGATTAACACGTGGGCGCGCCGGAGCCAGGTAAGTCCCGAGATGGTCGGCTTCACCTTCGGCGTCCACAACGGCAAGTCGCATATAGACGTCCTCGTCTCCGAGGAGATGGTGGGGCATCGTCTCGGCGAATTCTCGCCGACCAAGAAGTTTCTGCGCCACGGCGGCAAGATGCAGAAAGAGATGGAAGCGAAGAAGCAGGAGGCCGAGATCGCGGCCGCACAGGCCGCCAAGGCTCCTGCCGCCGCCGCGCCAGCCGCGAAATAACCCCGTTAGAAATATGGACACGAAACCGACACAGAAGAATAAACGAACCACAACCTCCCAAGAGTTAATTTCTAACGGGGCAAGCGCAACTTTAGAGAGCCATAATCAGACGCCGCGCAAGGTCCGCCTGGTCACTGACCTCGTGAAGGGTAAGTCGGTGCCCGCTGCACTCGCCGCGCTCCAGTTCCTCTCGAAGCGCGCCGCCGCGCCCGTCGCGAAACTCATCAAGAGCGCGGCCGCGAGCGCGTCCGCCGAAGGCGGATCCGCCTCCGGCGGAAAGGAGAAGTTTGAAAATCTCATCGTCAAGAACATTACGGTGGAGAGCGCCGGTATGTTGAAGAAGTACATGCCGAGAGCCTTCGGCCGCGCGTCCTTGATCCGCCGCCGCAAGAGCCGAATAACACTGGAGCTCGGAAATCAGAAATCAGAAATCAGAAAGAAGAATTCTCCGACCTCCGACTTCCGTACTCCGTAATCCAGCGTATGACCCACATCGTACATCCCTACGCACACCGCCTCGGCATCATCCGAGACTGGAAGAGCCGCTGGTTCGCCGCGGACTCCAAGAGCTACCGCGAGAATATTAAGGTGGATGAGACGATTCGCCGTTTCCTCACAAAGCGCCTGCGCGGCACCTACACGAGCGGCATTGAGATAGAACGCTCCGCAAATGAGTTGCGTGTCATCCTCTCCACCGCGCGTCCCGGGCTAGTCATCGGCCGTTCGGGCGAGAACTCGGTCAAGCTCCGCAAAGAACTCGCCGGTGTCGTGCATACGGTAGCGCCGACAGACCGCCGCGTACTCAAGTTTGATATCAACGAGGTGCGCCAGCCGGAGACGGATGCCGCCGTTGTCGCCTATATGGTTGCCGAAGGGCTGGAGAAGCGGATGCCGTTTCGCCGCGTGCTGAAGCAGACGGTAGAGAAGGTCATCGCCGCGCGAGAGATAGAGGGCGTGCGTATCGCGCTCTCGGGGAGGCTCGGCGGCGCAGAGATGAGCCGCAAGGAGGAGCTCAAGAAGGGGCGCATCCCTCTTCAGACGTTCCGTGCGGACATTGATTTCGCGCATGAGCAGGCGTATCTGCCGTACGGCGTCATCGGCATTAAGGTATGGATCTATCGCGGGAACGTGTATCAGGACAAGAAGACGCCGGTTCGCCTCGCTGAAGCTCAAGCGCAGCGGGTCAAGTTCTCATAATTTCCTATGCTGTTCCCTAAAAAAGTAAAACACCGCAAGTGGCAGACACAGCGCAAGAGCGATAAGCGCCTGAATCGTCCGGAGACGCGCGGCACGTCGGTCGCCTTTGGCTCCTTCGGATTGAAGGCGCTCACGAGCGCGCGCGTGACGAGCAACCAGATTGAGTCCGCGCGCAAGGTGCTCACGCGCGCGACCGCGAAGACGGGGAAGCTCTGGATACGTATCTTCCCCGACCGTCCCGTGACCGCCAAGCCGGCCGAGGTCGGCATGGGGAGCGGCAAGGGCGACCCGAAGCACTACGTCTTTGAAGTACGTCCGGGCCGAGTACTCTTTGAACTTGACGGCGTGCCCGACGATATCGCGCGCGCGCATCTGCGCCAGGCGGGGATGAAACTGCCGGTAAAGACTTCAATCATCGTCCGCTAAGTTTGCTTTTCTATCATTTGTATGACAAAAAAAGAAACAATGACGGCCACAACCAACCAGGAGCTTGCCGAGCTCCTCTTGAAGACGCGCGAGACGTTCCGCACCGAGCGCTTTTCTGCCGCCGGCGCGCGCGCCAAGGACCCGAGCGCTCCGAAGAAGCTCCGCAGGACGATCGCTCGGGTACTCACCGAGCAGTCCTCGAGAAGCTGAGCCACGAAATAATATATGGAACAAAACGCTTCTCGTAAACAGACATTTATCGGCGTCGTCGTAAAGGCGGCGATGAAAGACACGGCCACGGTCAAGGTGGACCGCTACGTGAAGAACGCGAAGTACAAGAAGTACTTCGTGCGTTCCAAGAAGTATCTCGCGCACGACCCCGGCAACACAGTGAAGGTCGGCGATACGGTCACGATTGTCGCGACGCGCCCCATTTCCAAACTGAAGCGCTTCGCCATCGTGCAAAAGAAGACCGAAGAATAATATGTTACAGCCACAATCCATCGTTTCTGTTGCAGATAATTCCGGCGGTCAGGTCGCGCGCATCTTCAAGGTGCTCGGCGGGAGCCATCGCCGCTACGCCGGCATCGGCGACACGGTCGTCGTCTCCATCCAGACCGCCGCTCCAAGGAAGGCCGTGAAGAAGAAGGACATCTACCGCGCCGTCGTCGTACGGCAGGTCAACCCGTTCGCGCGCAAGGACGGCTCCTATATCCGCTTTGACGAGAATGCAGTTGTGCTTATAGAGAAGCAGGGCAAGGAGATGGCGCCAAAGGGCAACCGCATCTTCGGCCCCGTGCCGCGCGAGCTCTCGGAACGCGGTTGGCACTCCATCGTATCGCTCGCGCCGGAAGTGGTATAAAATTTTTATGAAAATCAAAAAAGGCGACAAAGTGAGAGTGATATCGGGAAAAGACAAAGGGAAGTCCGGCGTCGTTCTGCGCGCGTTCCCGCGCGAAGGCTCCGTCATCGTGGAGGGCGTCGCGCTCTATAAGCGCCATATGAAGGGCACATCAGGCAAGGTCGGCCGAATTATTGAAAAGTCCCGGCCGATACACGTCTCTAACGTCGCGCGCGTAGAAAAATAAATATGTCTTCCATCACCAAACAACGCCAGCAGTCCGCCTATCTCGCACTCGCGGAAGCCTTCGGCTACACGAGCCCGATGCAGAGCCCGCGCATTATGAAGGTCATCGTGTCTTCGGGCGTCGGGAAGAAGCGCGATAAGAAACAGCTTGAAATTATTGAGGACCGTCTCGCGAAGATTACGGGGCAGAAGCCTGCGGCGCGCGGCGCGCGCCTCTCCATCGCCGCCTTCAAGGTGCGCGAGGGCGACACGGTCGGCCTGCAGGTGACCTTGCGCGGGGCGCGCATGTTTGACTTCATGGACAAGCTCATTCACATCGCTCTCCCGCGCACCCGAGACTTCCGCGGCGTCTCTCCCAAAGCGATTGACGAAATGGGCAACATCACCATCGGCCTCAAGGAGCACACCATTTTCCCGGAGACGAGTGATGAAGACCTCAAGGACGTGTTCGGCCTCGCCGTTACCATCGTCACGACGGCGAAATCGAAGGCCGAGGCCGAGGCCTTCTTCCGCCACCTGGGCCTGCCGCTCATCGTTGAGACAAAGAAATAAGTTGTTTACACTCACGTGCTAAATTAAGATATCCCAATAATACTGCTATAGCAGACAAATAGGGATAGTTGTTAATCAAGCGGGAGGCTGAAATGCTTGCGAATCCATTTGTCGTTTTCTATTTCTTCCACAATTGCGTAGAGAACGTCCTTGCCGATATGGAGATCTGCTTTAAGGAGGGCAATGAACTCTTCACAGTCATACGGATAGACCCACGCGCTATCTTGCAGATGTAAGAAACCGACCTCTTGCATTTCGAAACGCAAGCGTTCTCGTATCTTTTTTCGTTTCTCCGGCACGTCAAACATTACAAGCCGGTAACGGCGGTCCCACTTTCGCGGCTTCCTATTCGCGAGCTGTAGCTTCTGTTGTCCAAACGCAAGAGCTTCCTCGCCGCGTTCGGTGAGCCGCACAAATTTCTTCCCATCGCGTTCTTCAAACTCAATTTCACCTTTTTGCTTCAGCCGTGCGAGAACACCTTTATTTCTATATTTAAGGCGAGCGAGGGCACCGGTTCTGCCGAGTATTTGGAACATGTTTGGTGCGATAGCAGCGACAGCAATGAATCCAGCTGTTCCGATAGCCAGAAGGGCAGCATTACGCAGATTACGCTTCTGTCTTTTCTTTCGCGCTCCCGATTCAACGGGTTTCGCCATTTTCATACCTACAGCATACTAAATCACGTATCCCAATAATACTGCTATAGCAGATAAATGGGGATAACGGAGTGCAGTGGGGTGAAGGTAAAAGGGAAGGGGAATGCCGAAGCATTCTTCCGCCATATCGGTATGCCGCTTATCGTTGAAACAAAGAAATAATTTTGTACGAATTGCCTCGGCGTTGACAGAAAGGGACTCAGTGATAGATTGTCGAAAGGAGTAACGTAGTAGCTACCGGAGATTGTCTCTGGAGAGCGATATTAAGCAAAGGAGAAACATTGTGACCACCGAAATCTCCGGGGAAATATCCCACCAAATGGGTACCCCGTTCGAAAACGCTCATGATTTCTGTAAGGCATTGGAGTCGGGCAAATACAAACTAGTCATAGAAGCGTTCACAACTGATTGTCTCTCTCGTGAAATCGCTATCGTGAGAGACAGTGGTAAGCGTCTTCTGTTTTTCCCCAGTCGTGGATATTGTCAAATCCACTATAATCCAAGGATCAAATTGCGTCTCGTTCCAAATGAGGAGTAACGATTCCACGCCGCGTCCTAGAGCGCGGCGGCTCTCTTTTATAGTAGGTTTGACGGCGGAGGGGCGGAGTGATACATTATTCATACGCTCCTCGGAGCTTTATTTTTTCTATGGCAAAGAAATCACAACTCGCGCGATACGCCAAAAAGGTCAAACTCGTGAAGAAGTACGCCGTAAAGCGTGCGGCTTTGAAGCTGGCCGGCGACTCCGAGGGCCTCCAGAAGCTCCCGAGAAATTCCTCGCCGGTGCGCCTCAAGAACCGTTGTGCTATCACCGGCCGTTCCCGCGGATATATGCGCGTGTTCGGCCTCTCCCGCATCCAGTTCAGAGAGCTCGCGCGGGAAGGGAAAATACCGGGCGTTAAGAAGGCATCTTGGTAATTATGGTAACTGACCGCGTCGGGGATTTCATCATTCGTTTACAGAATGCCGCTCGCATCGGCAAACAAGAAGTGTCGGCGCCGTATTCCGCACATCTCGCCGCCATCGCGAAGAAGCTTAAGGAGCTCGGTTTCCTCACTGCGGTCACGGTGGAGGAGAAGGAGGGGGGCGTCCAGAAGAAGGTCGTCGTTACGCTCTCGTACAACGAGCACGGCGTCGCCACACTGCGCGGCGTGAAGCGCATCAGCAAGCCCGGCCGCCGGCTCTACGCCCCTGCCGCCGCCGCGCACAGGGTGAAGGGAGGCACGGGCGCGCGCATCATCTCCAGCCCCGCAGGCATCATTTCGGACGCAGAGGCGCGTAAGAGAAAGGTCGGCGGCGAAGAGCTGTTTGAAATATGGTAGTTCGACTACGCTCACTATAAATAATTTATGTCACGACTAGCCAAAAAGCCGATTTCAGAAGGGAACACGCTCGTCTCGGTGGCGGGAGGGATGCTGACTGTGAAGGGGGCGAAGGGCACCTTGACCAAGCGCGTGCACCCCTCGGTCGCCATCACGGTTGATGAGAGAGGCGTGCACATTGAGCCGAAGGACCGTTCGCGTCTCGCCAAAGCGTTGACGGGGACCTTCGCATCGCACGTGAAGAATATGGCGCAGGGTGTGGAGACGCCATATGTGAGAAAATTGATTATGGAGGGAGTCGGCTATAAGATGGAGATAAAGGGGAAGGACGTCGTGCTGACCGTCGGCTTCTCGCACACGGTCCCGCTCGCGATACCCGAGGACGTCACGGCGAAGGTGGAGAAGAATGTGATGACGCTTGA
>MFMI01000025.1:0-3078 GCA_001783465.1 Candidatus Kaiserbacteria bacterium RIFCSPLOWO2_02_FULL_54_13
ACCCCTTCGCTTCTTCCAGCGAGACCCAGGCGTACTAGTCGGTCTCGCTCTCCTGCAATGCGACCTCTCCGCTCTCCCAGTCTGCCATACAGGAGATAACCAAGGACGGCGCACCATCGGCGTGAATCGTCGCGAGTGACGTGACGTATTCAATATTTTTAATCGCGAGTCCCACTTCCTCTTTCACCTCCCGCCGAAGCACCTGTTCAAGCACGTTGTACCAATAATCTTTTGTATCCTTCGGCAGATTGACGTAGTCGTTCGTCTCCAACTTCCCTCCCGGGACGGTCCACATGCCGCCAAATCGTTTCTTCGTCGGCGCCCGCCGCGTGATGAGATACTTTCCATCCTTCACGACGATGGCGGTAATCACCACCTCGTGTAACAACTGCGGTTCTGAACTCATGACTGAATTATACCGCGCGCCCAAAAGAGCTTGACAGCATTAATTGTATAAGGTAAGATATTTTTAGGACAAAATCGTTCTACTCGATGGGAGAATATTGTGAATGCACCTATTCTTACTTTCGTCCACATTGTGTGAGCATTCGGCATTGCTTCTGCATTTGTGGCCTGGCCCGTGCTCGGCAAATATTCGGGGGCATCGGGCGCATGGATCACCATCGTAATTCTCGTCGGTAGCGCAATCGGAGGCATCGGCCCGGCTTTTCCGGAAACAAGAGGCCAGGTAATGCCAACGACTACCGCATTCGGGTGGTTGCTTTTGGCGGGACTAGTTAACGGAGTAGCGGTATATTTTTACGCCGTCAAAGCCGCAGACCCGCAAGTTCCCACCGGCCCTTTTATCATGACGCTCATCGTCCTGATGGTCATGTTGACACCCCTGTTTAACTATCTGCTAAACGGAGACGTGCTCTCTGTGAGACAATGGCTCGGGCTCGGCATGGCTCTTCTTGCGATCTTTCTCCTTGCTGGATGATCGCAACTCGGAAAGCTCCGCTTCGGCAGGGCTTTTTTCTTTGGGTAATGGGACTTGTGCTGACGCAATTTTTCAACGGCCGTTGAATAATTGCGTCATTTATTATTACATTAATTTGCTACTCCTTTTGCGGTGTTCGTTATCTCTCACGGTCGGAGAAGATAACGAACATTGCAATTACTGATATTGGATATAAATCGGAGCGGGGGTGAGCTTCAATACTTCCTCCGGCGAGAGGAGGCCGTCGGCAGGCGGGCGCACGTCGTTTTTATAAAAAAGCTTGATGCCTGTGAACTGCACGGGCTCGGGTGCGACTACATTATTGTAGGTCCCGTACTTTTTCGCTTTGGAACCGAAGCCATCCATATCTATGACGATTTGTACCTCCGGTAGGGGCGCTATTTTCTTGTAATTCGTTATCATCGCTTGTGTGAAGCGGTGCACGATGAGAATCTTGGGCGGGAGCTGATTGTCGCGCACGAGGCCAGCGAGATAGGCCGCCGCGTAGTTGATGTCGGCGGCGTCAAAGGTGCCGATGACCGTACCGGGCCGGTCGCCGAATTTCATAGAAAATTCCGGGTCAATGGCGAGATGGACCTGCGGCATCTTCAAATATTTTTCAAGCTGGGGCAGTTCGTGTTCTAATATGCTCAATCCAACTTGCACATCAAGGAACACAATTCCATTTATTCTGTTCGCGAGGTTAAGCGCGTGGTCTATCTGATCGTCCGGCATCCGAAGGATGTACTTCCCTTCCTTGCCCGCGGAGGCCTGCGCCACGACCGCGATGTAGTGGATGGCCGGTACGGTCGGCGTGGTCGGGTCTGCCGCGGCCCACATTTCGCTTGTGCTTGCGAGCTTCGCGAGCATCTGGTCGGCAGGATATTCTCCGAGCACTCCCATCCCTTTTGAATAGAAATTCCCGTAATAAGCAACGATGCGCTTGAAGGGCAAAATAGCTCCGACGTTCGGGTACACGGTCTTTATCGGCCAGAGAAACGGCGTCGTTGACGCGAGCGGTATCTGCCCAGTAAAGGCGAGGGTCGTCGAAGCGCTTGCGTGCGCGAGTGCGAGCAGGCGCGCGTCGTAGTCGGCGATGTCAAGCGTCGGGAGCGGGACGAAGCGTTCGGCAAGCTCCGAGCGGTACTCGCTTCTCGCGAGGGGAGAAAAGTTGAAGGTGTAGACGAGCGCGAGCGCGGCGACGCCCGCGCTCGCCCAGCACCAAAACAGTTTTGGTGCTGGGCTCGCCGTCTGCCACATCACTTTAGACATAGTAAGGTCATTCTAGCCGAGCGTGATATCTTTTACCAGATGCGAGACTTTGACGATTCGCCGAGCCGCTTGAGCGGCATTACCCACCTTGTCGCGACGCTCCTGTCTATCGCCGGGCTCTCCCTCCTGGTCACGCTGTCCGTCCTTAGAGGCGGGGCGGCGCATGTCGTGAGCTTCTCTGTCTTCGGTGCATCACTTGTCCTCCTCTACCTCTTCAGTACCCTGTATCATTTCCTCTCCGAGAGCCACCCCGCAAAGGTCTTCTTTCAGGTGCTTGACCATGCGGCTATCTACATACTTATCGCGGGCACCTACACCCCGCTCGTGCTACTCGTTCTCCCGTCTGCGTGGGGGTGGAGCTTGTTTGGCGCGATATGGGGGCTCGCTCTGTGCGGAGTGCTACTCAAAGCATTTCGCGCCCCGCTCCCCGGATGGGCCTCGGCTGTTTTGTATATTCTGATGGGCTGGATTATCGTCATCGCTTTCGCTCCCCTCAAAGAAGCGCTCACGTTTGAGGGAATCGTGTGGCTCCTCGCAGGGGGAATTTTTTATACGGTTGGAACGATTTTCTTCGCGCTTGACCGCGTGATGCGGCTGAACACGTGGTACACGTTCCATGACATCTTCCACGTTTTCGTCATGCTCGGTAGCTTCAGCCATTTCTGGTTTATGCTCACGTTCGTCCTCCCCGCCTAACCTCACGGGGCGAGACCTCGCTGAAAGAGGAGCGTGCATACGCGTCGCAGATTCGCCCGATGAGGCCGGGACCTTCAAAGACCATGCCTGTGATGAGCTGGACCAGGTCGGCGCCGGCGTGGAACTTCGCGAGGGCGTCCTCCGGCGAGAAGATGCCGCCGACGCCGATG
>MFMI01000025.1:3127-15631 GCA_001783465.1 Candidatus Kaiserbacteria bacterium RIFCSPLOWO2_02_FULL_54_13
TTGAGAGCTCAAAACAAGGCTTGCCCGAGAGGCCTCCCCGCCACGGTGTCGGCGCGTCCTGGGGGAAGTCCAGCATTGAGTACTGCTTATTCAAGTTGCTGATGACGACACCGTTGTAGCCGAAAGCGTCAATGACCTTGAGTAGTGCGCTGAAGTCGTCCCACGCGAGGTTGATAGGCATCTTGATATAGCGCGGCTTCTCGCAGGGAACTGTCGCGAGCTTCGTGAGGAGCCGCGTGAGAAGCTCGGGCGTCGTAAATGTCTCGCCGCCGAAGGTGTTCGGGCAGGAGATATTAATCGTGTAATAATCGCCGACTCCCGCCTCGGTCATCGTTACAAAGGTCTGGTAATAATCCTCAATGCCGGCCTCTGCATTGTTCACCTTCTCATCGTTGGTTTGGGCGATAGAGATGCCGACGACGAATCCATGCGGCGTCTGTGTATTCGCAAGCCGCTTCGCAATCGCGCGGGCGCCCTGGTTTCGGAGGCCCTTCCAGACCACGAGACTTTTATTGCGAATGAGGCGCAAGAGGCGCGGCCTCGCATTGCCCGCACACGGTCGGGAGGTCACCGAGCCGACCTCTTCCCCGCCAAAGGAGATGCACGAGAGGACGCGCGAGAGCCGCCCGTCGGTATCAAAGCCGGCGGAGAGAAGCACCGGGCGCTCATAGCGAACGCCGTCAACCACTTTAGAAATGTCCTTACCGTGATATCCCCACGCGAGCGACAGAAGCTGGCGGACCGGCGGAAGCGCGCCGAACACTTCGCCGGAGAAGACCATAAAGTTGTGCATAGACTCCGGGCCGCACAAGAAGAAAATCGGCTTGAGCACTCTCGTGTAGAACATAGGGTAACAATACCAAAAAACGGTTATCTATTCATACCGGAGCGCATCAATAGGGTTCTTCCGTGCGGCCTGCAGAGCCGGGTATAGACCGAAGGCGATGCCCGCGACACCCGAGACGAGAGGTCCGAGAGCCACCGCCGATAGCGGGAAGGCGAAGACCCAGCCGAGCGAAGCGAAGAAAATCGTGAGAGCGACGTACACGAGGGCGACGAGGCCCGCGCCAGAGGCGATGCCGATAATGCCGCCGGCGAGCGTGAGGAGTACCGACTCAATAAGAAATTGCTGAAGAATGTCGGCATTGGTCGCGCCGACTGCTTGAACGCTGGACTGCTTAATTCCCAGCTCGGGACCGAAATCTATTTTCAGCTTGTATGCCGGCTTCCGCGCCTCTGGAAAATCCTGTATCTCCGCTATCTTCCCTACTCGGATATCTATTTTTGTAAAATATTCGTAACTAATCATGGGTGGATTGTATCAGAGCCCGAGAGCGTCTCTAACTTCTTCTGACACTTGGATAGAAACAGACTTTCCTTCTATTTCAGCTGGACTGTTTAAGCCGATACCGGCGTCTGGTTGGAGCGTGTAGAGAGTCACGTGAGTCGGTTGCGGGGGAATATCTATGCCGAGCTTCTCTTCTAGCAATTCTGAACATTCCTTCAGATTTGAAACGGCACACAATGCAACTAGTGTCTTTCTTTCCTTGTCTTGTGCAAAACGGAACTCGCCCGTGTATGCAACAAAGGATATTTTATTCTCCTTAGTGAACGCGCAGAAGAGGTCTAAGATCTCTTCCTCGAGGTCGGGGTGCGAAGAGAGAATATTTTTAACGCATAAGAGACTCACGTGAAAAGACGCTCTCTTCTGTAACGTCTCACCCTCTATTGAGAGGGTTTCTGGCAGGCCGTTCAATTCTACTGGAAGAGTTATATACCCTTTGTTGTATGTAAATGTATCTCCGCCACAGATATATTTCTTCTCCTTCATGTTCTAATTCTACCTCATGAGCTGGCCGTGTGGTACGACGTGGAAACCGTTTTTGGTCTATAGTCCCTTGATATCGCTTTTAATCATTTTGATGATTTCGGGGAATGTGGGTGCGGTGAAGTGTCCTTTCTTATTTTTGTATATGGCGATGCGCGCGTTTTTTAACTTCTTCCTGTATTTCTCTGCTTGAGAGACAGGAACGATATCATCGTCTTTTGAGAAAAGCAGGTAGAGATTCTTACAGTTTCTTTCAATCAAAGATAGGTTGGCCTTGAGTCTGAAACCGCCGACCAGGTCCTCTGTGGGTAGAGGGCCGCCGAAGGGCGCGCAGACGAGATGCGCTGACAGAGCCTTCTTTGACAGTCTGTGTTCAGACAGGTACTTCGCGAGGAAAATCCCGCCGAGAGAAGAGCCGATGAGAATGAAATTGTTGCGGAGAAGAGGCAGATATCTTTCAAAGAAAATTTTCCAGTCTCTGTACTTCGCATTATCCTGTAGAGGCATTCGCGGCCTAATGATTTCGAACTTTTTGCCCAACTTCTTTTCTAGGTCGGCCTCCCAGTACGGTCTCTTCAAGATTGAAACTTTCCTTGTCCTCAGCCAATGCAAATAATCCTTCGTATTCTTAAAAGTCATCCCGCCGTGAATCATGAGTATCTGGAGCTTCTTTTTCATACGTTTGCCTATTATATCAATTTACGAGCTGTCTGTCTGGCCTGCACTGAGCCTGTCGAAGTGGACGATGTTGGAACTACGCTTGGTATCCGTACTCGGACAGAACTAATTTGAAAGAGGGGTAATCCCGATACAGTTGTCCATTAAACCCCAGTTTAATCAAACTTTCAACATGATCTTCTCTATCATCCCAGTACAGTATCTCTCCCTTATCTAAAACCGCGTACTTTTCTTTCAAAACCTGAAATATCTTTTCTAACCCCTCAGGACTATGCTTGTACACACCGAGGTCTGCCGATGAGAATATTTCATCAAAGATTTTGTCGTAGGATAATTTATTAACGAGATATTTTGTGCGATGTTTTTCTTGATTTGTTGCTAGACAGACAACCCCTCCCTGTTCTTTCAATTTCAAAATAGAGTCGTACACATTGTTGTACACAGAATCGCCGATTGAAAACCAGTACTGTATTAATTCGTCGACCGTGCCTCTCCATCTCCACGTTTCAAGCACTTTCGTAAGTTCTTCTTTAAGGTCTGCCTTTCCCAATAGGCAATTTTTAAAAGCAGTCTCAAAGAAGGGCGATATTGTGGCGGGGTCTACACCGAACTCTTTTGAATACTGCTCACTAAAGCGCCCACCATAAGTGATCATTCCGTCATTGTCATAAATTATTGCTTTTGGTTTTTTCATAAACTGATTGGCTGCCGGGCAGGGATTCGGACCCCAATATTCTCCTTCAAAGGGAGACGTCCTACCATTAGACGACCCGGCAATATGTAAACTCTACACTATTTTCGCAATATCAACATCATCCTTATATCCTCAAGTTTATAAGTATGACTATGTTTGCTGGAATGATTTGAGGAAGTGGACGAACTTCTTCCCGTAGGGCGACAGCGAGTGTTCCACAAACTTTCCGCGATATTTTTTATTAATGAGTCCCGCCTGATACAACCTCCTTGTGTGTTCGCCGAGAGTTTTTTCATTTGCCCCCACCGCTTCAATGATATCTTCCAGCGTCATACTGTCGCGTTCGGCGATAGTAAGCAATATCTCAATACGATAATGATTCGCAATGCCTTTCAAATGCCGCTCCATCTGTTTTGCTGTTTTCATTCTCTTCGCAATTACAATATGCATCAACCCAATATACTCAAGTTTATAAGGATGTCTATTCGGGGAGGAGTTCCAGGACGGCGAGTTCAAGCGGGAGGGCGGGGATGGGTGCGTAGCGGATGCGCTCGGCCGCGGTGAGGAATGCGAGCATCGTCGCGTGCGTGATGTCTCCTGCCCCGAGCTTTGTTGAGGGATTGCCGGCGGCGAACTTTTCAATCGCAGAAAATTCGTCCGCGCCGAGCTCGCTCTCTAGCGAGGCGCGGAGTTCGGGCGCGTAGCGAGTGAGGAGCGTGGCGCGCAGCGCCTCCAGCACGAGTTCCAAGAAGAGCTTCATATCGGCTCCCGCCTTCCCCGCCTTCTCTATCGCAGAGAGCGCGGCCCCGCGCTCGCCCCCCGCGAGCGCGTGTATGAGCGCGTGCACCTGTTCCCTCTTTGGCGCGCCGGTCGCCTGTTCCACTTCTTCTCGCGTCAACTTCTTATCCGGAGATGAGGCGAATACCTTTTGTAACACCGAGAGCGCGTCGCGATACGAGCCCTCGGCGAGAATCGCGATAAGCTCGGCGGCGTCGGGCGCGAGCGTGTACCCCTCTTTCTTAGCGACGGCTGTAGCCACCTTGGCGGTCATCGCTCGTGTCGGCTTCTTGAATTCAAACACCTGACAGCGCGACTGCACTGTCTCCGGAACCTTTTCTAATTCTGTCGTTGCCAGAATGAAGACTGCGTGCGCGGGCGGTTCCTCAAGCGTCTTAAGAAATGCGTTCCATGCGCTCTTGGAGAGCATATGCGCCTCGTCTAGAATGTAGACCTTGTAGGACGAAGCGAACGGGAGCGTGTACACGCCTTCGGTGAGCGCGCGGATGTCCTCCACGCTATTGGTGCTCGCGGCATCTATCTCGTAGAGGTCGTGCTCGGTACAGCCGATAGCGTCGGCAAAGATGCGCGCGACGCTGGTCTTCCCGAGCCCGCGACTGCCTGCGAAGAGGTATGCGTGCCCAATCTTCTTAGACTTGGCCGCCTCCTCCAAGGGCTTGGTCACCTGCTCCTGCCCCACCACCTCCGCAAAGGTCGCGGGGCGGTGGATACGATAGAGGGACTGATGCGCCATAGGATGATTATACTTGATTCTCCCTGATAGCGCGCTCCAGCTCAGTGGCGGAAGTGGCTTGCATCAATTTCGTGCGGAGGTCGGTGGCGCCGTCGAAGCCAGCGACGAATGCCTTGATGTGCTTCTTCAATATGGAAAAGTTCTTCAGCGGAGTGATTTTTTCAAAGCCGTATGCGAGTTCGGCGAGCGCTACGAGCTTTTCTTCAAGCGGCGCGTCCTCCGGTTTTCGTCCGGCGAAGACCCATGGGTTGCCGAACATCGCTCTGCCGAGCATCGCTCCGTCGCAACCGGTCGTAGCGACTTTTGCGCGCGCATCTTCAAGATTCTGCACATCGCCATTGCCGATAAGAAGCACTCTCGGATTCACGCGGTTGCGGATTGCGACCGCCTTATTCATTTGTTCCCATACTGCAGGCACGAGCGAGAGCTCTCTGCGCGTGCGCAAGTGGAGCGTAATAGCGGCCGGATCCGCTTCAAGGAGCGCCGTGAGCCATTCGTCAAGCGATTCTTTGTGGTAACCGATGCGTGTTTTCACCGAGACCGGCAAACTGCTTGCCTCTTTGGCAGTGCGGATAAGCCTTGCGGCAAGCACCGGATCTTTCACCAGCGCCGCGCCTGCGCCCTGCTTCTCTATCGCGCGGTCGGGGCATCCCATATTGAGGTCAACGCCGTCAAAGCCGAGTTTCTCGGCAAGCGCGGCCGCGTAGGCAATCGTTTCGGGTTTGGACGAAAATATCTGCGCAACAATCGGCCGCTGGTCGGGGGCGAATTGTAGATCGCGAAGCAAAGAATTATGGCTCTCGCTTCTTTGTATCTCGCTTGTCCCGTTAGAGACGCCTGCCGAAGGCAGGCCAGGAGTCTCCGACTCCTTGTCTCTAACGGGACGAGTGTGGTAGAGCCCGTCCGCCGAGACGAACTCTGTCCAGAACACGTCCGGCTTGCCCCGCTTCGCGACAAGCGCGCGGAAGGCGACGTCGGTCACGTCCGCCATCGGCGCCATGACGAAAAATGGTTTCGGTAACGTATCCCAAAATGACTTCATTTCACCACCCTATCAAAATTTCTGCCTACAACCTACTCCCTACTACCTACAACCTTTTTCACATACACCTTGCCGTCAAAGCGCAGGTCAATGTAGTCAATAGAGCCATCCGCGAGATTGAAGTTCGCACGGCCGGAGACGAGCGCGGTGAAAGCCTCTTGCTCATGAGCGAGCACGTAGGTGACGCGCGTCCCGCTTACGAGATAATCGTCAACCTCATCACCGCGTAGGACAACGCGAGTGACCGGCGAGCCGAGCGTATCCAACTGGCGCGCGAAGTCAAACGTGGCGGGGAGTTTTTCGGCATTCGCGAGAGTCGCGCGGAGCGGTTCCAGCGTATCCCCTTCAAGCGGCGCGTAGAGTCTGAAGGTGTTGATAGTCGTGCTCGTTGCCAAAGCGGCGGAAAAGATGACTCCGCTTGCATCGAAGAGATAACAGTATTCGTCTACATCCGGGCCCGAGGGTGAGAGACCGCACCAGCGTGCGATAGGGGCGCGGTCGTTCGTCTTAATAGAGATGCTGGTCAGGCCGTTGCGGAATATGGAGACGGCGGCAAGGTCCGGATGCTCGGCGAGGATGGTAGAGCGGATGCCTGACGCGGGGAAGAAGAATATGGAATCGCGCGGAATGATGCCGAAATAGCTTCCCTGCATCGCGCGCTTAGCATATTCGGCGAAAGAAGGACCCGCGCTGTAGACGTCGACGCGCGCGATGCGCACCGCGCTCTGCTGGAGTCCCCAAACGAGCACACCGGAGATGATACCGAGAAGAATATTAAGCGCGATGAGGCCGCGGTGGCGGCTCCTGCGCCGCCGCTCCGCGAGCCCCGCCCTACCCTGCGGGGCCGATGACTTTCTTCCCCACATAGTGCGCCAAGGCCTCGGGCACCGCTATCGTGCCGCCCTCCTGCTGGTAGTTTTCAATAAGCACTGCGAGGAGCCGCGGCGTCGCGAGAGCGGTGTTGTTGAGCGAGTGGGCAAACTTCATCTCCCCCCGCTCGTCGCGGTAGCGGATGTTGAGCCGACGCGTCTGGAAATCGTGGAAATAAGAGGAGGAGTGGGTCTCGCGATACTTCCCCTCTGAGGGCATCCAGCATTCAATATCATATTTCTTGACCTGTCCGAGCCCGAGGTCGCCACTACAGTTGATGACGACGCGATACGGAATCTTCAACAGTTGGAGCATCTCTTCGGCGTTTGCAGTCAATTCTTCGTGATACTTCACACTCGCTTCGTGCGACGCCTCGCAGAGGACCACCTGTTCAAATTTGAAGAATTCGTGCACGCGCACAAGCCCCTTCGTATCCTTGCCGTGCGCGCCCGCCTCGCGACGGAAGCAGGGCGAAAAAGAAAAATACTTGAGCGGGAATTGTTTCGCATCAAGCACCTCATTCATGTGGTAGCCCATCGTGGCGACCTCGGCGGTGCCGGCAAGGTATTCGCCGTCCTGCGTCTTATAGAGGTCTTCTTCACTCTGCGGCACGTAGCCGGTGCCCATGAATGATTCGCGCCGCGCGAGCGAGGGGACAATCATCGGTATCCATTTGTCTCCTTTTGCTCCTTTTTTAACAAAATAGTTTGAGATAAATTGCCAGAGTGCATAGGAGAGCAGTGCCGCATCGCCCTTCAAGAAATACCCTCTGAAGCCCGCCACCTTCGCACCTCTTTCAAAATCAACGAGGTCAAGCACGGTCATGAGCTCCACGTGGCCCTTCGGTGTGAAGTCAAATTTTGTCTGCTCCCCCCATTTCTTCGTCTCCAAATTATCAGCATCGCTATTGCCGTCGGGCACCGACATATCCGGGATGTTGGGCACCGTGAGCATCAGCTTCTGCCACTCCTCCATTACTTTCTTCAACCGCTCCTCCTCTTCGGCCATGCCAGCCTTCAACTGCTGCATCTGCTCAATAATCTTCTCGCGCTCCTTGTCCTTGGTAATCTGAATCTCGTTGCTCCGGCGATTCTGTTCCGCCTTCTTGGCGTCAAGCTCCTGCCGCAGGAGCTTACGCTCGTCGTCTACCTTGATGAGGCGGTCGAGGTCTACCTCAATATGCTTCTTGGCCGCCCCCGCCTTAACGAGCTCCACATTCTCCCGAATAAAATGTATGTCCAGCATGTGCTGAATAGTATAAAACAAAAGCCCGCGAGAAGCACGAGGCTTTTGTGGGTAGACGTCTCAAACTCGACGCCAGAACTCTGGTGAGACCGTAATAGGAACTTTGATAGTGACTATCCAAAATAGTGGACGACCGTCTCTTATTGTGGATAGTGAAGTAAAATACAGTCTCGGGATATACTGGGTGCATGGACCCCGTTAGAAACAAGACATTGGAAATGTCTGCCGACTCGTCTGCGAGTCGGGTTTCTAACGGGGTGGAGATACGGGAATTGGAGAGGAGTGAGTGGCCGGAGCAACTCTTGGAGATACCCCAACCGCCGGAGCGTCTGTGGGTGCGGGGGGCGCTACCGCCTGCGGGGCACAAATTGCTCGCGGTTGTGGGCAGTCGTGCGATGACGCGTTACGGACAAGAGGCGTGCGAAAAGCTCATTATCGGACTTGCGGGCTATCCTGTCTCTATTGTCAGCGGCCTCGCGCTCGGCGTGGACACCTGTGCGCATAAGGCGGCGCTCGCCGCCGGACTCCACACGCTCGCCTTCCCCGGTTCGGGACTGGATGATTCTATTCTCTATCCGCGGAGCAATCGGCCGTTCGCGGAGGAGATATTGAAAGCAGGTGGCGGGATGATTTCTGAATATGAACCGGCGACGCCCTCGCACGTGCGTTACTTCCCGGAGCGCAACCGGCTTATGGTGGGAATATCGGACGCGGTACTCGTTATAGAGGCGGGAGAAAAGTCCGGCACGCTCATCACCGCGCGGCTTGCGAGCGAGTACAATCGCGACCTGCTCTGTGTTCCCCATCGCATCGGCGACCCGCATGCCTTCGGCCCGCACCTCTTCATCCGCCTCGGCGCCGCGCTGGTGAGCGACCCGCTCCACATCCTGGAGGCACTCCACATCACACCGCGGGAGGGCCCCGCGAGCGGCGTCGCGCCGAGCGACCTTGAAGACGCGGAGAAGGTTGTCTGGAATATGCTGGAAGAGCCGAAGACGCGGGATGAGATACTTCGCGCTGGCGCGGATTCGACAGACTCACCGCAAGCAGGCGAACTCCTCACTGCCCTCGTCGCCCTTGAGCTCCGCGGTCTCATCCGCGAAGAATTCGGCGCATGGCACCGAGTTTGACATGATGATGACTATATGCTAGCATGCAATTTGCTTTATGGACATTCTATAACCGTTAAGGAGAACATGATGAGTTCCGTGAAAGACGTGACAAAGCGAGTTCAATCAATCGAAGTGGGAATTGCCATATTCGGGGCGACAAAAGGCGGCCTTGCCAGATACAGACGTCTTGTGCACGCCCTTGGTGACGCAATCCTCGCCGAGACTGGCCTCAAGAGAGGCACCACACCTTCACCGGGAACGGTGCTGGGACCGAAAGCTGAGAAGAAATTCGAAGTCTTAAAGGACTATGTATCGAAATACGATCTCTAGCCGATTTGCCGTCCACGGACACCGTCCGCTTGGACGGTTTTCGTTTATACTACATGTAAAATGAAAATCTATTCTTGGAATATGCTCTACCGCAACCGCGAACTAGACCGCGCGCTTGCTTTTATTACACAGAGCGATTTTGATATCTTCTGCTTGCAAGAAGTGCCTGAAGAATTTCTCAAGCGCCTGCAGGTGCTCCCTTGCTCTATCGTTTCCCGCGTGGATACTGAAAAATTGCTTTCGTCTGCAATGGTGTCGATGTTCAACGTCGTTCTCTCGCGACACCCCATACGTGCTCAGGGAGAGATACCCTTTCCCGACTATTGGCCGCTTCTCCCCTGGTATACGCGACTCTTCGTGCGCTTTATGCCGTCTCAACTGTTTTCTAAGATTCGCAACCGTGGCGGTCTCTATGCCGACATCACGGTGAACGAAACATCGTTGCGAGTGTTTAATCTCCATCTCATCCTCGCCCAGCCCGCGTGGCGCCTAAAGGAGTTTGAGACTGCGATGGCGGAACGCGATGCATCGCGGCCGACCATTGTGTGCGGTGATTTCAATACGTTACAGAAGCCGCATATTACTCCACTCAACTGGATACTCGGCAGCGGTCTAAGCGATGCACTGCTCTATAACCGTGAGCGCACGCATATTGAAAGACGCTTTGTAGAACACCGGCTGACTAACGCACTCGCTGGCGGCATCACCCACCCGCTCTCGCAATCCCAGCTGGACCACATCCTCGTTTCGCACTCGTTCTCTATCAAACATGCAGAGGTACTTCCCGACCGCATCGGCTCCGACCATCATCCGATACGCGTTGAGGTTGAGTGAGCCACCGGAGCAAAAAATGGTAGTTAGACTTGGCCTAGCGGCCCGGAGCGCGACCATTTTTTGCTTCGGTGGCGAACGAAAGCGTTTGACACACTATAGGTACACGCGCTATGAGTTAGAACGTGAGCAAAAAATTACTTATCGTTGAATCGCCTACAAAAGCGCGAACAATAGGACACTATCTCGGCAAGGACTACACCGTTCTTGCCTCGGTCGGGCACGTGCGCGACTTGCCGAAGTCCAACAAAGACGCCGTTGATATCGAAGGCGGTTTTATCCCGCGCTACGTTATTCCCGCCGAAAAGCGTGAAGTCATCGCGAAGATTGAGCGAGCCGCAGAGAAAGCTGATGATATCTATCTTGCGACCGACCCCGACCGCGAGGGCGAGGCGATTGCGTGGCACATTGCCGAAATTATCAAAAATAATTCCGGAAGCACGAAGCACGAAGCACGAAATACCAAATCAATCAAACGAGTCGTGTACCATGAGATTACCAAAGAAGCTATCGAAGAAGCTTTGGCGCATCCGCGCGCTATTGACGAGCACCTGCGCCAAGCACAGGAGGCGCGGCGCGTCTTGGACCGCATCGTGGGTTACGACCTCTCCGGCCTTATCTGGAAGAAGGTGCGTTATGGCCTCTCGGCGGGGCGCGTGCAGTCGCCGGCGCTCCGGATACTCGCGGAGCGCGAACGCGAGATACAGGCGTTCCTGCCCGTCACCTACTTCGTCCTCTCGGCGCTTTTCAAGTCAAAGACAGGCGAGGTTACCACCACCTGCGTCGAACAGCCCGCGACAAGTGAGGAGGCCGAGCGGATTGTGCAGGCAGGCAGGAGCGCGGCGTGGAGCGTCGGCGACATCACCGAGAAGGATGAAGAGCGCAATCCGCGCCCGCCCTTCATTACCTCCACACTCCAACAGACCGCCTCGACGCGTCTCGGCTTCGCGCCCTCGCGCACGATGCGCGCCGCGCAGAAATTATACGAAGCCGGCCATATCACCTACATGCGCACCGACTCGGTGAATCTCGGCAAAGAAGCGGTCACGAAGATGGCGGGTGTCGTGGAGAATCTATTCGGCAAGGAGTATCTGCACGTGCGCGTTTATACAACGACGAGCAAGAACGCGCAGGAGGCGCACGAAGCTATCCGTCCTACCGACCCCTCTCACGCGCGAGCGGGCGCAACGCCGGACGAGACGCAATTGTATGAGCTCATCCGCACCCGCGCGCTCGCCTCGCAGATGGCTCCAGCGCGCATTATGCGTTCAAGCGTCACCGCAAAAGCGGACGCACGTATTCCCTTCTTCACCGCAAACGGCTCCCGTGTTCTCTTCCCCGGCTGGCTCGCACTTGATACGGCGGCACGCGGCGAGGATGTTGAATTGCCGAAACTTGCGGTCGGCGATGCGCTCGCGCTTCTCTCGCTCGGCAGCGAAGAGAAACAGACCGAACCGCCCAACCGTTATACCGAAGCAGGTCTCATCAAAGAATTGGAGAAGCGCGGCATTGGCCGCCCGTCCACCTATGCCTCTATTATGAAGACCATTGCCGATCGCGGATATGTGGATAAAGTTGGGCGCTCACTCCAGCCGACTGCGACCGGTATGGTCGTCTCGGGCTGGCTTGAAGAAAACTTCCCAACCTATGTGAGCGACACCTTTACCGCAGAGATGGAAAACGAGCTGGATGAAATCGCACGCGGCGAGCGCGGGTATACCGAAACACTCAAAGCGTTTTATGGCCCGTTTGAAAAAGAGGTGCGGGCGGGAGATAAGCTCCCAAAGGCGACATCGCTTGGCGACGCGGGTGCCGCATTCCCTTGCCCCTTGTGCGGGAGCCCGATGGAAAATAAGCTTGGCCGCGGCGGCGTCTTTATGAGTTGTAAACGTTACCCTGAATGCCTCGGCGCGCGCACTGAAAAAGGACTGGAACTGAAGAACGACGAGTCGATTGGCGTGCATCCTGATACCGGCGCGAACATTTATATGAAGACCGGACGCTTCGGGCCGTATGTTGAAATGCTTGAAGCACGAAGCACGAAGCACGAAGAACCAAACAAATCAAAAGCGCCCAAAAAAGGAAAACGTGGGAGACCAAAAATTGCGGCGAAACGTGCTAGTATCCCCGCGGGTACTGATTTGTCCAGCGTAACGCTCGCCGATGCAGTTAAATATCTCTCGCTCCCACGCGAGCTTGGGCATCATCCTTCAACCGGCAAGGCGGTGTTCTCTTCTACCGGACGATTCGGACCCTACGTCGGGAGTGACGGCGAATTCCGCTCGCTCAAGGCGCCCGCCGGAGGCGGGTCCGCCTCCGGCGGAAAAGGCGACCCCTACACCA
>MFMI01000025.1:15679-29653 GCA_001783465.1 Candidatus Kaiserbacteria bacterium RIFCSPLOWO2_02_FULL_54_13
GCTTGACGAGGCGCTCACTATCCTCGCTACTCCCAAAAAGCCGCCGAAGGGCGTGGAAATAGTAAAAGAAATCGGTAAGCACCCGCGCACCAGCAAACAGCTCGTGCTCTATAAATCAAAGCAAGGGCTCTTCTTGAAAAAAGGCCTCCGCCGTATCTACCTCCCCGACACCATTTCTCCCGACTCCCTCACTCCCGCCGACGCCGCCGAATATCTAAAATAAAACGCTCGGTGTATAGTAAGCACCTATGACGACGCTAAAGGAGATTACGAGCGAGATGGCGGATGCGACACCCGAGGACATCGCCTTCGTAGAAAAGGCGTACGAGTGTTCTAAAAAGGCGCACGAAGGCAAGAAGCGTTACTCGGGCGAGCCGTATTTCATACATCCCGCGGCGACTGCGAAGGTTCTCGCCGAGTACGGCATGGACGCGACGACTATCGCCGCAGGGCTCCTCCACGACGCGGTTGAAGATGGCTGTATCTCGCGCGAGGAAGTAGAAAAAGAATTCGGGAAGGAACTGCTCTTCATCGTTGACGGCGTGACAAAGCTCGGCACACACAAGTATCACGGCGCCGAGCGCCACGCAGAGTCGCTCCGCCGGCTCCTCGTGGCGACCGCGAGCGACATCCGCGTGCTTATCGTGAAGCTCGCCGACCGCAAACATAATATGCAGACCTTGGGGCATGTGCCCGAGCATAAGCGCCGGCGCATCGCGCTTGAGACGCTTGAAATCTACGCCCCCATCGCCGACCGCCTCGGCATGGGGAAGATGAAGAGCATGCTTGAGGACCTCGCGTTCCCCTTCGTTGACCCCGATGCCGCGGCACATGCCGCCGAAGTGCGCAAACTGAAAAAGCGGGAGACCGAAAGCGGGCTCGCACAGGTGCAGAAGGAGCTCCTCGCCGAATTGAAGAAAAAAGAATTCGCGATACTTCGGAGCGACATTCGGATGAAAGGGCTCTGGAGCCTGCACCAAAAGTTGAGGAGAAAAGACGACGACATCAATCTTATCCACGATATCGCCGCTCTGCGATTTGTCGTGCCCACGATTGAGGATTGTTACACGACGCTCGGCACCATACACGCGATTTATAAACCCTTGCCCGGCGAGTTTAAGGACTACATCGCCTTCCCGAAGCCCAACGGGTACCAAAGTCTCCACACGACCGTCGTGACGCCTGAGGCGGGCATCGTGGAGATACAGATACGCACCGAAGAGATGCACCGGCGCGCGATGTTTGGCATCGCGTCGCACATGTCCTATAAGCAGTTGGGGAAAGGGGTGGAGAAACTGAGAAAAGGCATCCAAAAAAGCAGATTCTCAACGCTCTCCTTCTCATGGGTTCGTTCCCTCATCCCGTCGCTCATGAAGATTTCAAAGAAAGAGGGCGCGGCGCGGGGCGTGACCAAGGCCCCGCCATGGCTCGCCGAGCTCGCCGATGCTCACACGGATATCGCCGGTTCTGAAGAATTCGTTGAAGGGCTGAAGGAGGACTTTTTCTCGCACCGCGTGTTCGTCTTCACTCCCAAGGGCGACGTCATAGACCTGCCCGCGGCTTCTACGCCGGTTGATTTCGCTTACGCGATACACAGCGACCTCGGCGACCATATCCAAGGCGCGAAAGTAAACGGGAAGCTCGTATCCTTTGATACCGAGCTCGGCAATGGCGAAGTCGTTGAA
This sequence comes from Candidatus Kaiserbacteria bacterium RIFCSPLOWO2_02_FULL_54_13, assembly GCA_001783465.1. GTDB lineage: Bacteria > Patescibacteriota > Minisyncoccia > Phycocordibacterales > Phycocordibacteraceae > C7867-001. The sequence continues at coordinate 17,365 of MFMI01000025.1, forward strand.
ATCATCAGGCGCGACTCCGCGCACCCATCGCCAAAATGGCTTGATATCGCGAAGACCTCGCTCGCGCGACGGCATATCCGCGTGGCGCTCGGTATGACAGAGCCGGACAAGCCGTCTCGGCGGCACAAGAGAACGTGGTTTAAGAAGAAATAGAACTAGACGGTGAAGTTAGACACCGAGTAGAGCCCGTCGTCTTCCTTTTCTTCTGGAGCGGCTGGTGGGACGGGGTCACTTATGAGCTGTGTGGTGTTGGGGAAAATCTGCGGCGAGTGTACTGCGGTCACCATTGCCTCTCGCTCCACCGCGAGCACGCTCACCAGCTGTTGCAGGTCGTCGGGGGAGAAAAAGTCTATGCGCAGACAGCCGCCCTCGGCATTCGTTTCAATAATAACGCGCGTGCCCAATGTCTCGGTGAGTGACTTTTCAAGTTTTACCATCTCGGGCGACTTGCGGTGGTGCTTGTGCACGCGCTCCTGGGCGATGGAGCGCGCTATGCGCTCGGCGGCGCGGACCGGGAGTTTTTTTAGAATAATTTCTTTGAAAAGCGTCTCGCGTTCTAGGGGGCGGTCGTTGAGCGTCATAAGGGGCCGCGCGTGGCCCTCGTTTATCTCTCTCCCGACAATCGCGGCCTGCATGTGCTCGGGGAGAGAGAGGAGACGAAGCGAATTAGAAACCCACTCGCGGCTCTTGCCGACCTTCGCGGCGGTCTCGGCATGCGAGATGCCGAACTCCTCAATAAGCTTCTGGAGCGCCTTCGCGCGGTCAATCGCGTTGAGGTCTTCTCTCTGGAGATTCTCTATGATGGCGAGCTCCAGCTTGGTGAGGTTATTCTCCCCGTGGCGTATCACCACCGGTATCTGCGAGAGGCCCGCGAGCCTGCTCGCGCGCAGGCGCCGCTCGCCGGCGATGAGCTCATACACGCTCTCCAAGCCATCGGGTTTTTCTACTTCGCTCCTGCTCACCACCAACGGCTGGAGCACGCCGTACTGACGGATGCTCTCGGCGAGCGAAGAGAGACCTGCTTCGTTGAACTCCTTGCGCGGTTGGCAGGGGTTCGGCATAATCCGATCCACATCAATCCAGAAGACCGAGTCGTACTTTGTCGGGATATACGCCGCATCATCTTTCATACGCATATTTTATCACATCAATCATGTGTGCCGGGAGAGAGAATCGAACTCTCATGTCTTTCGACAACGGGTCTTGAATCCGTCGCGTCTGCCAATTCCGCCACCCCGGCGATGAATTGCAGATTAGCACATATTTTATGTTTACAACTTCCCTACCAGGTTGAGGCCTGGTTCCAGCGTGTCGTCGCCTGGTTCCCACGAGGCAGGACAGACCTTCCCTTTGTGCGTCTCTACATATTGCGCCGCATGGAGCTTACGCAGTGTCTCGGCGCCTTTGCGCCCGATGGAGTTGTCGCTTACCTCCATTGAGCGCAGGATGCCGGCGGGGTCAATGATGAATGAGCCGCGGAGCGCGAGCCCCTCGTCGGGCGTAAGTGCGGCCTCGCCGCCTTCAATGAGCACGCCGAAGGCGAGGGCGAGTTTGCCCGAGGGGTCGGCCGCCATCGGGTATTTGATTTCTCTGATGCCTGGGGAGACATCATGCCACGCCTTGTGCGTGTGTACAGTGTCGGTAGAAACCGAAATGACCTCGGCGTTCGCCGCCTGGAACTTCGGGTACAGCTTCGCGAGCTCTTCAAGCTCGGTCGGGCACACGAAGGTGAAGTCCGCGGGATAGAACACGATAACCGCCCACTTCCCGCGCAGTTGTGACAGGCTCATCTCGGTGATAACTCCCTTGTGGTACGCTTCAAACGCGAAGTCCGGTACCGGCTCGCCGACCTTCACGAGCGAGGCATGGTCGCGAACCGGGTCGTGGAACTCGCCGCAATGCTCGCAATAGTTGCTCTTGGTTTCTTTCATAGGCGTATTGGTTAGGTTGTGCCTATGATACCATCGCGGCTAATGACAGCACAAACGCAGCGAAGCGGAGTCCGTCACCTGTCTGCTGGTGTGCGGATTCTCTGCATTGCGGGACCGACTGCCTCGGGCAAGTCCTCTCGCGCTATTGAAGAAGCGCTTAAGCGCGATGGCGAGATTATCTCCGTCGATTCACGGCAGGTGTACCACGGGCTGGATATCGGTACCGAGAAAATAACAAAAGAGGAGATGCGCGGAATCCCCCATCATCTCATTGATATCCGCGACCCCAAAGAGAGTTATTCTGCCGGAGACTTTGTCGCTGATGCGACGCGGCTGATTACAGAAATCTCGGGGCGCGGGAAGCTCCCTATCCTCGTCGGCGGAACGCACTTCTACTTTGACGCCCTCCTCTCCGGCCTCCCGACCGGGGTTGATGCGAATCCTGTGCTTCGTGAAGAACTTGAGAAGCTCCCGACTGAAGAACTATTCGCGCGAATTAGACAACGGGACCCGCGCCGCGCCGCCGAACTTGACCCACAGAATCGCCGCCGACTCATCCGCGCGCTGGAGATTATAGATTCTCTCGGTACTGTCCCTCCGCGCGGCTCAACTACGCCACCGTTTAGAACAAGGTTGAACCTTGTAAAATATGAGGTTGAATGGCTCATTATTGACCCGCCGCGCAAAGAATTGCGCGCGAGAATTGATGCACGGTTGAGAAGCGCGCTGGAACGCGGTCTCGTAGACGAAGTGCGCCGCGTACGCGAGCGAGTGGGCGATGCGCGTCTCAACGAGCTGGGGCTGGAATATAAAATCGTGGGCGAATTTCTGTGCGGAGAGCGCACTGAAGAGTCTCTCCTCCCCACCCTCTCGGCCAGCGTCTCCCAGTATGCCCGCCGCCAAAAAGCGTGGCTCCGCAAATTAATTACTTACCGTAGAAAACAGGCCGATTTCACATAGATGTCCGTGTGGTTTGGATTCGTTTCCCACGTGTAGATATTTCCGCAACTGTCCTTTGCTTGTTTAGAGCCGAACGAAGGTGTCTTGACTTCTGAACTGCCGGTCGTGTTCAAAATGCACTGGATAATATCTTGACTGATATCCACCTTAGAACCACCGCTGTGTGATCTTACGTTCTCTTCGCCCGAATGACCAACTTCTGTACCACCAGTGACAGTAATCGCACCGCACCTATCTTTTACATTTATGATTTGCGAGAGAGTCGCACCAGACATACCGGTAAGAGAAGTACATGTACTGTTATTTCGGTCGCAACAATTACCGCTTGAGGACACGCTAATGCCCGGCAAGTTACTCGTATACGAAGCCGCGCAGTCTGCCGTCGGAGGAACTACGGCGACGCCGGGCGGCGCTATAGCCGGAACGGCGGTTGGCTCTGTGCCCTTTTGAGGGAGGCACAACAGCTCGTCGTTTGAAGTGATGATGTCTGACCACTTGCCGAGCGTGCCTCCATTATAGGCGGCGCCGGGATTGTAGAGAAACGCCATAATCATGTCCACAATCATCCAGCCGGCAAGCGCAATGACGATACCGACGACGGTATTCCGCAATATTTTTTTTGCCTGCTCCTTCGCACTCGCATTCACGGGATTCACCACGAAGAGGAAGCCGGAGTAGGCTATCATCAGCGGCGCGACGAAGACGATGGCGAGCGTGAGGAGGAGCAGGATAATGTTGTTGATAACGATAATGAGCATCCCCCACCCGGCCGCACACACATTCTGATTGCTAGCTACGTCGTTCACTTGGATTTGAGCGTCCGGAATGATAGGACCGAAAAACGGTATCGTGTTGGCCGCATACACGGCAACCGGTATTGCGATAAGGCTTATGACGAACAGTAGTATCAATATGCTGGAGCGGGAGCGCATACTTCTATCATACCGCCCTTCACAACGTTCAGGACGGCTTTCCCCACTACGCAATTAACTAAACAAAGCTCTATGGTACTGTGACTAGTATATGAAGGCAAAGATGCAAGAACGTCAGCGGGTAATCGAACTTCGAAAAAAAGGCGAGACGATGATTCAGAGACTGCTCTTGTCCTCTGCTCTTTAATGTACTGGTGCGAAGGCACTAAATCAAAAAACGATAGCGAATTCACATTCACGAACGCAGAGCCTCTTACGATACGCGGGTTTCTTGCTCTTCTTCGCAAAGCGTTGCCCCTGGAAGAGAGTCGTTTTCGAATAAAAATGCACCTCCATGATTACCACGACGAGCGCGAGCGACGCAGATTCTGGTCAGAGTTAACCGGAATACCCGAAACACAATTTCAGAATACTTTCTGGAAGCCGCATACGGGCAAGAACATTAAACATGACTATCCTGGCTGTATACATCTCCGCTATCACGATGTGATTATCTCACGGAAAATATGCGCCACCGCCCGCGCTTTTCTCGGAGATGTGATAAATTAGTCTTACCGGGTCCATAGGCTCAATGGTAAACCGCGGGACTCCAAATCCCGTTTTGCTGGTTCGAATCCAGCTGGGCCCGCAAAATCAAAAACCGCCTCTCGGCGGTTTTTGTTTTATTTCTTCGTTTCTTTGAAGAGGACGTTCTTGCGCAGGGTAGGGTCGAACTTCATAAGCTCAATTTTACGTTCGGTAGTTTTTCTATTCTTGCGAGTCCAGATAATATGCTTGGACTTCGTGGACTTGAGCCGGAGCAGGCGGTCTTGTGACATACGACTAACGTAGCAGAAACGCTTGATTTAAGCAACGACTGCCTCTTTTGCACTTGCGCTCACGCGCGCCGTCTTCGGCGCGCGCTTCTTCTTCACTTCAAAATGAGGAATGTCGTTCTTGATGGAGACGGTGACGGTGCCGCCCTCCATCACGTCCTGGACGACCATCAGGGATGCGAGCGGAGTGAGTATCTTATCTTGAATCGTCCGGCGAAGCGGTCGCGCTCCGTACTGCGGGTTGTACCCCTTTTCTGCGAGCCACGTCCGTACCTCGGGCTCTATGGTAAGCGCGATGCGCTTCTGGCTCAAACGTTTCATTACCTCTTCAATCTGCGTATTAACGATGCGAGCAAGTGTCTCCTTCGCGAGCACATCAAAGATGATGATGTCATCAAGACGATTGAGGAATTCGGGACGGAAGTGCTCCTTGAGCGCGTCCATCACCTTCTCTTTGGTCTCTTCGTAGCGCGTCGCATCGGTCGCGCCCGCCTTGCCGAAGCCGATGTGTGCGAGCCGGTCTATGAATTCCCCGCCGATGTTGGAGGTGAGCACGATAATCGTATTCTTGAAATTGACCTTGCGCCCCTTTCCGTCGGTGAGGTGTCCCGAATCAAGCACTTGAAGCAGGATATTGAACACCTCCGGATGCGCTTTTTCAATCTCGTCAAAGAGCACCACCGCGTATGGGCGGTGCCGGATACGCTCGGTCAGGGTGCCAGCTTCTTCGTAACCGACGTAGCCGGGAGGCGCGCCGATGAGCTTCGCCACCGAGTGCTTCTCCATAAACTCGCTCATGTCCACGCGCACGAGGGCGTCGGCATCATTGAACATAAACTCCGCGAGCTTTTTTGAGAGTTCGGTCTTCCCTACGCCAGTCGGGCCGAGGAAGAGGAACGAGCCGATAGGGCGGTTCGGGTCAGAGATGCCCACACGGGAGCGCTTCACCGCGTCAGTCACTTTCGCCACAGCGTTGTCCTGGCCGATGACGCTCTTCTTCAGCGACTCTTCCATACGGCCGAGCTTCGCGGCTTCCTCTTCCAACATTCGCGCGACCGGAATGCCCGTCCAGCGCGAGACGACTCCCGCGATATCTTGTTCAGTCACTTCTTCGTTCAATACGCGACGCGACTTCTGCAATATTTTCAAACGCTTCAGTTTGACCTCTAAGTCTTTCTGAATATGCGGTATCTTACCGTAGCGGATTTCTGCAACCGTACCAAGGTCGGCGGATGCCTCGGCATTGTCGGCCTGTATCTTAAGCGCCTCCAGTTCGGTCTTGTTGGTGCGAATACCGGCAATCACATCCTTCTCATTCTTCCACTTGAGCTCAAGCTCGCTGGTCTTCTCCTTCAAGTCGGCAACTTCGCTATCAATGGCTTTGATGCGCTCTTTTATCTCCTTGCCGCCAGGGGCAGGCCCGCTCCCGACGGACGCGAGGGCTTCTGCATCCTTCTGGAGCGCTTGCCGCTCAATCTCCAGCCGGCGAATCTTGCGGTCAGTTTCTTCAAGCAGGGGCGGCTTGTTCTCAAGCGCTATTCGCAGACCACTCGCGGCTTCATCTATCAAATCAATAGCTTTGTCTGGTAAAAATCTGTCGCTGATGTAGCGCGCCGAGAGTTCAACGGCGGCGACGATAGCGCCGTCGGTGATACGTACGCCGTGGAAGAGCTCGTACTTGTCGCGGAGCCCGCGCAAGATGGCGATGCCGTCTTCTACCGAAGGCTCCTGCACGAACACCGACTGGAAGCGGCGAGTGAGCGCGGCATCCTTCTCAATATATTTCTGATATTCCTTGAGCGTGGTCGCGCCGATGACGCGCAGCTCGCCGCGCGAGAGCGCGGGCTTCAGCATATTTGACGCGTCCAGAGAGCCCTCGGCGCCTCCGGCGCCGACAAGCGTGTGGAGCTCGTCAACAAAGAGAATCACCTTCCCTTCTGCCCGCTCCACTTCCTTCATCACGTTTTTCATCCGTTCTTCAAACTCGCCGCGATACTTGGTGCCTGCGACCATAAGCCCGAGGTCAAGCGAGAGGAGCTCTTTGCCCTTCAGCATCTCGGGGATGTCGCCGGTGGCCATACGCGCCGCGAGACCCTCGGCAATCGCCGTCTTCCCGACGCCAGCTTCGCCGATGAGGACCGGGTTGTTCTTGGTGCGGCGCGCGAGAATCTGGATGACTCTATTTATTTCTAAGTCGCGACCAATGACCGGGTCCAGCTTGTTCTCGGCGGCAAGCTTGGTGAGATTGCGCGCATATTTGGCGAGCGCGCGGAAACGTTTCGGCTCTGCCCCCTGCCCGTCTTTGGAACTCTTGAGCTCTTTGAGGATAGCGAGCGCCGCGTCGCGCCCAATGGAGAAACGCGCCAGGATGTCAGAGGCGGGGCCCGGGTGTTCTACGACGGCGAGGAAGAGGTGCTCGGTGCCGACAAACGTGTCGTTCATCCGTGCCGCTATCTTCCCTGATGCCTCAAGTGCCTGCGCGAGGTCGGGCGTGAGATAAATCTGGTATGAAGGCGAGAGCACCGTAGCGCTCTCGGGCGCCTCCAGGTGTTCAAGCACGGCATCCGCGAGCATAATGGTGTCAACCTCCATGCGGTCAAGCATTGAGAACACGAGCGACTCCTCTTGGAGCACAAGGGCGGCGAGGAGATGGAGCGGCGAGACGTGGTTCTGCCCGCGCTCTATCGCGAGCTCGTGCGCTCTTCGCACGGCTTCCTTGGCTTTGGTGGTGAAGTTGTTAAATGGCGGCATTGTGTAGAAAGCGTATGTTACGTTGAAGCGGTAGTGAGGAGCGTCGTTATTTTGTTTGTGGGGATGAGAAGTCCCGGTGTTATCCCCGCGCCGATACCGACCAGATTGCCCGAGAGGTCCACGGCGGCGCTCCCCGCTCCTATATCAGGTAATGTCGTATGAACCCCGTCATCGCTTACGCGTGCCACGATGCCGGTGGAGGCGGAGCCATCGGCGCCTATAGCAAGAGTGGTCTGACCGAGCTTCAGGTCGCTCGTGGCGATGAGGGTCGGCGATGTTGCTTTCGGCAGTGTGGCATCATCCGCGAAACCGTAGATGGCGACTCCGTCGCCTTCGTGAGCGATAGACGCGAAGATGTATATGTCGCCGGGGAATCCGATAAGCGCCTCCCTCGGTAATGCTCCCTGTGCGGCAGTGGCGACTGCACGCGACTTCGGGAGGTAGGTGCCGACGGAAATGGAAGGCGTTGACGTGCCGGTTTCGGCGGCATAGATGACAACGGCGCGGGTCGCAGCGACTCCAAGCGCGGCGGTCACAAGGTCTTGGTTTGACGGTGCGGGCGCTTGGATAATCGTCGCGGGCGCCGCCGCCGCAACCGTCTCAATGGTGCGCTCAACGACGCGATTCACCGTCTGGGTAACATACGGCGGAGCCGTATCAAGCAGGGAGACCGTCAAAATGCCGGTCGCGACCGACGTAACGAAGTTCACCAGAATCGTGAGCAGTACGAGCTGTGATTTAGAGAGTTCCTCTATGTTCATCCCGTTAGAAATTAATGCCAATAACTAACCCCGTTATATTACGGTCTCGACCTCTGTGTCCGTGATTTCTAACGGGATTCATATGGCCATAATGCTACCGCTGGCCTCCATTGTCAATTCCGCCGGAAGCGAGGACGACCTCTCGTACGAGCGCGAGCGCGAAACGACCGAAGTCACGCGAGCGGACATCTGGCCCCCACGAGATTCGGAGAGTCGTGCGAGCCCGTTCGCGGTCGCCGGTAAGCGCGTAGACCGCGCGCGAACCCTCCTCGGAATCTGTCTCGCAGGCGCTTCGCGTTGACACGGCGAACCCTGCCTCGTCCAAGAGCGCGACGAGGTAGTCGGTATTTCTCCCAATAAGAGAGAGGTTGAGAATATGTGGTGCCTGCCTGCCTGCACAGGCAGGCTCACGGCCCTCATTTATATATACGTTTGGAATTGTGCTTATGTTTCTGATAAGTTCTGTGCGGACACGCTCGGCAGAAGCACGAAATGATTCGCGGCCATTCGCGGCGGCGCGAAGCGCACGAGCGAACTCGCGCGCAAGTCCCGGCGCCTCGCTCCCGCTTCGCAATCCCCTCTCCTGCCCGCCTCCTCTGTATAAAGGAGAGATGGGTATCGTGCGATGTGCGATGAGCACGCCGATACCGCGCGTGGCACAGACTTTTGATGCATCAAGAGTGAGCATATCCGCGCTGAAGTGGGCGCGCGTGATCTTCTCGGTCAAGGGCGCTTGGCTCGCATCCACGTGTAGCAACATTTTCGGTCCAATTGTTTGCTTCACTTCACGTGTATTCCAAATAATTCCCGTCTCTCCGCAAACTGCATCCATGGAGACGAGCATAGTTTCTGCCTGTAACATCTTTGCGAGCATTTCAGTATCAACTCGGTAATTTTTTATCGGTAACTCATCAACCATAACGTCTTCTTCTGCAAGCAATTTCATATTCTCCACCACCGACGCATGCGCACTAGGCAGGTACAGAACATGCGGGTGCGAGGTGCGAGGTGCGAGGTGCGAGCGAGCACGGACAATTCCGAGAATCGCGAGTGCATTCGCCTCCGTTACGCCACTCGTGAATATCACATCATCGCTCTGTACTTCAACCAGCCGCGCGATACTTGTTCGTGCATCCTCCAGCATTTTCTTCGCTTTTCTTCCTTCTTTGTGCGGCGACGACGGATTCCCGCTCATCCCGGCAGCGTAATCCAAATATGTTCTCTTATTACTCCAAAACATAGGTTGATTCTACACATATTGACATCAAAAATCACTGCGGTTATTATGTGGCATTCGCTTGGGTGTAGGTCCTATGGCCGAATAACGAGGCGCGAAAGCACGCCTACAATGAGCAGACAGCTTAAGAGACCCAACGCACAACAGTCGGAATTGGTCCGGCTGTTATTTTTATGTGGATAACCATGTCGGAATTTTTATCCTATAGGTTATAATTTCCGACATGAAGAAAATGCAGACAGAAACAAGAGGACGATATCTTCCGATGCGCAATCTTATTTTACGGACGCTGGCTGTCGGCGGCGTATTGAGCGTCGCACTTGTGGCGCCGAAAACTCTGACACTTTTGAAAAAACTTGACCGTGGCGCAACAAATCGTAAAAATCTTTATCGTCGCATCACACAGGCAATAACTGATCTGGAATATGCCGGATTTGTGAAAACATCTGGGGAACGCGGACATCGTAGAGTCGAATTAACGGATAAAGGACGCGTGACGATTGAGACAATTTATGCAAATGAGTACCGAATTCCCGAGCCGGCGTTTTGGGATGGCAGGTGGCGGGTGGTTATGTTCGACATTCGTGAGAAACGCAGAAGGGCTCGTTCACAACTTCGGCTTCTTCTTTTAGGTGCCGGTTTCTTGCGTCTTCAAGATAGCGTATGGATTTACCCGTACCCGTGCGATGAATTTATTGGGCTTGTTCGTGCGCACCTCAAGAGTGGCACTGGCGAGATGCTCTCATTCGTAGCCGAAGCTCTTGAATCAGATAGAAAACTTCGCGAACATTTCCGTCTCTTTTCAACATAATCCAATGGATAATGGATGTCGGAATTTTTGTCCTATAGATTAGAATTTCCGACAAAGTAATGATTGCAATTAATCAGTTTTTATGATGAAATAGAGCCATTATGGCGCGGACAGCACGACCGCCCGTCATCGCGGTGATGGGCCACATAGACCATGGGAAGTCCTCGCTTCTGGATTACATCCGGGAGGAAAATATTGTCGCGGGCGAAGCGGGCGGTATCACCCAGCATGTCGCCGCCTACATCGCCGAACATAACGGCCGATTCGTCACTTTCCTTGATACTCCGGGGCACGAGGCGTTCAAGGCGCTCCGCACTCGCGGCGCGGCCGCCGCTGATATCAGTATCCTCGTCGTCGCGGCAGACGAGGGAGTAATGCCGCAGACGCTTGACGCACTCGCCGCCATCAAGGAGGCGAACATCCCTTACATCATCGCTATCACCAAGATTGATAAAAATAACGCCGATATTGCGCATACAAAAAACTCTCTCGTTGAACACGGCATTTATATAGAAGGTATGGGCGGCGACGTCGCATACGCGCCGATATCATCCAAAACCGGCGAGGGCATCCCAGGACTTCTTGACCTCGTCCTTCTGGCGGCGGACCTCCTGGAGCTCACGGCCGACCCCGAGGCGAGCGCAACCGGCTTCGTACTTGAGTCAACCCAGGACCCCAAGCGGGGCTCCTCGGCGACGCTTATTATTAAGAACGGCACGCTCACGCTCGGACGCCTGCCTGCCGGTAGGCAGGGCTTCGTGGTCGCGGGCGACGCCTATGCCCCGATACGATTCATTGAGGACTTCCGCGGCGCGCGGGTGGAGCATGCGGGACCGTCAGAACCGGTGCGCATCTCTGGGTTTAGTAAACTGCCGACCGCCGGAGCCCTTTTCAACGTCGTGAAAAGTAAGAAAGAGGCTCTTGACGCAACGCGAAGCGTCGTGTTGGGCGACCGTTCTGCTTCGCAGAATGGTTTAGTCGAGACGCCTGTGGAGGGCGTCGGGGAACTCCCGCTGGTTGTGAAGGCTGATGTCGCTGGCTCGGTAGACGCCATCGTCCATGAGCTCGCTAAGACTACGCACGAACGCGCCGTCGTTCGTCTTATTTCTTCAGGCGTCGGCAGTGTCTCGGAAGCCGACGTGAAGACCGCCTACGCCGCCGGCGGTGTCATTATATCGTTTAACGTCGGGATGGACGCTATCGCGAGCGAGCTCGCGGAACGCGACAAGGTGGCCGTATTCCCCTTCTCTATTATTTATGAGCTGACGGCGAAAGTGGCGGAACTCCTTGCGGAGCGAGCGCCGAGTGTGACGGCGGAGAAGGAACTCGGGCGGGCGCTCGTGCTCAAAACCTTCTCTGCAGGCGCGAAGAAGCAGGTGCTCGGCGCGCGTTATGTATCGGGCATCCTCTCGGTCGGCGACCGCGTGAAGCTCGTGCGGAAGGGTGTTGAAGTCGCGCGGGGCAGTATCAAGAATCTCCAGCAGGCGCGCGCCGATGTGAAAGAAATAAAAGTTGAGGGCGACTTCGGCGCTGAAATAGAGGCGCGAGAGAACGCGGCTTACGGCGATGAGATAATTGCGTTTACTATTTCTGAATCATGAACACAGAGAATCGTGCGGCTGAAATAATAGCCCGCGAAGCCGCCTTATTTATTCAGAGAGAGGCCGGCACAGAATCGCTCATCACCGTCATTCGGGCAGAGAGCGTCGCGCACGGCGAGCGCGTGAACGTTTTCGTGAGTGTCTTCCCCGTAGAAAAAGCTCGCACGGCGCTCGCCTTCTTAGAACGCCAGCGCGCGGCATTCTCTAAACACTTGAAAGCGCATACGCACCTACGCCTCCCGCGCATAGATTTCATGCTTGATAACGGCGAACTCAATGGAGGCCCGGGAGGGATTCGCACCCTCGCATAACGGTTTTGCAGACCGTCGCGTTGCTTCTTCGCCACCGGGCCATTCGTAAACAATAACAGAGATGATAGTATCATCAAAAGATGCCGGGGTGGCGAAATTGGTTAGACGCACAGGGCTTAAAACCCTGCGAGGGCTTAAAATCCTCATGTGGGTTCGATTCCCACCCCCGGCACTCGTGA
>MFMI01000026.1:0-779 GCA_001783465.1 Candidatus Kaiserbacteria bacterium RIFCSPLOWO2_02_FULL_54_13
CACCGAAACGGTAAACGGCGACGCATTCGTCATCACACTCTCAAGAGACTGCGCCCCGACCATGACTGGCAGTAAAAAGGCTAGAGTAAAAGCGATAAGGAGTCCCGAACGCATACTATCAGTATACAACCCCTTATAGGCGACTACGCCGCCTTGCGCACCTCTTCGGGGATTCTCTCGTCATTCGCCGCCTCAATAGCCATTGCATCGTTTGCCGCTTCTTGCTGTGCTTGCGCTACTTGGCCAGCTTGATACTGAATCATTTGCGCCTGCTCGGCGATTTGTTGCCGGCGTTCCTGCAGTTGGGCGTCGGCGTTTTCTTTTTTCCATTTCTTCAGAGCCTCCTTTTCTATCTTGATTTGCACATGATGCATCCTCCACATGACGATTGTGAGCGCTGGTATCGAACCCACAAAGGGCACCTCGCTTACGAGGAGGCTTGCGCCGAACCACAGCGCATTCTCTTTGAATATGCGCCCGTTGAATATAAGAAGTAGAATCAAGATTACGAGCCAGCCAGCCAACCCTGTGACAATCGCCATTATCATGCCAAATGGTCCGATAAATGTAGCACCGAAAAATCCACCGACAGTAGCGCCAGCAGAACACAGAACTCCGCTTGCCGTTATTCCGATGTAACTACTGCCTTTGGCTGTGCAGTACGCGGCTGCAATTGCTGGACCAAAAAGTATAAACCACTCAAACATGAATCGGAGTGCATCAAAGATAACAGCGATAATAAGAACGGGTAGCGCTTTCCCCCACGTCATCACCGGCGG
>MFMI01000026.1:817-5782 GCA_001783465.1 Candidatus Kaiserbacteria bacterium RIFCSPLOWO2_02_FULL_54_13
TATTTCTTTTCTGTGGCATGTTTCTCTTTCCCCTCCTTTATCGCGAGGAGTTGGGACGGGTCAGAGGTGATGATTTGGTCCTCGGTGTAGCTCGCGATGACCTTGATAGCGACGTGCTTTAGCCCCGCGAAGAAGAGCCCCTCGCCCACTCCCGCCTCAAGCAGGAGGTATTTTTCTTCGTCGGTGAGATTGAAAGTCTGCTGAACCGTGTCTATCATCGTCGGGGACTGCTTCAAAAGGAGCTGGAGAGAAGAGTTCGTGAGGATGGGCCTCCCGTACGGACTCTTCAAGAAGTCTTCAACGTCTTGGGTGATGGTGCAGACGCCCAGATAATATTTGCGGCCGCGCTTCGCGACCGAGTAGAGGAAGGAGGCGGTATCATCACTCTTCATCATCCACCACGCTTCGTCAATGATAAGCAGGCGCTTCTTGAGCTCGTGGCGTACCGCATTCCAGATATAGTGTGTGATGATATACATCGCGACAGGCTTCAGTTCGTCTTCCATGTCGCGCACCGAGAAGACTTCAAACTGCTGGGAGAGGTCTATATTGGTCGGCTGGTTGAGGAATCCCGCCCACGAACCACGGGTGTATTTGGAGAGCCGCTCCACGAGAGATTCGCTCCCCTCCATGCCGGAGAGCACTTGTTCAAAATCAGAGATGAGAGGCGGCTCCGCGCCGGTGAAGTCCGAGTCGCCCGTGATGTCCTTGAGCGCGTAGGTTTCGCTCACCGCGCGGTCTACGATGGCATCTTCTTCGGGCGAGAGGCCGGAGAGCATGATACGGAAGAGTCCGACGAGCGAGATGATGTTGGAGCGCAAGATGTCCTTCGGGTCCTCGTCTTCCTTGACCGGAGGGAGGTCAAATGGATTGATGTGGTGCTCGGAGGAGAGGGATATGTGGAAGGAGCGCCCGCCCGTAGATTCGGCGAGCTGTTCGTATTCGCGTTCGGGGTCAATGACGATGACATTCGTCCCGAACATAAGCGACCGGAGCACTTCCAGCTTCGTCGCATAGCTCTTGCCGGAGCCTGACTTCGCGAAGACGACGGAGTTGTAGTTCTCAAGAGAGAATCGGTCGAAGAGGATGAGGGAAGAATTGTGTCGGTTGATGCCGTAGAGAATGCCGCGGTCGCTCGTGAGGTCAAACGAGACAAAGGGGAAGATGGAGGAGAGCGGCGAGGAGTTCAGCTTTGAATTGACGAGGAGTTCGTCGGTGCCGAGCGGGACGCACGAACGGAACCCTTGCTCCTGCTGGAAGAGGGCTGGCTTGGTGTACACGAGTTTTGAATCCAAGATGCCGCGGATGTCCCCCTCGGTTTTGTCAATTTCCTCTTTGGAATCGCCGTAGAGCGCGATGTATAAACCGACGTCAAAAAGTTTTTCCTGCGCCTGTTGGAGGTTGTCGCGCAGGCTCTCAAGGTCTTGGTACGCCGTATCAAGCATCGGGTCGCGCACGAGCCCCTTCGCTTCACGTTCGTTAATCTGGCTCTGGACCTCGGCGACCTTTTTTTGAAAGCCACGAAGCGCCTGTGCGGTCTCAATGGGGTGAATGAAGAGAGACACGTCAAGCACCTTATCAAGATTGATGATGGGAGAGAACCAACTGTCGGTGAGGAATCGCGGATACGAGATGGTATAAAACGAGCGGACAAACTTCTCGCCGAGTTCAATCTCGCGCGAGCCGACCGAGAGTGCGGTCGGAGCAATCGTGTCAACGAGGTCAAGAGAACCTTGTTTGTAAATATCCCTCGGCAGGACCGGTGTTATCGTCGGCGCCTCGTCTCTCTTCTTGCGGTTGATAAAATCAAGGAGTGACATATTAATTATCTAGTCTTATCGGATTTTCTAGCTCGCCCGGGTTGAATGAACGATACAGGAGTTCAATGACCTCCTCGGTGCCGAGCGTAGCCGCGCGAACGCCGGTGCCCGCGAGGCCTCCGGCGACGAGAGAGAGCCTCTGCTCGAGCTGGGCGCGGCCTTCTTCAAACGAAGCCTTCGCGGCGGCGTCCTTCGCCGACGCGTTTCCGCCTGCCGTCGTGCTTGCTTGCGCAGGCAGGCCAGGCAGGTGCTGGAGGAAACCGACGGCGCTTGCCGCCGATACGTGGGATGCATAGGGCACGACGATGTAGAAAGACTTCGTCATAATGTTCGCCTGGTCGGCAAACGAACGGACGAATTCTATATATTCATGTAACTGAATCCGCATGAGCTCGGTCTTCTGTTCGGGGGCCTTCTCCTCCAAGAGGGCAAGGTAGGGGCGGAGGTCCATCTTGCGCGAGTTCACCACTATCTGGATGGAAAAATCCAGCGTATTGAGAAAATTCTGGAAACCGAGCGTGATGGCGTGCTGTTCATCGGCGGACTTGAGTCCGAAGTTGACGGATGAGCAGATAAGTATGCCGCGGTACCCGCCATCCTTGAGCACAATGATGCCATTCCGAATTTCCTTAATCGGGACGAACTTCTGTGTCGCACTTATAGCCAGTGTCGCCATACTATTTCTGTTGCTTGCTCCCGCCGGAGATGTCCAGCGACCACGCAAGCTCGGAGAGCTTGCCTCGGGTAAGCTTGGGGGTCCCGGGCGGGACGTTCGCGGCGGCGGATGCCGCCGCCGCATTCGCCGCGCTCCTCTCTTCTACGCGGACGCTGTCGTGCTTCCAGAGGAACAGTTTTTCGCGGGTATAATAATTGAACGCGGCCTCAAGCACCTCAATGAAGGGCTTCCCGTTCACCTTATAAAAGGAGAGTGTTATCGCGAGTCCGGCCACCGGAGCCGAGAGGAGAAAGGCGATGACGATGTGCAGATACATGAAGAAGATGATGCAGAGCCCCGTCGCACCAGCGAGGTAGATGAATTGTTTCAAGGTCAATGACCCGATAATCTTGTCTTCAACCTCAATGAACTGCGGCACTTGGTACTCCATCTCCTCCAGTATACCAAGTCGACGCCTCGTCGTACTGCCAAGTACTGCGAATATCACTACCTCCCGCTCCCCTTGATATCTTTGGATTGGAGTGGACTCTCTATGCACGGAGACCACTTCGCATTGATGGGGCCGAATTTCTTTTCATACTCTTCTACCTGGTGGCCCAAGCTCTGCACCAGCCGCTTCATATGTTGGGGCGTGAGCGCATACGCGCTCGCCGTCTCGCCGACGCTCATCAGCATGACGAAGTTCTCTTGGGAATGGCCCGCGACGACGTTTTCGCAGAATTGCTTCGGGATTTTATTGAAGTCCATAGGGCTACTATACTCCGCTCCCTGTGATAAGGGAAAAGAGCCGCGTGACAAGGCCAAAAAACGGCCTGGCGAAGACGTAGGAGAAGACAAGAAGAAAGAGGATGAGCGAGAACGCGCCGGCGGTACGGACTCTGGCCTCAAAACGGTTGAGGTTTGAAGAGAGGTGCCACGGGAGCGCGGAGCGTAGCACGGTGAAGCCGTCAAGCGGCGGGAACGGGATGAGGTTGAAGAGCCCGAGAAAGAGGTTGATGAAGGCGATGCTCGCGGCCAGGGTGAGCGCGGTCTGGTCAAACCCGAGAGCCGAACCGTAGCGCACAAGAAGTCCGAAAATAATCGCGAGGGAGATGTTGGTCGCGCTTCCCGCTGACGCGACCAGCGTCTCGCCCCACCGCTGGCTCTTCAGATTGTACGGGTTATAGGGCACCGGCTTCGCCCACCCGAAGAGGATGGGCGAATGGGTGAAGACGAGGAGGGCAGGGATGACGAGGGAGCCCATAATGTCAATGTGCGGGAGCGGATTGAGGGTGAGGCGGCCGGCGAGACGCGCGGTCGGGTCGCCGAGCGAGTTGGCGGCGTAGCCGTGCGCTACCTCGTGCGCGATGACGGAGAGGATAAGGACGATGAGGAAAAGGATGGCTTCCATGTATTGCTGGTAGAGACCCTTAATGCTACCATGCGACGACTATGGCGAGACAATGCGATATTACCGGTAAGAGCACGCAAATTGGCGGGCGGTACTCTAATCGCACCCGCGCGACGCAATTTAACCCGACCGGCAAGGTCCGCCGCAAGGCCAACCTCCAGAAGCGCCGCATCTACGTCCCCGAATTGAACAAGACTATCATCGTGGACGTCTCGGTCAAGGGCCTCAAGACCATTAAGAAGAACGGCGCCTTCGCCGCGCTCAAAAAAGCCGGCCGCATCTAGATTTTAGGGACGATAGAAGTTCCGTCTGAAACATACACTCCCGCGGGGGTGGAGGAGGAGATGTTAAAGACAGAGGAGCCGTAAGAGATGGCGAGCGTGGCGGGGGCGAGGATTGCAATAGAAACGGCGCCAAGCGAGAAGGATGTGCCGGTGGAGAAGGTCCGGGCGACACGGTAGCGGCTCTGCACATCGGGCAGACCGCCTGTGAATGCCTTTTTCGTACTCGTGAGGATGACGGCGTCAAGGCGCCTCTGCCACAGAGGGAGAGTGGAGCCAAGCGCGCGCAGGATGCTCGCGTCGGGGCCAGTGTCAACAAGCACAGTCTTGCCGCTCGGCGAGCGCAGGAGCACGGCGTGACCCGCCTTATCCGCCGGCCCCACAGAGAGAACCGTTACGGTGAGCACCGGCTCTGCGAATATCGCCCGGTATACGTTCACGTTCCCAACAATGAGACCCGCACAGATGAGAATATAGAGCCATGTCGGCACGCGCATAGGTTGTAGTATAGTATCTCTCTATGACATACACACCACACATATTCAATCTACCGACGCTCACAGGGCTGTCGGAGAAACAAATCAAGGTTCACCTCGCGCTCTATGAGGGCTATGTGAAGCATGCGAACCTCATCCTAGAGACGCTCAAGGGTTATGCGGGGTATGGGGATAAGGCGAGCGAAGGCGACAAGCTCGCGATTGCGGAATTGCGCCGGCGATTCGCGTTTGAATTCAACGGCATGCGTTTGCACGAGCTGTATTTCGCGCAATTTGAAGGGAGAGGAAAGGGGCTGGAGGC
>MFMI01000027.1:0-119 GCA_001783465.1 Candidatus Kaiserbacteria bacterium RIFCSPLOWO2_02_FULL_54_13
AAGCTCGTCCAGTGAATTAAAATCGCGTCCCGCAAGCGCGGCAGCAATCTCGCCGTTTACATTTTCTACTGCTCGCGCCGCATCCAGCTCCACGGCTTCATGCTCGCCCGTACTCTTCC
>MFMI01000027.1:191-801 GCA_001783465.1 Candidatus Kaiserbacteria bacterium RIFCSPLOWO2_02_FULL_54_13
TGTCGGGTATCGTTTGTGCTTCAACGCGTTCTATTCTCATGGAGATGTTTTTCTTCAATCTCGGCGATGTGTTCAAGCATCTTCACCACCGAATCGGGGTTGAGCGATATGCTCTCAATGCCCTCGCGGACGAGGAACTCGGCGAACTCCGGCAGGTCAGAGGGCCCTTGGCCGCAGATGCCGAGATATTTCCCGCGCCGCGTACAGGTGCGGATAATCTTACTGATGAGGGCGCGCACCGACTCGTCATTTTCATTTGCAATATGTGTCACGATGCCCGAATCGCGGTCCAACCCGAGCGTGAGCTGGGTGAGGTCGTTACTGCCGATGGACATACCATCAAAGAGGTCCAGGAATTCTTCGTCAAGAATGATGTTTGACGGTATCTCGCACATCATATAGACCAGCGTCGCTTTCTTCTTATTTTCCGCCAAGAGGCGCGTCGCGAGACCGTGCTTCGCCATTATGCCGAGCACCTGATGCGCCTCGGCAATCGTGCGGCAGAAGGGAATCATCGGGATGACGTTGGTGAGCCCCATACTCTCGCGTACTTGTACCAAAGCGCGGCACTCCAGCACGAACGCATCTTTAAACTTCGGGTCGTAGTAGC
>MFMI01000027.1:828-1281 GCA_001783465.1 Candidatus Kaiserbacteria bacterium RIFCSPLOWO2_02_FULL_54_13
GGCCGCGACAATCTTCGCGATGCCGTAGGCGAGATTGTCCACATAGAAATCTACCGGACTTTTCCAGCCTTTTATTTTTTCCTGTATCTCCCTGCGCACCTTCGGTGCTATTTTTTTGAAATTGAGAACGGCGAGCGGATGTATGCCGATGGTAGAAGCGATGATGAATTCTTCGCGCGCGAGTCCGACACCCGCCACCGGCAGGAACGACTGTTCAAACGCGATGTCGGGCGAGGCGATATTCACCATAATCTTCGTGCGCGTAGAGGGGAGGGCGCCGATAGAATGCTCGCGCTTCGCGATGTTCGCCTTCCCGGCGGTGATGATACCGACACTGCCGGTCGTGTCCACGGTCACGAGCGTCCCCGTCTTCAACACGCGCGTCGCATTGCCCGCGCCGACGATGGCCGGCAGACCGAGCTCGCGCGAGACGATGGCGGCGTGGCTCGTGCG
>MFMI01000027.1:1304-8705 GCA_001783465.1 Candidatus Kaiserbacteria bacterium RIFCSPLOWO2_02_FULL_54_13
CCCAGTCGGGGTCGGTCATCTCTGTCACGAGTATCTCGCCCTTTTTAAATTGTTTGATTTCGCGCGGGCTCATGATGATGCGCGTCGCGCCGACAGCGGCAGAGGAGCCGACGGAGATACCGCGCACGAGCTCCTTCCCCTGACCGCTGACTTTATATTCAACAAACTTGGAGAAGTCGCGGCGCGCCTGTATCGTCTCGGGCCGCGCCTGCACGATATAGAGCTCGCCAGTCTGGCCGTCTCGCGCCCACTCCATATCCATCGGCGTCCATACTTTCGCGCGTTCAGAGTAGTGCTTCTCAATAAGCGCGCCCCAGCGCGCGAGCTCCACGATTTCTTTCTCATTCAGCACGAAGCCGGACTGCTCCGCTACGGTCGTCTTCACGGTCTTTGTTTGTATGACGCCCTTTCTCCCGTGCGCGTACTGCATCTTCTTATTCTTCACCCCGAGCGTCTTGCCGATAATCGGGCTCTGCACTTTTCCTATCGAGGACTTGAGCACGAGATACTCGTCCGGCGTGACGTGGCCCTGCACGATGAGCTCGCCGAGCCCCCACGTCGCGTTGATGAGCACCAGGTCGCGGAAGCCGCTCTCGGTATCCACCGTGAACATCACGCCCGAGGCGCCCGGCCTGCCTGCCGGTAGGCAGGTGTCGGAGCGGACCATCTTCTGCACGCCGACCGATAAAGCCACCTTCGTATGGGCGAACCCCTTATCGGCGCGATACGAGATGGCGCGGTCGGTAAAGAGGGAGGCCATCGCCCACACGACTGCGGTAGCGACGTTCTCGGCGCCGCGGATGCCGAGATAGGTCTCGTGCTCGCCGGCAAACGATGCGCCCGGCAGGTCCTCGGCGGTCGCGCTGGAGCGCACGGCGACATCCGTATTCTTCCCGTATTCTTTTTCCATCTTCACGTACGCGTCAATGATGGCTCTCTCGAGCCTTGTAGGGAGCGGCGTTTTCCGTATCGCGTCGCGCACCAACTTCCCGCAACGCGCAAGTTCTTTGAAATTTCTCGTGTTTAGCCCGTCCAATGTTGTGGCGATAAAAGTGTCCAGCCCCGTCTCTTTCAAGAAATAGTAATACGCTTCAGCGGTGACACAGAATCCTTGTGGGACCCGCACGCCCTTCGGGACGACCGAGCGGATAAGTTCGCCGAGCGAAGCGTTCTTGCCTCCTACCTGTGCGACATCTTCCATACCGATATCCTTCATCCAGAGAATGTGAGCGCGGTTCATTTTTACAGTCATTTTTTAAGGGCGATAACGAGGTCAGACACGTTAGAACCAGTATAGCCTGTCACGAGCGCGTCGCCGACAGTTGTAAAGAAATCATACGAGCGATGAGCGTCCAGATGTTCTTTTATAGAGAGAGAATGCGCGAGCGCGTGCGCGCGAGTCGCCTCGTCGGCAATCGCTCCCGCGTGGTCGGTGTTGTCGCGGCCGTCGGAGGCGAATGGCATGATTAACTCATCGTGGTTGAGGTATTCAAGTGCCGCGAGCGCCAATTCTTGATTTCTGCCTCCTGCTCCGGCGTGCGTATCAAGAGTCACGGTGCTCTCGCCGGCGTAGAGGAGCGCCGTTTTGGCCGGCGACGCATAGAGCTTCTCCGCGACTGTATGACCAATCTCGCGCGCCTCGCCGGCGAAACGGTCGTCAACAACGCTCGCTTCGTATCCGCGCGTCTCCGCCTCGGTTTTCATCGCCAAGAGCGCGTCCTGATTTGAGAGGAGGAGCGAGTTGGTGACTCGTTCAAAATATTTTGTTTCTTTCGGTGTCTCAATGAAGGCAATACTCGCCCCGTTAGAAATCTGATTTCTAACGGGGTTCGCCACATCAGCGAGGTTGTATTTCGCAAGAACTGCCTGCGCATCCGCAATTGTTGAGGAATCCAACACGGTCGGACCGGAGGCGATGGTCGCAAAGTCGTCTCCCGGTACGTCAGAGACGATGAGTGAAATGACTTCTGCCGGATATGTGGCAACTGCGAGCGCGCCGCCGCGCGCCCGCGAGATATGTTTCCTCACAATGTTCATATCCTGAATGCTTGCACCCCTCGCCGTGAGTTCGCTAAAAAGCATACTTTCGTCTTCGCAGGTCATTGGCGCTGTGGGGAGGCAGAGCAGGGAAGAACCGCCGCCGGAGATAAGCATAATCACAAGGTCGCTCTCCTCTCGGCCGGAAAGGAATTCCATAATGCGTTTCGTCGCCTTCACGTTCGCCTCGCTTGGCAGGGGGTGGGTGCCGGTGTACGTTTTTATTGTTTTAAGTTTAACGTTGGACTGTTCATCAGTGGATACATCGAATGCAATACCGCCGGTAAGCCGGTCGCCGAAGAGCTTCTCAACGGCGCGCGCGCCGGCGAAGGCGCACTTGCCGACGCCGACGAAATAGACTCGCCGGCTGGTGAGCGAGTAGCTCTTCCCGTCTATGTGCAGTTCGTCGCCCTCTCTGCGCAATGTGCGTTCCAGGGCGGCACCGGTGTTAATGGCTTCTAGACCCGCTTCCGCAATCGCAAGTGCGTCGGCACGCAACTCATTTTCAGCCAGCGCCTCAAAGTTTTGTATGCGATGAACCATTCCTTTCAGAGTACCTCGGCAGAGGAGCATTCCCGATAGATACGCACAAGTGCTCATTGATTTGTGCCGTAGCGCTCGTATACTAAACACACTTATCAATATCTCGCTCGAGAGAGTCATTTGGAACAGAAATGGAAAAGTACACGTTTGACGGCAAAATTCTTATCGTAGGATTTGGGAGCATCGGACAGGGAGTGCTACCGCTCATTCTGCGGCATTTTACTGTCCCGCCGGAGCGCATCACCATCGTGACCGCCGACAAGAGGGGAGAGGAAGTCGCCCGCGAATACAATGTCCGCTTCATCGTGAACCCGCTCGTGCCGGACAATTACGAGACAATAGTGGGAGAGCACCTCGGCAAGGGCGACTTCCTCGTCAATGTCTCGGTAGACGTCTCCTCTGCGGTGCTCATTGAGTATTGTCAGAAGAACGGCATCCTCTACCTTGATACGGTTATGGAGCCGTGGCTCGGCTTCTATATTGACCCGTCGCTCTCCGTCTCCGAGCGCTCCAATTATGCGCTCCGCGAGACGGCGCTCGCGCTCCGCTCGCTCCCAATAGAGGGACCGCGCCCCACCAATGTGCTCGCGCACGGCGCGAACCCTGGTCTTGTCTCCCATTTTGTGAAGCAAGCGCTTCTGAATATTGCGGAAGATACCGATGTTAAAACAGACGCGCCGGCGACGCGCGAAGAGTGGGCTCGGCTCGCGCGTGACCTCGGCATCAAGGTCATACACATCGCCGAGCGCGACACACAGGAGTCGCCGGTGCCCAAAAAGATAGGGGAGTTCGTCAACACATGGTCTATTGACGGTTTCACAGCCGAGGGTTGTCAGCCCGCGGAAATGGGATGGGGCACGCATGAGAAGAAAATTCCGGAGAACGGACGCACTCATGATTTCGGTTGCGGAAGCGCCATCTATCTGGAACAGCCGGGGTATGCGACGCGGGTTCGCAGTTGGACGCCTACATCCAAAGCGCAGTACGCGTGGATTATCACGCACCACGAGTCAATCGCCATCGCCGACTACCTGACGCTTACAGAGGGCGAGAAGGCCGTGTACCGGCCGACCGTGCACTACGCGTATCACCCCTGCGACGGCGCCGTGCTCTCGCTTGACGAGCTCGCGGGCAACAATGGCGTTTTGCAGAAGGAGCAGAGGCTCATCAGTGAGGACATTCTCCCCGGCGGGGTAGACGAGCTCGGTGTGCTCCTCATGGGCCATGCGAAGGGTGCGTACTGGTACGGTTCGCGTCTCTCCATTGACGAGACGCGCACGCTCGTGCCGCACAACAACGCGACCGGTCTGCAGGTGACGGCGAGTATGCTCGGCGCGATGGTCTGGGCGATACAGAATCCCACCGAGGGCATTGTGGATGCCGACGAGATGGACCACGAGACTGTTATGAAGGTTGCACGCCCCTATCTCGGCGAAGTGTTCGGCGAGTACACCGACTGGACGCCGGTCGCGGGCCGGGGGAAATTATTTCCAGAAAAATTTGATGCCAAGGACCCGTGGCAGTTCGAGAACTTCAGAGTGTCGTAGTTGCTACAGCGTGCGCTTTCGGAATGTGTGGCGGAGATAGGGCATCGCATAGCGGTCGAGGCCCCAATAGCCGGCGACGCGCCTCGCGGCGAAGATGCAGAGTGCGAGCACAAGCATGACTGGATTTGACCCGACCGTTCCGGCAAGCAAGAAGTTGAGGAGCATAAAGAAGTCAAAGAATGCGGCCGCGCCGGTGAAGAGTCCGACGATGAGTCCGAACCCGATGGCGAACTCGCCGATAGCAATAGCATTTGACCACACCATGGCGTTCGAGAACACGGCATTCTGAAGGAATGAGGCGTACCACGTCTGGACGCTCGGATGGCACGCCGAGGCGGCGACGGTAGAGGCGCAGACGGATTTTGCAACCGCTCCGTTTATAAAACCTTGCAACGAGGCCCCCGCATCGCTTCCGAACCATGATGGATGTATGATTTTGCTCCACCCCGCCATAAGGGACGCATAACCGACATATATACGGACGACAAACCAGAGCGGCGCGGTCGTCGTGTCAGCGGTAAAGAAATGCGCGAACGCGGATTGCCCGATGGTGTATGTCATACCCGTATTCTAGAACACGTACTACGGAGCGGAAGTGCCCTGATTTGATAACAGGCCCGTAACCTTGCAATTTTTGAGAAGGTATGCTATAGTATAAAAAGTGGTATTTAGGGGTTACCCCCGGATGCCGTGTTCCTAACGCAATAGAAGGAGATGTCAGATGGCGCTCACATCAGCGAATCGACCGATTCGCTGGCTACAGCGAATCGGTACTACCGGGTTTTGGCACGTAGCGAAATGGTTGGAGTCCCAATTCTTCGACGAGTTCGTGTACGGCACAGTCAATATCTGGGCAATAGCGAAGTTCGGGGTCGAGCTAGGAGCGTCAATGACGTTCTTCATTCTGGCTCCAATCTCTGCTGCGATCTGCCTGTTCTATCTCTATCTCTATGACCGTACGAAAAAAGATCTGTTCAGCTTTGAATCGGTCAAGGAGATCAGAGATACGGCGGTGGAACTCGGACGCTGGGAAAGCATACTCCGTCGCATCATACAGTGGGGAGATTTTCCGGCTTTCATCGTTCTTAATTGCTTTTGGCCGAACGGCGATCCGTTTATGGCTACCGTGTATCTGCGGAAAGCATCGGAAAAGTTCAGCGGACTAACGAGAAGGGACTGGGATATCTTCTGGGCATCAGTCCTTGTCGGAAACGCCTATTGGACCGTCCGATGGACATTCGTCGTAGTGCTCGTGAGCCAATTCCTCTGGCCCACATTCATTCGACCAACAATGCAATGGTTCGGACTTACTTGACCGGCGGCGGTGCAATTATGCACCCCGCCGGTTTTTCTTTTTGCGTGCATATGCTATAAATCTGATATGGATGTGAAATCAAGCCAGCCCGTTCCTTGGATTTTCTGGATCCTACTTGTCTCAGTTATTTTTGTTGTTGGACAAACTTTATATGTACAGACCTTTTCGAAAGATTATTTTTTCTTTGTCGAGGCTCCCTGCGACCCAGCTGTAAATGAATGTTACGTCCGTGACTGTAGCATTCTCGACGAGTGCCCACCAAATGATCTGGCCACCTTTCGCACTTTTCAACTCCCCGCTTCACGGTTCGAGTACTGCTCGGATAATTCTTGCCTAAATATTTGTCCTTCAGAGACATATTTTTGCGAAGAACTGCCATGCTCTGACCAAGAGGATTACTCGTGCGAAGGCCCAAAGGAGACAGAAACAACGACTGAAGATTCTGAAATGCCAGCGTCTGAAATATGACAAAAACTAAAGAACAAATGCAGTTCCCTTCCATTGTGAAAAATTCTTTGAATGGAGTAGTATCATTTCGGACATTTGATTCGCTATATACGGAACCAAGAATGGCGCTTTGGGAATTACAACAACGCAGGAAAGAAGTTGCTCTTAAAAATTTCGTGCACAAACATCTTGGCGCATTTGCTGGTAAGATTCTTGAGGAATTTAATCGACCTCGTGCGGTTCTCTTCCGACAGATTGCATCACCAACGCACGAGACCATTCGTTTTCTTAAACTTGCCAAACAAATGAAACTCAAACCATTAATTTTGGAATATTACGAGGACAAATTTGTGAGTGCGGAAAATCGCTCTAAACGAGCATTATGTAAAATGCCAATTTATCAATACACCGGTTTAGACGGCAGAGATATGGTGGAATATGAGACGGTTTGTGATTTCAATATTTCGACAGGGAAAAAATTTAAGGAGGTGGTTTGTTTGAATGGCGAGCAGCTTATCCCTTTTCACCACCGTCTGTTTCGGATAGGTACAGGACTCAATCCAAAAACGTATTCCTTTGATGCCTCGCACTGGTTTAAGTCGGTTGGTAAAAATGCCGGGGAATATTATGAGCATTTACTCGCTCTCTTTATTCGAGATGGAATTCTTTTTGAAAATTTCATACCACTCCGATCAGAAAGTGCGTTTACAAAAAAGATCGTTCTTCCAGCATTTGAAAAGCTTATCAGTACATACGGAGTTAAGCCGCTAATCATCCGTCTTTTATCGGACAACGAAGAGATGCGCCGTTTTTGGGATGCCTATCCACGCAAGATTAAAAAACATATATGGACATAAATACTTGCTTCGCAACCACTTTCGATGTTCGAACTCTCGCTTTGTACGCGAATATCGTCCCTGCGCTAACAAGCATCATTCTTGCTGGTTTCGTGCTTAGGAGCGCAGTTGACCGTTCAAAAGTGTATATGTTTGCCGGCTTCGTCGGCGTCTTTTCTCTATGGCTTCTTGCAAATAGTGTCTTGTGGACCTCAAATGATTATTATCTGGTCGCGGGGCTTTGGACACCGCTCGCCTATGTAGAACTCCTTTTCTTCCTCCTTCTCTTCTGCTTTTTCTACCTTGATGTCTTCTCCGTTATACCGCGTTGGTTAAGCGCGCTCGTACTGGTCACGACGGCAGTCTCATTTGTTATTAACGTTTTAGGAGGTGCGAGCGCAGGTTTTGATCAGGCGTGGTGCAACATGTATAACAGCGAGTTCCTCAACAACTACAATCTTGGCGTAGAGATCGTCATCTTGCTTGCGATATTAGGCCTCGGCACCTACCGGGTCCTTAAGCTGAAAGAGAAGAAGGATGAACAGATCCGGCTCACGATGATCACGAGTTCCATCGTGCTCTTCATGGGCATATTCTCCGGTTCGGAATATGTCTCGGCCAATAGCACGGTGTATCTCGCGGAGCTCTACGCCCTGTTTTTCCTGCCAATCTTCAT
>MFMI01000027.1:8752-10822 GCA_001783465.1 Candidatus Kaiserbacteria bacterium RIFCSPLOWO2_02_FULL_54_13
CTTCATCGGGCACGAAGTTAAGAATTCCCTCACCAAGGACGCGGGCGCCTTCGCCGCCATCGCGCAGGGCGACTTCGGCGCGCCTCCGGACGGGATGAAGCCCTTTGTTGAGCATGCACTCGCAGAGTCGCGCCAGAGCGCCGGGTCGGTGGAGAACATTCTCAAGGCCGCGAATTTGAAGAAGGGGACCGTGACCTACGCCAAGGCGCCCTTTGAGCTTAAGGCGCTCGTATCAGAGGCGGTAGAGAAGGCGAGGCCGATGGCAATGGAGAAAAGGCTCGCACTCTCGTTCTTAGAGGGCGACTCCGGCTCTCCCTACATATTCAATGGCGACAAGTCCCAGATAAGCGACCATGTGCTCCGCAACCTGATTGAGAATTCAATTAACTACACGCCGTCGGGCTCGGTCACAGTCTCTCTGAAAAAGGAGGGGAATAAATTTGTGTTCGCGGTGAAGGATACCGGCATCGGCATCAGCGAAGAAGACAAGAAACGCCTCTTCACCGAGGGCGGCCACGGCAAGGATTCACAGAAGATAAACGTCCACTCCACCGGCTACGGCCTCTACATCGCCAAGAGCATCGTGGAGGCGCACGGCGGCGCCATCGGCGTTGAATCAGAAGGGCAGAGCAAGGGCTCCCTGTTTGTAGTTGAACTGCCTGTGAGCTGATTAAATGTTGTTCGTGGTAACATTTATCCATGAAGCTCGTTCAGAAGAATGCCGCTTATATAGACGGCGCCAATCTTCATAAAGGAGCAAAGAGTTTTTCGTGGGATTTCGATTATGGGCGTTTCCGCGTATGGCTTCGCGAGAAATATGCAGTAGATCAAGCATATTTGTTTATTGGGATGATGCCGAAGTACAGTCAGTTATATACGAGACTGCAGGAACAGGGTTAC
Source organism: Candidatus Kaiserbacteria bacterium RIFCSPLOWO2_02_FULL_54_13 (assembly GCA_001783465.1). Taxonomy (GTDB): domain Bacteria; phylum Patescibacteriota; class Minisyncoccia; order Phycocordibacterales; family Phycocordibacteraceae; genus C7867-001. The sequence continues at coordinate 9,653 of MFMI01000027.1, forward strand.
ACACTTGTTTTCAAAGATGTTATCTATGATGGCGATGGAAAAGCAAAAGGTAACTGCGATGCAGATCTTGTTGTCGCGGCCATGCGGGACGCATACGAAAATAAGTTCGATACTGTCGTGCTTGTTTCTAGCGATGGCGATTATGCGTCACTTGTGAAGTTCCTGCTTGCCAAAGAGAAAATGAAGGTCGTTATTTCACCCTATGAAACATCCAAATGCTCGGTTTTACTGAAACGGACTGGCGTAAAAATTTCTTATATCTCTGATCAGAAAACTATATTAAAAAGCACGAAATGAAAAGCCCCCAATGAGGACGAGCCTCATCAGGGTCTTTCCGTGGGGATGAGGGCGATAGTATGCGAATTTTAAGGCAATGTCAATAACATTATCCACAGTCAAGATGGACACCATCTCCACCGGCTACGGCCTCTACATCGCCAAGAACATCGTGGAGGCGCACGGCGGCGCCATCCGCGCCGAATCCGAGGGCGCGGGGAAGGGCGCGACCTTTATCGTTGAATTTCCCGTATGATATGGTACTCCCATGGAGAGATTAGACACCGCTCGTGGGGAACGGGACCATCTTCCTCAGTCGGAGGCGGAGTGGCTGCAGACGGGGAAATTTGAAATAGAGAATATTACGGTCGGGGAGAGGAAGATACGATGCGCTCTTACGCGCGGGCCGGAACATTCTCCGCTCATAACTATGGTAGGGGGAGTGCCTCGCGATCCCGAGCGTCGCAAGAAATTGCCTCTGATAAATAAATTGTACGGCCATCTCGCCCTCACATTGCTTGTTCAGAACGAATCATCTCTTTTATACAATCAACCGGCTACAGGCGACTCAACCGGTGAATGGGAAAAGGAAACATTTCAGTCTCGAACGGAAGTTCTTATAGAGACATCAAAATACTTTTACGACCGCACAAAATCTTCAAATCTTTCGCTTATCGGCACAAGCGCCGGGGCATATATGGCTCTCAATGCACTTCCACAACTGGAAGGCCTGGGAATACAAATTCCTAAGCTTGTTCTCCTTTCTCCGGCGGCATTCCCGAAGGGCATAGAAGATATTCCATATGGAGAGTCCTTCAGCAAAGCTATTCGTGAGAATTGGGATGTCGCCGAGTCGCCCGCCTTCTCTCTGCTTGAAAGATATGTAAAAAATGG
>MFMI01000027.1:10868-24379 GCA_001783465.1 Candidatus Kaiserbacteria bacterium RIFCSPLOWO2_02_FULL_54_13
CTTTGAGGAAGATGACCCGCCAATTCCCGAACATATACAGAATTACTACAAAGATTTCGCGCAACGGCTATCGGGCGAAGGTGCGGATATACGAATTGCCGTTATCCCCGGAGTCGCCCACAATTTCCGAAGGATAGGCATTCCGGAGGGCGCAAACGCAGTTGATAACGATAGTGTACGAGCCACGGCAACCGTGCTCGCCGACTTCTTGCGTCAATGAAAAGAAAACCTTTCAACATCAGCTTCGGTAAAACGACACTAGTCGGCGACAGTATTCATACAAAAGCCCGTCCGCAATGGCTTTTCCTTCACGGAGCCGGTCTGAGCGATAGGAAGAGATTTGAACAGTTCAGAATGCTTCTTGCACAGAGAGGGATTGCTTCAAGTTCTTTTGATTTCATCGGCCATGGAGAGACGGGCGGAGATCTTGCCGGCTCATCTCTAGAAAGCAGGGTTGCTCAGGCGGCGGCCGTCATTGATTCATGGGGAATACCGCAACCACTCTCGATAGTTGCGTCGAGTATGGGCGGCTATATCGGCATTAAATTGACGAAACTGTACGATATTCAAAATCTGGTGTTGCTGGCTCCTGCGGCGTATGCGATGAATGCTTATAGCTCCCCGTTCGGACCGGTGTTTACGGAGGCGATACGAAGTCCTTTCAGCTGGCGAGAGACCGATGCGTGGGAGATCCTAAAGAACTTTAAAGGAAACCTTCTGATATATGCAGCTGAAAAGGATCGGGTCATACCGCATGAAATAATCGAGAGAATGTACGACTCCGCTCGGAATGCAAGATTCAGAGAAATGAATATAGTAAAAGATGCGACACACTCTTTGGCGAAATGGCTCGATGAACAACCGGACTCTTTGCACGAAATTGTCGAAAAAGTTCTCAAATTATCGAAAATAGATTCATAATAAAAGACACCGACATCGTTGAAGCGTACGGCGGCGCCATCCGCGCCGAGTCCGAGGGGGCAGGCAAGGGCGCAACCTTCACCGTCGAACTGCCCGCGAATCCATAAGAACGTTCCCGAGAGATTAGATTGTCCAAACGGAGCGCCTTTGCTACTGTCTCTGTATCAGCCGGTATAGTTCAATGGTAGAACGAAGGACTCATAAGCCTTAAACAATGGTTCGATTCCATTTACCGGCACTACTCCGCCCGACACACTCGGAAATGTGACTGGCTACGAAGTGCGCACACGACATTTTGGAGAGATTTTGGTAGGATGACACTTAACTTGCGCAAGCAAGCAATGCGGTCGTGGTGTAGCCTGGTTAACACGTCTCCCTGTCACGGAGAAGATCGTGGGTTCAAATCCCATCGACCGCGCATCGATACGGAAAGAGGCATAAATCTCTCATCCGTCTTGTAATTGCACTGTTTTTCTGGTTCAACTGTCTCGAATTCTTCACCTGTAAGACCTACAGCAACATAAAAAGAACCGCCTCGCGGCGGTTCAGAAGAGACATGATTCGTTAGATCCTGATCACGGACTCAACCGGATTAATGCGTGTAACTGTATCGAATCCGTCTGAGTCAATATTCGCGGCAAGCTCGTGGAAAGCCGCATAGTCGCGAACAGGAGCGTCTTCGCTAAAGAACGTAAAACCTTGGTCCTGAAGTGTCCTCATCTGCGACATCTTTGCGATTCCGGGTTTCTTCCAGAACCATTCATTCACCAAATCCAATGATGTGATGAAGTAAAGCGCGTTCACCTGGGAAGCACCGGACTGTCGCAAATATCTGATGAGAGACCCACGCGACCTGCTGTCCTCGGTCCAGTAATCCAGGATAATTCTGCTTCCCTTACCTACCGACAGTGCTTCCTTCAACAAGCGCTTTGTCTCCTCGACAGCGAAGTGCTGGGCGCCACCATAGGGGCACGTATCTGTTGAACCAAAGCGCTCCACGAGAATGGCGTCTCGGCTGATGAGCATTAAGTCCGGCTGATGAGAAAGCAGCTTCTCTGCGTAGAAATTCTTACCTGAACCACGCTGACCCACTAACAGGTACACTTTATTATCCATGACATGACCCTCTCGGTAATTTATCTATGAGCGACTCTATACTTCTTGAGCAATATAATCAACTAGGGCTTGCTAGTGCGTAGGTCGGGAATGAAAATATGCCCCTCATGCTCCCGTATTCTAGTTCCAATAGTGTCTACGAGGGCGCGCAAAATTAGTCCCCGAAAGGGGATTTAATTTTGCGCGGGGAAGCGAGCAAAGTGTTTTGCTCGCGTTGGGATTTGAACGCCGGAGCGATGTCGAGCCAGCAGGCAAGACCGCGAGGCAGGGTCGTGAAAATTTGTGAGCGACGGCGAACAAATTATTCCTGACCAAGCCCATCGACCACGCATTTAAAAAGTTAGGAAATAAAAATGTTTATGTTCTCCCGTATCGGTCTTCAAGGCGCGTGATGTCGCTTTCGTCGAAGTCGCCGAACGCTATTTCAAGAAATGTCGTTCCTTCCGGCCCGCCGGTGACGCGGTGCTCGAAACCGCCGGGTGCTGTGCACCCGCGCGGTGCAGGGCGCGCCGCATTGGTTGGTATAGTACCGGTATGACCATCCGAGATGAAGCGTTCGCCTTGCTTGCCGCGAACCGCCGGACGACCGACGGGCATACCTACACGGTTCCGTCGCCTGACGCCTATCCCTACCAGTGGTTCTGGGATTCCTGCTTCCACGCCATCGTGCTTGCAAAGAGCGAACCAGAGGCGGCAATGAGCGAACTGCGCGCGCTCGTCTCCCGCCAGCTTCCCGACGGCATGATTCCGCACATCATCTACTGGGTGCCGGGAGATTTGCACCGCTACAAATGGGGAACCGACGGCACAAGCGCACTCACGCAACCGCCGATGCTCGCGTATGCCGCATGGGAAATTTATAAGGAAACGAGTGACGATGCATTTCTCGCCGAGCTCTATCCGGCGCTCATGCGGTATTACGAATACTTGATATCCAAACGCGACCCGCGCGACCACCACCTTGTCGGCATCATCAATCCGGACGAATCCGGCGAAGATAATTCGCCGCGCTTTGACAGCGTCCTCCATGTGCCGGATGACATATCGCTTGCGGACCATCTTGCGCGCCGCTTGGAGCTCGTGGACGCGAATCGCGCCTGTAATTTTGACGCCGAGCTTTGTATGAACCGCCATTTTTGGGTAAAGGACGTTCCGTTCAACGCGATTCTCGTGGAGAACCTGCGTACGCTTGAACACATGGCTTCGTTTCTGGGAAAGGAGGATGACGAGCATTTCTGCAAGCTCAACATTGACCTCGTGAGCGCCGCGATGCGCGAGCATCTTTTTGCCGACGGTGCGTATTGGTCGGCGGTAGCGATGACCGAGTACGAGCCGCTTCGGGTCGCTACCTGGGCGCACTTTGTTCCGCTGTTCGCCGACTTGTACACGCCGGAAGAGGCGCGGACGCTCGTTGACAATGAACTTCTGAATGAAGAGACATTTTGGGGGCCGCACGGCATACGCACGGTCTCGCGCAAGGAGAAATCGTACCGCCCTGACGGCTACTGGAGGGGGTCGGTCTGGATGGCGCCGCACTGGTTCATCTACAAAGGACTCATGCGCTACGGCTTCAGCGAAGAGGCGCGGCTCGTGCGCGAGAGGTCGGTTGCGCTTATCGAGCGGGGCGGTTTCCGCGAATACTTTGACCCGGAGACGGGGGAGGGCTACGGCGCGCATAACTTCACGTGGGGGGCGCTCGTGGCTGATATGACCTGACACACTAGAACGGCTTTGCGAGACGACTATGTACTATGTCTATGTGTTGCAAAGTAGGAAAGACAGCCGATTATATACCGGTTATACAAACAATTTGCGTCGTCGTCTCGCGGAACATAGTGGGGAAGGAGGAAAATCAACAAAGCCTCGCCTTCTGTTGCAGTTGCTGTATTATGAAGCGTATATGTCGCAGGATGATGCTAAAGCGCGCGAGTTCAAACTCAAATCATCTCAAGGAGCGAGTGCTGCTCTCAAGCGTCGGTTGCCGCACAGCCTGCGACAAGGCCGTTTAGTGTGACAGGTATGATGGACGCATGAGGTACCAAGACCTGTTACAGGAACTCGCGTGGAAACCGGTGATTGAGGGGGGAGCAATGCCGCAGGCATCGCGCGTCGTCGTCGGCGGCATGGGCGGTTCGGCGCTTCCTGCGAATGCCGCGCGCTTTCTGGACCCGACACTTTCGCTTTCGACGCATCGCGATTATGACCTTCCGGAGGTTGTCGATACGGATGCTCTCCATATTGCCATCTCGGATTCAGGGAACACCGTCGAGACGCTCTCGTTTGCCAAGGCGGCATACGAACACGGACTCAAACTTGCGGTTATCGATGCCGGCGGCGAGCTCGCGGATATTGCGGAGAAAGAAGTCTTGCCGTTCGTCCGCGTTCCTTCCGGCCTGCAGCCGAGAGATTCGCTCTTCTATCTCCTCAACGCCCTTCTTGCGCTTATCGGCAGAGAAGACCTGCGTGCCGCGCTTGCGGCAGTATCGTTTGACGCCGACGCCGCAGAACAAGAGTCCCGTTCCCTCGCCGGCACGCTCACCGGCGCCCTTCCGCTTTTCTACGTTTCGCGGACGAACGGGTTTCTTGCCTACGCGTCTAAGATTCATGTGAACGAGACGGCGAAGATGCCCGCTGTTGCGAACCTGTTTCCCGAACTCAACCATAACGAGATGCAATCTTTTGACTCTTCTGCGCCGGAAGCGGTTGTCGCGCTTGCGCGCTTTGTGCTCTTGCGCGACGCGAATGACGACCCGCGCATCGCGCGGCGGATGGACGTTTTCGCCGAGCTTATGCGCGCGCGCGGAAGGAGTGTGACCGAGGTGCCGCTTCTCGGCGCCACGCGCGCCGAACAACTCGCGCGCCATTGGTTCGTGATGCACCGGACGGCCCGTATGCTCGCGGAGGCTCGCGGAGTTGACCCCGACACGGTCTCGCTCGTGGAAGATTTTAAAAAGCGACTATGAACCCCATTAGAAACACGTCAACCGGTGTCTGCAACAATGTATGAACGACGAGCGCCCAGGTACGGAAGTTTCTAACGGGGTGAGCCGACTGGTGTTTGATATCGGCGGTTCGCACCTGCGCGTCGCGCTTGCAGACGGCGACGCACTCGGCGCGTCGGAGAAGGTTGCTACGCCGAAGAATCCGGCGCAGGGTGTTGAAGCGATACACGCGTTTTTGGAAAAGCACGGCGCCCGAGCGGACGAAGCTGTTGGCGGCATTGCCGGCGTCGTACGGGACGGCGTCGTCGTGCGCACCGGCTACTTGCCGGAATGGGACGGATTCAATCTCGCCGCGGCGCTGAAAGATACCTGCGGCATCTCGTCCACGCAACTTTTTAACGATGCAGAAATCGCCGGTGTCGGCGAAGCCGTCCACGGAGCGGGGAAGGGGTATCGTGTCGTCGCCTACGTTACGGTGAGCACGGGCATCGGCGGCGCGCTCATTGTCGGCGGACGTCCTGCGCCGCACGCGGTCGGATACGAGCCGGGGAAGCAGGTTATTGACTATGAACGCATGCGGACCCTTGAAGAGGTCGCCGATGGCGCGTCGCTTACTGAAGAATTCGGACATCCGCCGGAGGAACTGGAACACGCCGTCGTTGAAGGGCGCGTCCGTCCGCTCGCCGTCGGCCTCTACAATATCCTGCGCCTCTGGTCGCCGGATATGCTCATTCTCGGCGGTTCTCTCATGAACGACACGACCGGGTACCCGCTTGACGCGGTCGTGCGCGAGATTGCTTCGCTGCCGGTCCCGCTCCCCGCGCTCCCGCCCATTATGCGCTCGGCGCTCGGCGACGATGCCGGCCTCCGCGGCGCGCTCGTGCTTGCCGCCGACGAAAATAATTGATTGCTATGCTCGGCTTCCACCACTTGCGTTCGCGGGCGCTCGCCACGGAAGGTCTGGAACCTTTTCCGGCGCGAAGCTCGTGGAAGCGCTTTCTTGACCATCTGATGTACGGTGTCGGTGTTCTTGCGCCGCTTGCGCTTCTGCCGCAAGTCGTCCAGATTTACACGACAAAGAGCGCCTCCGGCATATCGTTCGCTACGTGGGTACTGCTCGCCTTCTTCAACATCCTCTGGGTGCTGTATGGCATCGCGCATAAGGACAAGCCGATTATCATCGCGCATGTTCTGTTCGCCATTTTGAATACGCTTGTCGCCGTCGGTGCGCTGTTGTATTAAAAAATTGAAAAAATGAAAGAACTCCGTTAGTATGAGCGAGTGCCGTAAGCCGAGATAGCTCAGTTGGTAGAGCACGTCCATGGTAAGGACGAGGTCGTCGGTCCGATCCCGACTCTCGGCTCCAGTAATAAAACCAAGACCCCTTCACTCGGTCACCTTTGGAGGGTGAGAAAGCGAAAGGGTCTTCAACGCCGGCGCCGCGCTATGCTTGGAACGGTTGCTCCAGCCGAGGCCTCGTAAACGGCTGTGTTCTTTCGAGGTCAGTTTTTCCGCCGAAGTCGAGGCTTGCGGGTGGATTGAGATCGACTTCGGCGCCGATGGCCTCGAGGGCGGCTTTGAGTGCCGCTATGGTTTTTTCTCGCGGGAAGCCGAACATGGCGATCTGTTCGGCAAGGCGTACGACGACGACAACCGGAATTTTCTTCTCGGCCATATCTTCCTCCAGTAGGTTAAAGGACAGCGAGCTTTACTATAATCTATAATAATTATCTGTCAAGTCAAATAACTCAACCCGTTGAGGTAATCGCCCTGTCCGCGCATTTCTCTCTTCTGTCCGGTCGGGATTCGCGGGGGGTGTTTGGAATGCATGCTCGCCCGCCCGTAGCTTCATGCGGAGGAGGGGAGCGGCAGGGCGAGGGTTTTATAGTTTCTCTATGCACGGGCTTGCATTCCTTACAAGGGTATGCTATCCTATCAACATATGGTAAATGAAATAAATAAAAATGAGTCGTCCAACGATAGATTCAAGCGTTTGGGTACTCTTCGGACTAATGCTGTTCTGCAAAAATTGAAAGTCTTGGGCAACTGCTCCAATCGTCAGGCGTACGCCTATGACGAGGATGATGTGGATAAAATATTCTCTGAAATAGAGCGGAGGGTCAAAGAAGTCAAAGCAAAGTTTCATTTTCCTAAGAAACGCGATTTCAAGTTGTAAATATGAAAAAAGAAACCTACAACCTGGGCAAGTCGGATAAGATTCTTGTTTTTATGTATGAACTAAAGAATGACGGTCGCCCGAAAATTAACTACGAAGATTTGGTAGTGGGCCTTTTCAAGAGGTTCCCACAAGATTTTCATCTCAAGGGTTATACAGAATATCCGGATTCCGATTTAATTGATAAGCCCTTATATCAATTTAAGAAAAAAGGATATTTAAATATCTCAAACAAAGTTTTCTCCCTCACCGATAGAGGGGCAGAATTCGCAGAGGAGTTGTCTAGAAAGAATGACATGCAGCCAGAGAGTTCAAAAGATCAACTTTCTCGAACGGCAGAAACCGAAGTGTCTCGTATTAAGTCTCTTGAGGGGTTTGAGCTATATATTCAGCACCAGAAAGATAAGCTATCCGACAATGATTTCTATAGCTACCTTGGTGTGACGGTGCGGACATCAAAAAACACATTTATTGGTCGTCTTGAATCCATGAATGCAGTAATGGAAGACTTAAGGACTCGAACGGACAATCCCTTGTATGCAAGCGTTGTCTCATATCATGACTTTCTCCAGTCGAAGCACCAAGACATTATTACTTTCTTCACGAAATAGGTATGACAAAAAGAGTAATAACTATCGAGGAGACAGAGCACATAGTCGACGATCATTTTTTTGATGTCGTAGGCAACGAATTTAAAGACCACGTGAAAGGCCTTGCGGAATGGCTTAAAAATTCAGTAGATGCATACAACCGTAAGGGAACGCCATCGAATGAGCAGTACATCCAACTCAAGTTTATTGATGAGGAGATGCAAGAGCCCGTAATCGAGTGCGTAGATTTTATTGGGATCACTGAGCACAATATAGAAGATGCTCTAAAACGGTGGGGTGACCCTATGGCCGCCAAGCACGGGAAGAAGATTAAAACCTATGGTGGGCACGGGAATGGAGGAAAATTCTATATGAGGCAGGCCTTCGACACCGCCCGCTTTATTACCTACAAGAACGGCCTCCTAAATGTGTTCGGATTTAGCGAAGGTGGAAGGTACGGATACGCAAAAGGGCTCAAGAACGTAAAGATGGACCCTGCGGTAGCCTTGAAATTCGCAAACGTTGATCCGTCTGCCATACCTCAATCCGTTAAAAATGAAATCATATCTGGTCAAACCGGTTTTACGGTTGTTCTAGGTGAAGCACCGTTCGGTGTTGGAAAGAAATTCAAGAGACTCACGAAAGATCTAGAGCGCCTAAAAAATCATCCTCAATCGCGACGAATTCTTGAACGCGCCAACGTCGCTGTGTATTACAACGGAAATATACTTGATGCGCGTCTCAAGCCAGAAGCCCTTCCACCACTCGAACGCTTTGAGGAACCTCGAGTAATCATAGTTCCTGAAACACTAACACTGCCCGGTGCAGAAAAAGTAACAGTGGAGATGGGTAACGCTAAGTATCCTCAAGGGAAATTGACTTTGAGAACGTCAGCTGAACCGTTGGCGCAAGGTGTAAAACCAGGAGAGTTAAATCGAGTCGATATTTTGGGTGAAATTGGTGCAATCGGCTCATATCAACTCTTTGAGATGAATGTTACTGGTTTCCCGCACGCGGCATTCATATATGGAGAATTTGGTCCAGCACATGACGGTGAGGCGACCATTCTAGAAAATCCAGAAAACGATTGTGTATCGAATGATCGTGCAAAGCTAGTTGTAAATGACACTACGCGTGCACTCATAGCCTGGATTGCTCTTGAGGTCGATAAACTCGCAACAGATATAGCGGCGCTTGAAAAAGAGAAACAAAAACTCCAGCAAAAAGATATAACATTGAAATTCAATGACGTCTTGAATGAATGGAAAAACAAACATATGCGGAAGATAATGTCCGATTTATTTGGAGGAGGAACAGGAGGCGGTTCTGGCGGTGATGACGGGAGTTCTGGGACAGAGGTTACTGAACCAGTAAACGGTTTCGATTTTAAGTACCCGAAAGAAGAAATAGAACCGAATACGCCGGGTAAACTAACACTTAAAATCAATGTGCCCCAAGCGCTTCCTCTTGGGGCAATAATAAACTTTTCCTCATCTTCAGATAAGATCTCAATCGAGGATAAGAAAATTGCAATTAAGTCCGATTTCCTAAAAGCAACACCAAATGGTCAACAGGTCGGGTTCATAAATCTGATAATCGTTGGCTTGGAAGCCGGTACAAAAGCGATCATAACTGCATCGGCAGGCAAGCTTTCAGCAACAACCGAAGTCACCGTTGTCGCTGAAAAAGATAAAAAATCTGGCAGTGCTTTTCCAAAAGTTCTACTATCGGGTCAAAATACTGATCCGCTTGGATTGGCTGCGGGAGGCATTCTTTATCTTAGTGAACGCGATCCGGTCGTGTATCAACGTCCGCAAGATTTCGGAGCCAATATATTTTGGATCAATACAACTAGTCCAATGGCATCTAAGATTTATGAACGGTTTACCCCCGAGTCAGTTCAGTGGAGGAATTTTCTCTTTGAACGCTACGTAGATATCTTTGTCAAAGAAGCCATCTACGAACTTGAAAGAAAGGATTTCGAAAATTTCAACGCTGGTACGGTTGACCAAAAAATCGCCGAAGTTGTTAGACGCACCCACCAAAGTGCAAAAGATGACCTTGAACAGTTCCTATTCGACGAGAGTTATGAAATTAAAAGATAACTTTCACTTTCTCTTTGTGACGGAGATTGAGGAAAACGAATTCTATAAAACACTCATTCTCTCTCTTGGGCTCGCTCCACGTATCGTAGACGCTTTCGACAATGCAGGCATTCATAGGATTCGTAGCATAGCGGGAATATTGAGAAAGCGTGAAGAAGATCTATTGGAATTTAGGGGAATAGGGGTGAAAGCTTTAAGTGACGTAAAGCGTAAAATACAGCAAGCTTATGAAAAATTGAGGAGCCCATCGCAATTCATCGCGTCGGATGATTACTATTTTACGATGTCTACACCAGCGATGGACATCCGCAACGACACGCTCCCGCCAGTTCTAGGTGAAATATCTCGCCCGATCGACAAGACAATCCTTTTCAAAGGTGGAGGCGAAAAAGATGTCATGGCTACGCTGGCTCGCTATCTCGGATTTGGTAAAGACCAGATCAAAGAGCACACTAGGCGACACGAAATCGTTCAAGCGCGACAGATAATAATGTATCTGTTAAGAGAGTATGCAGGAATGTCCTTCCCAGCGATTGGGAGGCTCATCGGTGGAAGGGATCACACGACTGTCATACACGGTTACAAAAAAATAAAAGCGCAAATTCTCGTGAATGCAGAGCTCGAGCATAACCTGCGCGATGCCATAGCTCTTGCGAAAGGCATTCACAAAAGAAAACGCTACGCAGAAGAAGCAATTAAGAATCTAAAAGATGCGATTCAGAAAGAATCCATATCTTCCTCCGCCTTACGAATACGTTTGCCCCAGAAACAAAAGAAAATTTCGGGACGGAACATGAAAATCCTAGAGTTGTACAGAGAAGGACTGACCTTACAAAACATCGCCAGTACCATTAAACTCACAAGGGAAAGAGTGCGGCAGATAATTGAAACAACCATTGAGAGCCTTGCTATAAATGAGTCAATTTCAAGTGGTGTTGAAATAGATGCATCCGTACTAAAGGATGAAGAGAAAAGAAAGAGAAGACTGTTAAAAACACCTGCGCCTATCAAAATCCCAAAAGAACATAGATGGACTCGGTATTACATCGCCTGTAAATCTTGTGGCACAACAACTATTCCACACCTGCGAAAAGGTCTTTGTGAACAGTGTCTAGGAGTTTTCAGTGGTGAAAGAAGAGAAGAGTTTCTTAAACAACACGGCAAATGTGAATTGTGTGGGATATTACGTAGAGAAGCGGTCATTTTGTATGGAAGAGACTTTTACATAACGAAGGATAAAAAAGTATATTGTCGCGAATGTTTCCTAAAATTTACCGGTAAGAAACTCAGTGGTTATAAAAATTACGCATGGAGTAGATTCTATCCGAAATGTATAAAATGTGGCACCGTCAGTACGCCCCACTATGCACGGGGTCTTTGTGAGGATTGTACCGACATATTAAGTAATGAAAAAAGAGAAAAGATTATAAACGAACACAGCAAAAAGTGTGATGAATGCAGGATTGAAAGAGACACTGCGAAGAAGAAGCTAGGTAGAGATCTGCATATTACTTCAAACAGAAATGTCTTGTGCCGAACATGTTTCCAAAAATATAGACGTACCCAACAACGAGTGATAAAGAGAACGAATAGTATAATGAAACCGATATGAACTACTTCATTCTAATCATCGTTGCTGTTGCAGGAATCGCGCTTGGAATGTATATCGCTCGTCGAAATGCGAACGCAGGATTTATCGCCAAGCAAATGGAGCAGAAGACCGAGAACAAACAGAAGATTTTCGCGTTCGTGCAAGAGCACGGAAAAATTCAGAATAATGATGTGGAGAAGCTTGTCGGTGTATCTAACGCGACCGCGGAGCGGTATTTAGACGAACTAGAGAAGGAAGGAAAGCTAACCCAGCACGGTACCATCGGACAGGGCGTATTCTATAGCCGCGAATAGCGATTGGCTCAACGGGTTGAGCCAATCGTTGATTATCAACATGCGAGCTTAGATATATAGAGAAAAGGGTCTGCATTTAGGATATAATGCATGAATGAATCCGAAGAAGCCGAGACCGAAGTGCCCCGTTTGCGATAAAGAACCTGCCCGCTCGTTCTATAAGTATTGCAGTAATGCGTGTCAGATGGAGTATCAATATCGTGTTTATATCAAGAGTTGGGAAGCATGTGAAATTGTTGGATTAAATTCAATTGGGCTCGTGACGGACCCAATCAAGAGGTATCTCCGAGAAAAATATCGTAATAAATGCTACCTTTGCGGATGGTCTGAAGTGAATTTGAAAACAGGCGTTGTGCCGCTCGTAGCTGACCATATTGATGGTAATTGGAAAAATAATATTGAAGAAAACCTTCGTCTTATATGCCCGAACTGCGATGCTCTTAGCCCAACTTTTGCCGCTCTCAACAAAGGGAACGGAAGGTCATCAAGGGCACCAAGCAAGCGGGCACAGGAAGGTCGGCTTCTCGCCCGAAAGAAGAAATCATGATAATTTGGTTAGGTTAGATTTTGCCGCCTTAGCTCAGTTGGTAGAGCGACGCACCCGTAACGCGTAGGTCCCCAGTTCAAGCCTGGGAGGCGGCTCAAAATGGATGAGAAAAATAAGAAACGTTTGCAGGAACTGGAGACGCTCATGGCGTCACCCGATTTCTGGGCGGACAAGGATACAGCACAGGAGCTCGTGCAGGAATATCAAATGCTGAAGGAAGGACCCTTGCCTGCCGGCAGGCAGGCGCACGACGCCGGCAATGCGACCCTCTCTATTCTCGCGGGCGCCGGCGGCGATGATGCCGAGGACTTCGCACGGATGCTTCGCCGAATGTATGAGGGGTACGCGGGGAAGAAGGGGTGGGGAGTGCGCGAGCTCCACGCAAACGAGAACGACCGCGGTGGGTACCGCAACCTAACACTGGAGATAACAGGCTCCGGAGCGTACGGACGCCTTAAACACGAGGCGGGAGTACACCGCCTCGTGCGGCAGTCGCCCTTTAATGCGAACGCAAAGCGCCAGACCAGTTTCGCACTGGTGGAAGTACTGCCGACTCTGGTCGCAAGCGACAAGGTGGAGCTCAAGCCGGGCGATATTGAGATACAGTTCGCGCGCTCGGGAGGGGCAGGAGGGCAGAACGTGAACAAGCGCGAGACGGCGGTGCGCATCCTACACATGCCGACCGGTCTTTCGGTGCATGTATCCAGCGAACGCAGTCAGCTCGCCAACCGCGAGAAGGCGATAGAACTCCTCAAAGCAAAAATATTCAGTAAGCAGGAGCAGGAGCAGGAGGCAGTAGCGAAGGGTCGCTCCATCGCCGCGACCACCGCGAACGAATGGGGGAGCCAGATGCGCTCCTACGTCCTCCACCCCTACAAGCTCGTCAAGGACCATCGCACTCTCCACGAATCCAGCAATCCGGACAAGGTCCTCTCCGGCGACCTGGACGACTTTATAGACGCCGCCGCCACGGGGGAGCTTGCCCCGTAGCAACTTCCAGTAGCCACCCCTTTCCACATCTACCGGCATTTTGAAAGAAGTTGCTATGGGGGTACAATAGGGAGCGACTCATGATTTATTTTGACAAGGTAACGAAGCGATACGGAGACACGGCGGCGCTTGAAGGAATCACTATCTCGGTCGCCCCGAAGGAGTTCGTCTCTATCGTCGGCCACTCGGGCGCGGGCAAGACGACCCTCCTCAAGCTTC
>MFMI01000028.1:0-520 GCA_001783465.1 Candidatus Kaiserbacteria bacterium RIFCSPLOWO2_02_FULL_54_13
ATCAAAGATGCTCCAGCAAAATTAGATGTATTCGTAATACTGTAGCCCAACCCCAACTTGCCGACGCTAGCGTTCCATACCATTGTTGATGTCCCGTTCGCATCTCGCGAGGTGCCATATCCCAGCCCCCACACGTCGCCACCCAGGTTCTGAATCTGCCCGTAGAAATTATTTCCATTCAGATTAAAGTTAGGAGCATTGCTGACACTAGACCCCACATAACTGGTTGCCCTCACTGTGCCAAGAGACGCCACACCGGCAGTCGCTGTAATATTTCCACCACTGTCAACGGTAAACTGATTATTATTCCCCACCGTCAACCAAGCGCTGGGGCTCGTCGTTCCGATGCCCACATTTCCCGTGGCATGCTGAACGACGAATTGCGACGTGCCGACGGTGAGCCCACCCGCGAAGGTCGAGGTCGATGTGTTAGTGACCGCGAGATTGGTGAGCGTCGTCGTGCCGGAGTAGAAATTGCCGGAGATGGAGAGGGCCGTGGTCGATGCGTATGGGAAGGTGC
>MFMI01000028.1:528-592 GCA_001783465.1 Candidatus Kaiserbacteria bacterium RIFCSPLOWO2_02_FULL_54_13
GAGGTGGACGTTGCGGTGAAGTACGTGCCGACGACTTGGCCTGCAACGGAGAGCATTGCGTACG
>MFMI01000028.1:658-1179 GCA_001783465.1 Candidatus Kaiserbacteria bacterium RIFCSPLOWO2_02_FULL_54_13
CAATGTAGAGTCTGTCTGAACCATTCGTACGTAGGCTGAAATCCGCGGCGTTTGTGGTGCCAATCTGGTTTGTCCCGATAGTGAGTTGACTTGAGGGAGCGTTCACTTGAATCGAACCGGTGCTTCCGTCCACAAAGAAATTGCCTCCGGCGAGCGCAAGTTTTGCTACCGGGCTCGTCGTCCCGATGCCGACGTTGCCGGTGCTGGTTATCACCATGCGTTGTGTGAGGTTATTTGATCCGCCCGACGGATTGGTGCTGAACCGTATTTCCCCCTCTTTGCCCGTGGATTCGACATCTCGATAGAAATCTATGCTCGCCGAATAACCGTAGGAGGCAAAATCTCCATTGAAGGCCGCTCCAAGCAACCCGTACGAGCCGACACTCGGAGACTGCCCCAACAGAATATTTCCTGCCACACCAAGTTTTGCCTGCGGCACCGCCGTCCCAATCCCGACGTTGCCATTCGTATCTATGGTTAACCTGTCATTCGTCCCCAAAGCCGTGGATGAAGCTATTTTA
>MFMI01000028.1:1206-4312 GCA_001783465.1 Candidatus Kaiserbacteria bacterium RIFCSPLOWO2_02_FULL_54_13
AGCCGCGTCCGCTGTCGTGGAAGCAATATGAAGTAACGAAGTCGGACTAATCGTCCCGATGCCGACGAGGCCGGAGGAATCAATACGCATACGCTCCGAACCATTCGTCGTTAACGCCAGCATATCTGTGTCCGGACTGCCTATGGCAGTACCTTGAGCGGTGTCAAAGTGAAGCGCGTTGTATTCAGAGATACTGACAGTGTCGTAAAGTTCCGTTCCATTTGCATTCGCGAACAGACGGATGAGGACGGAGGCGCCGGCGGGTTTGACCACATACTGATGCGCCGTCCAACCGGTGTCAGGAAGAAGGCCGGTGCTCACCAGATATCCAACGCCATCGTGCACCTGTATCCCACCGCCGCTTCCCGTACCATTCTTGTGATATACGATAATTTTATATAATTTACCTACCGTCAAAGTAACCGTTTGGGTAGCATAGCCGCTCCCTACGGTAGTTTGTAACGCATTCCCCGACTGCCCGCCCGCGACACTTGAAATAGTGGTGCTGACTTCTGACCAACTTGACGTGTCGCTATCAAACCCGCCGTTCGTAATCGAATTGGTTCCGGCAACAAAGTCCACAGAACCAGCGACAGCCAATTTCATTGAAGGGCTCGTCGTCCCGATGCCGACGTTGCCGGAAGAATCCACGATGAGAGATGTCGAAGTGGCGTAGGACGCGCCAAGTTTGGAGACCTGAAAGAGCGGTGTCGCTTGCGAGAGAGCGCCGACGATATCAAGCCGAGCGAGGGGCGATGTCGTCCCGATGCCGACGTTGCCGTTATGCGTTATCCTCATCCGCTCTATCGGGGTCGGGTCGCTGATGGCGCTAGTAAACAATATTAAATTGCTGTCATAATTTGAGACATTCGTAGCCATCAAACCCGCGCCGCCGTACGTGCTCCCATTGAGCGTCCGGAGCAGAAGCACCGGGTATGTGTTTTGAGATGCGGGCTGAATAGCGAGGGTCGCCGCCTGAATATTGTTGAGAGCCGTTGTTCCAGTACCCTCTATCTGCATTTTGTACGAAATGCTCGTCGTCCCCACGCCCACATTCCCGCTCGGATTGATGTAGAGCGAGCTTGCCGGTGCGGCGTAGTTCACCGTGAGGCCAGCGTTGTTGCCGGCGGTGAAGCCGCCGGAGAAGGTCGAGGTGGCGGTGGTGGAAGTGGCGTTCACATTCTGGCCAGAAATGAGCCCTTGCACTTCTAGCTTGCTTCCGGGGTTCGTGGTGCCGATGCCGACGTTGCCGGTGCTCAAGATAGTCAGATAATTCGAGCCGCCGGCACCGAGGAGCAGGTTGCCGGTGTCGGAGCGTATGACGCTATTACCGGCCCCACCGTCGGTCGTCTTCGTCGAACTGTTCGTGAACAGAGAAAGAATACCGGTGTCGCTCTTCACGCGGGCGATACTGTACGCGCTTGAGCCGCTGTTGTAGTTATCGACCGCCATCGCTACTTCTCCGTTGGTAGTCCCGGAAACGTGCAGTTTGTATGAGGGACTCGTCGTCCCGATGCCCACATTACCGTCTTGGTCAATGACAAACGGTGTGGTGTCTGGAGAAGCCGAATCTTCCACGATGAAAGAAGGTGCGCCTCCGGTGCCAGTTTGAGTAATTGCTAATTTACCCCACGGCGTCGTCGTCCCGATGCCCACGTTGCCACCCGTCAAGCTAAATCGCGTAGCCACCAACTCCATCGGGATATTTGCGCTTACGGCATCGTTCACTGCTTCGATGCGCGCACCAGTGAATTGATCGGAGCGGAAAACGAAATTTTGGTCCGTAGCTACATTGATACTCAACCTTCCGTAATACGTCGCGGGTATCGTGCCAAGGGCGACCATTCCGTTAGCGTTCACCGTCACGATACCCTGATTCGTACTGGTGGCGATCTGGAACAAATTCTGCCCCGTGGTCCCATTCACGACCAAATTAGCTATTGGCGTCGAGGTCCCGATGCCAACATTGCCGCTCGCCAGCACAGTCATCAAAGTTGAAGTAGAGGTGCCGCCGGTGGTGGAGGCGATGGTGAAGAGCGGGGTGTTGGCGGCGGTGTTGAGGTTGTTCGAGATGGAGAGAAGGGAGTAGGGCGAGGTGGTGCCGATGCCGATAGTGTTTGCAATAAGTGTCCCTGCAACACTCCCCGCCGCACCAGTACCGACTCCTATGACGCCTGCAGAAATACGAGAGAGATTAACGTCAGTACCTCCAAATAATACAGAAGCTAGTTTTAGCGTTCCGCCGAATCCATTACCCCCATTTGAGCCTGTACCGATTTGCACAACTCCCGCGGCACTACGAGTTAATGATGTGTCCGTATAGTATGCATCGTTGATATTTTGCGACCACGACAGTCCGAGGTCATTCGAGAACGAGACACCACCTACTCCCTGTGAGGTTAGGGGACCATTGCCTGCCGACACAGTTCCATTAGACGTGACGTATGGCCAATTCAAAACTCCTCCAACGCCAAATGCAGCCTTGCTCACCCCAGCTACTTGCAAGTCCATGAGCAAGCTCGCTGCGGCACTAGCATTGTGAGTCACTTGTCCCGTCGCAAGCACGGTCATCAAAGTTGAAGTAGAGGTGCCGCCCGTGGTGGAGGCGATGGTGAAGAGCGGGGTGTTGGCGGCGGTGTTGAGGTTGTTCGAGATGGAGAGAAGGGAGTAGGGAGAGGTCGTCCCGATGCCCACATTCCCGCTCCCTTGTTGGACGACGAATTGTGAGCTCCCGATGGTGAATCCCTGGCCGCTTGCGATGGTGGTGGTGCCCGAGGTGTTGGTGAACTGGCCGAGGCCGAAGTATCCGGTGCCGCTCGCGGTCAAGTTGGTGGTGGAGGCGCCACCCGACATGGTGAAGAGACCGCTCGTGATGGTCGAGGAGGCGAGCGAGAGGAAGCCGTTTCGGAATGTCGCGAGACCAGTCGCACCGAGCGTCGAGGCGAGGTTCAGGGTGTCCGCGGTGAGCGAGCCGAGCGTCGCGTTCTGCGAGAAGAGGTTCGTCGAACTCGCGGTCGTGCTGAATAGTACGGTGGTAGTCGCGTTGCCGAGCGTCACGGTCCCGGCGTTCAGGTTCGTGCTGTACAGATTAGTGGAGCTCGCGGTC
>MFMI01000028.1:4329-5382 GCA_001783465.1 Candidatus Kaiserbacteria bacterium RIFCSPLOWO2_02_FULL_54_13
AGGTCGCATTCGCGACGAAGTTCCCGACGTTCTGGATGGAGAAGATGGAGCCGGGGGTGGAAGTGCCGACGCCGATGTTGCCGGAGGAGAGCGTGGTGCCGGTGCCGTCGAGGCCGGTGCCGAAAATGAGGTTGCCAATGTTGAGAGAATTCGTGGCGGTTGAAGAGGTCGCTGAGATGTTGTACCCGAGGATAACGTTATTAGAACCGGTGGTGAGGTTGCTCCCGGAGCCGTAGCCGAGCAGGATGTTGTTGGAGCCGGTGGTGACGCTGAAGCCGGATTGATAACCGAAGAAAGAGTTGTTGCTATTTATCGCAGAATTTAAAGAACCGAAACCCGCCTGATATCCGACGGCGGTGCTGTTGCTCGCATTGGGGCGCGTCATCGCGGATATGCCGATAGACACGTTGTTGGAGCCGGTGGTTGAACGGGTCAAAGAACTATCGCCGAGAGCAACGTTATTATTCCCCGTCGTGTTGATAGCAAGAGCTTTTTGTCCTATGCCAATATTAGAACTGCCGGTCGTGTTGTTGTTCAAGGTCTGATTGCCGCCGATAGCGATGTTGGAATTGCCGGTCGTATTGTTAAACAGAGCGGCGACGCCTATCGCAACGTTGCGAAAACCGGTTGTGTTGAATTTGAGATTATTGGAGCCAAAGGCGGTGTTCAGGGTGCCTGTCGTATTCGACTGGCCGGTATTTACGCCGAACAAAGTATTCGTTAATCCTGTTCCCCCGGAACGCGTCTCAAGGCCGATGGTGCCGTTGGAGTTCCGCACGATCTGCGCTGCTGACGAAATAGTGACCTGCTTTATGGAAACATTATCGACGGTCCCGGTCCACGTCGCGTCGGGGGTGAAGGTGAGCGGACTGGAATCAGCCGCAATTACGACAAGTGTCTGAGTTTCCGACCCCGTCACTGCGCCGGATTGCCCGGCGAATCCGTTATTGGCGGAGGTGCTCGCCCCTCCGAGGCCCGGGTAGATATTTCCCGTCGCCGTAGTAGTTATCGTATACGTGATCTGATAGGTGTCCCCGGCCACTGGAGCGTTGG
>MFMI01000028.1:5448-5823 GCA_001783465.1 Candidatus Kaiserbacteria bacterium RIFCSPLOWO2_02_FULL_54_13
TTCCGACCCGAGCGTTGCAGTAGAATTGACGCCGGTAATGTCCAAAAGAGCGGTCGGCGAGCTTGTCCCGATGCCGATGTTGCCCGTCGCCTGCTGAACTACCAATTGCGAACCGCCGATGGTGAGCCCTCCCGCAAAGGTGGATGTCGAGGTATTGGTGATGACAAGGTTCGTGAGCGTCGTCGTTCCGAAGGTCAGCGTACCCCCCGAGGTGATGTTCGCGGCTGTCAGGCTGCCGGTGAAGTAGCCGTCCCCGACGACGGAGAAGTTTGTGAATGGCGAAGTCGTCCCGATGCCGACGTTTCCGCTCCCCTGCTGGACGACGAATTGCGATGTGCCAATGGTGAGCCCGCCTGCGAACGTGCTGGTCGAGAC
>MFMI01000029.1:0-2636 GCA_001783465.1 Candidatus Kaiserbacteria bacterium RIFCSPLOWO2_02_FULL_54_13
TGTAGAGCATCGGTGATAGAGAACGTGAGCGGAGGAGTCGGCTCCCCGAGAGTGATTTTCTTATCTTCGGCGGTAACAGTGAGCGGCATAAGAAGAACGACAACACCGCCCGGCTTCGGCTCCAACTTGACATCCACCGTCCCATCGCCTTGGACATCCATACGGAGGTCTGAAGCACCTTCTATCCCGCCATCTTGTGGGATGTCCATCGTCACTTTTGTATTCTCAAATGACGGAATGCCTGAAAATACCGTCGTTGCGAGGACCGTGTCTCCCTGTGTTTCTTCTATATCAAACGTGAAGGAACCGTCCTCGTAACCGTCCATAATGAGATGCGAATTCGTGGATGCTGGAACGCTGATGTACTGTACTTCGCCAAATGAGAGGTACGTACTGCCGGGGATGTTCTCTTCTAGAGAATTCGTGGTGGTAGAGAAGCCGGTATGATTGCCGAGGTCATCGTAGAGATTGAGCGTAAGGGG
The DNA here is from genome assembly GCA_001783465.1 of Candidatus Kaiserbacteria bacterium RIFCSPLOWO2_02_FULL_54_13. GTDB lineage: Bacteria > Patescibacteriota > Minisyncoccia > Phycocordibacterales > Phycocordibacteraceae > C7867-001. The sequence continues at coordinate 483 of MFMI01000029.1, forward strand.
TGAATGGAGAGTAAAGCGGAGACGGGTACCATCAGTTTCGGTTGGTGGAGTCGTTGTATAGATAAATTTGGGCAAGGAACCAGTGTCGATATTGGTGATGATATTTTGGATAAGAGTACGAAGCTGTGGAACCTCAAGAATATCTGCGTGTTTTCTTTCAATAGTGACGAGCGAATCGTAATCCAGTAAGTCTATCCAGTATTTCTGAACCCCAGGAGTCCAAAGAGCACTCGGCACAACGACCGTGCCATCGCCATCAAGAATGGTTTCTGGCTTATACTGGAGTATCGGTATAGACACCATAGAAAGGCATTTCCCATCACTCGAGTTGTGAAGAGTGCAGGTACTCTTGATGCCTTGATAATATTTTATCGTCTTGAGGGTCTCCATCCCCCATCCGGCGATTTCTGTGAGTGCGATGCCGGCCGGCGGCATCCACGAATCTTGCGTATTGTGCAAGGTCTCCGAATCATTCAGCAACGTCTCGTTGCCGACGGTGGGAGAAACGAGCGGGTCTGAAACGGGCAGTGTCACGCGCGATTGGTCAACAAGAAATGCATGCAGACTCTCTCCAGAATGAATCACTCCGCCATATGCAGTACGCCACGGGGCGAGAAGCGGGTCGGCGCTGATGGTAATAACGGGGTCGTCAACGTAGGTAAAGTAATTCGCCGAGGGGAGCAGGTTGTACACGCTCGGCATATTCCGCGCGAGCTCGCGAGCGGTCGCTTCAGTCATACCGAAGAGCGACAGCGGCTTGACGGGGAGCGATTGCTCAAAGCCGTGGAGAATTGCGCCGACTGCTTGCGGCGTCCCTGCCTGCGGCACCGCCACGAATATAATCTTATCTATGAGCGGTGAGGCTTCGGCACCAAGCTTGTCGGTCAGGGCTTTTGCGAGCAGTCCGCCGTTGCTGTGTGCGACGATAGTAACTTTGCCTGTTTTTGAATTTCTGGCGAGCCGGCGTAGCTCCTGGATGATGTAGGGCGTTGAGGTCGCGCCGAGCGGGCCGGAGTAATAGAGCCTGCCTCCAGAAAGCTGTGCTCCGTTATCCAGAATTTCATCCAGGGTGAGCCGCCAGTCGTACGGGGTTACGGCATAATCCGCGATAGTGTCATCGCTCTTCATCGTCTCCAACTGCTCAAGAAACGATTTGTAGACGTCGCCCTTGACTGGCGTATAGTAGGCATTATCAATCACATCGCGCGTATAAATATCGCTTCGTGCACTAGACCCGGTCGTCGTCATTGCTATCTGCAACGCATCAGCATCGCCGCCCGGCTCCCAGAGTTTCTCTTCGCCACCCTGCCAGTCGGGCCGATAGAGCCGCGATGCCTCCAGCCCGGGGAGGAAGAGGACGTTGGAAGCGCAGGCGGCGCCGGGCGTGGCACAGGGGTCTGGCAGTTCGCGCGGGACGGGGACGGTAATGCTTGAAGAGGTCGTGTTCCCGGCCTGGTCGTAGACATAAAGGGTGAATTTGAGGAGGGCGATATTTGGGTCGCTTAAATTAGTGGTGCCGAAATATAGGAGTGGGATGTCGGTGAACGTACCTGGTGTGTCGAATACTGTGTTGAGCGTTGCAATATCCGGACGATAGCGAATACTCGTATAGCCGGCACCGATAAAGCGACCAAGCGCATCAAAGAGTTCTATGGCGAGCTTCCCTGCACGGACAACCGAACCGGTCCCGTCCACACTCCCGGAAATGGTGAGGTTCACAAGGTCGTTCGGTGCGTCCGGGAACGTGAGATTGTTGAGCGTGACCGTTGGTAATACGTTGTCAACGATGATTTTGGTGGTCGATGCATGGATGTTTCCTGGGGTATCGGTTGCAATCAATGGGATTTCTTTTACTCCGTCAGAAATATCGGCGCCAATCGTAAGAAAACCGAAATTGTACCAATACGTCGCAGGGTATCTGGCGTCATATCCTGCCCAGCGTGCAGTTGTCGTGGCGGCATCAGAGTAACCAAGCGACGAGAGGTCAGCCAAGAGTTCCGGCGGCGGATTGTAATCGCTGTGCACCAATACTCGAAAGACGAAGTCATCACCGGCCTTAAATGCCGTTTGGCGCGTATTATATGGAGCATTTGGAATGGCGAGGGTCCCGATAAAGTCTGCGCGGTAAATGAACGGCTCGGGAACGGCCGCATG
>MFMI01000029.1:2657-5488 GCA_001783465.1 Candidatus Kaiserbacteria bacterium RIFCSPLOWO2_02_FULL_54_13
GAGGAGAGGCAAAGAAGAAAGCCGAGTCACGGTCTCCCGGTTTCGGCTTTTGGTCGTCAATCCTGTGACACTTGGAATGCGACGTCCGTGCTTATCGGTCCGTGATTCCGCCGATAAAAGTGGATTTCCTGTCCTCCCCAGGCGCTGGCTTGGGCATTTCCAGTCGGCGTCCGGAAGTACGGATGGAGCCCTGGGTTGTCAAACACGGTATTGACAATATGGTTGGGAGGTGTATTATATAACTTGGCGTTATTTCCTGAAAGGAGAAGTGCATGGTCACGCTCGCGATACTCGCCGTTGCCGTTGCCGTCTTGTTGTTCGTCGCTTTTACCGCCTGGCGGAAGACCAGTTCGGCCAGCCGCCCGGAGAAACCTGTGCCCCAGTCCGTTCCCTACAAGAAGGACGAGCAAGAGGCGCTTACCAAAGCTCCGCCGAGGTCGTTCTTGGAGGAGGAGGCGCCGGCGTATTGGGACCCGTCCAGGGACATAGAGCCGGGAGACGCGGTCCTCATCCCCGTGAAGTCGAAGCGCCCGAATGGCGCGATGAGGCGGGCAATCTATGTTCGCACCTTCGCGCGCCGCGGACAGGAGTGGGTGAAGTTGCGCCCACTCTCGCCTCTGGCTCGACATTTCAGCCGGCCATTGGCCGACCTCGCGCGGATGTAGACCAGCAACAACGCCCGAGTAGAAGACTCCCAGGAGTCTTCTACTCGGGCGGTTTCTATTTTTGTAGAAGGTCGCGCGCGGTATACTTAGACGCAATGACGACTGCGGAATTAAAGGCGGCTCTCAAGGGTGCGATGCGAGGGGAGGTGAGCGACGATGCCGCCGTACTCACAGCCGCGAGCCGCGACACTTCCCTCTTTGAGCGGATGCCCGAGCTCGTAGTGTATCCCGAAGACGCTGACGACGTGGGTGCGGTGGTGAAAACAATTAGCGCCCTTCGACAAGCTCAGGGTGAACGAGCAGACTTGTCGGTTACTGCTCGTTCAGCGGGCACCGATATGTCGGGCGGACCGCTGACTACCGGCGTCGTGGTTTCGTTTACCAAGCACATGAACACAATGGGCGAGGTCGAGCGAAGCGAAGATACCGAAGCAGAGCGAGGTATGGCAGGATTCGCAGTCACGGAGCCGGGAGTGTATTATCGCGATTTTGAAAAAGCGACTCTTGAAAAGGGCCTCATACTCCCCTCTTATCCCGCCAGCCGCGAGCTCGCCGCGATGGGCGGCATCGTGAGCAACGACGCCGGCGGCGAACGCACGCTTAAATACGGCAAGACAGAAAAATATGTGGAGGAGCTGGACGTCGTCCTCTCTGACGGCTCACAAGCGCTCTTCAAGGCGCTCACGCCCTCCGAGTTGGAGGAGAAGAAAAAGCTACAGACGCTGGAAGGAACTATTTACCGCGAAATGGACGCGCTTCTCGCCGAGAACGCCGCACTCATTGAAGAGCACCGGCCGAAGGTGTCTAAGAACTCTGCCGGCTACGCGCTCTGGAGCATCTCCACCGGAGGCGGACCCGCCTCCGGCGGGCGCGAAAGAACATTCAATCTCGCGAAACTTATCTGCGGCTCCCAAGGGACGCTCGCGCTCTGGACGAGGGCGAAGTTGGCGCTCGTCGCGCCCAAGGGGCATCGCGCGATGCTCGTCATCTTCCTCTACGACCTCACTATTCTGCCCGAAATCGTGAAGCGTGTCCTGCCCCAGAACCCCGAATCGTTTGAATCATTTGACGACCACACCTTCACGCTCGCGGTGAAGTTTATGCCCCAGATGCTCTCCCAGATGGGCTTCGTCAAGGCGGCCAAGCTCGGCATAGACTTCATCCCCGAGATAGAGCTCGTCGCCACCGGCGGCGTGCCGAAGCTCCTCCTTATGGCTGAGTTCGCCGAGGACACTATCGAAGCCGCCGACGCCAAAGCATGTATGGCAAGGGGCGCCCTTGCCAATCTGAATTTGAAAATGAAGATAGAGAAGAATGAAAAGGAGTCGGAGAAGTATTGGATAGTGCGGCGCGAGAGCTTCAACCTCCTGCGCAAGAATCTCCACGGGCTCCACACCGCGCCCTTCATTGATGACTTTGTCGTACCGCCCTCTTGTTACCCAGAGTTCCTGCCGAAGCTGAACGCGCTCCTGGACGAATATGCGTCGCACTTCATCTACACCATCGCGGGACACATCGGCAACGGCAACTTCCACATCATCCCGCTTATGGACCTCTCTAAAGAGGAGAATCGGCAAGTCATTTTGGACCTTGCGCCCAAGGTGTATGAGCTCGTGATTAAAGAAGGCGGGACGACGACCGGCGAGCACAATGACGGCATTATCCGCACGCCGTATCTGCCGATGCTCTTCGGCAGTGAGATGGTCGCGCTCTTTGAGAAGACAAAAAATATTTTTGACCCCCTCAACATCTTCAACCCCGGGAAAAAAGTCAGCCTGCCCGGCCAGGGCGGCACCTTCGCCGACATCAAGCGGGATATGATTAGAGAGAAGATATAGGATTTGTTTGCTATTTGGTCGTAAACTCCCAGATGCCACGCCAATCTTGAGGCGCTTCGATAGAGAGATGTTCGACGCGCTTGAGGAAGGTCTTTGATGGACCGTCCTCCCCTAGAGAGAGCGCCGCCTTGAAATGTGTGATGGCTTCCCCCCAATTACCTTTCACATATGCCGCGCGGCCATTCGCGAAATGCGCGAATTGCTCTTTCTGTATGGCGCTTGCCTGTCCCGAGCCTGTCGAGGCGAACGGCTCGATGACGAGTTCATAGATGGTGCGCGGCTCCGATTTACCCTTGACCATCACGAGGTCAAGCCCGCGCACTGTGAG
>MFMI01000029.1:5539-7910 GCA_001783465.1 Candidatus Kaiserbacteria bacterium RIFCSPLOWO2_02_FULL_54_13
ACTTCGCCAGTTGAGATGCCGATACCGATGCGTATTGGTTTAATGCCCCGCTTCTCTAGGTCGGCGTTGAGACGGTCGAGCGCTCGGAACATCGCGAGGGCGCCGCGACAGGCGGCGTTCTCCTGCGACGGATTCGGCAAAGGCGCACCCCAAAAAGCCATTACTGCGTCGCCGATGTATTTATCCACTAGTCCGCCTGCTTCCATAATGGCATCGGTCATCGCCGTCAAGTATTCATTGATGAGCGCGGTCAGTTCAGATGGTGAGAGGCCTTCCGAAAGCGTTGTGAACCCGCGAATATCGCAGAAAAGCATAGTGAGAGTTTTTTCCTGTCCGCCAAGCGAGAGTCGTTCGGGATGATTAGCGAGCTCCTCAATGACTTCGGGCATAAGGTAATACTGGAACATTTTTCGGATGTGGCGCTTTTCTCGCGATTCGCTCAAGTATTGATATATAAATGTGAACCCAGCCGATAGCAGAAATGCAAATGAGAGCGAGAGTGTCGGGAACCGCACATGCGCAGAAAAGAGCGCGACACTCACGAGATTAACCGCGAGAAACTCTGTAGCGAGCAGAAGGATAAGCGGCACGAGTTGCGGCACAGCGAGGATGGTACCGGCGGCAAGGTACGCGACGAACAGGATACACGCGAGCATGAACAGCATTGGTATGTCATTGAAGAAACGGCCCGACTCAAGTGTAGCAAGCGCGTTCGCGTGCGCCTCGACGCCGGCCATAGAACCCACCGGCGTCGCGAGCGTATCGTGCAGGTCTTTCGCGGTCGCGCCAACAAGCACCGTCTTCTCGGCAAATACGCTTACCGGCGCAGTGCCCCGGTACACATCTATAAATGGAATAGTGAGAAAGGTGCCGGCAGGCCCTCGCCAACCGATTCGCACCACCTTTGGGGGCGCAACTCCTCGCGCATGTGCTGTAAGCGCCGCCGAGAGACTCACCGTGTTCCCTCGCATGGGTGCGAAGGTCCGCACGATGCCGTCAGCATCAACGAGCACGTTGGCGTAGCCCTCCTGCGCGTTTGACGCGAATGAGGGTAACGGTCGAAGAAGTTTGCCGCCGCGGTCGTCATATTGGGTCGCGAGCACGACCGGCGCAATGCTTCTTGCAAGCGCTGACGCCAACAAAGCATCGTCTGCCAAACCGCGAGCGGATGAATCGACGAAGGCGACATCAATGCCGACTTCCCGCGGCTCTCCGAGATTTTCAAGTACGGTGGCGAAACTTGTGCGTGCGAGCGGCCAACCGCCAAGCGCGGAAATACTTTGGTCGTCAATGCCAATAATGACAATGCCGGAGGGCGCTGTTTGTGTCGTAAAAAATCGGTCAAAAACCAGTTCCTGCCACGACGTAAGAAGGCCGAAATAATAGCAGGCACCGGCGATAAGCGCGGCGAGGAACGCGAGAACGGCGACCGCCCTGTAGCGCTTAATTGTTTGAGACATGGTTTATCGGGTGATGGTGATGGCTTGAAGGAGAGTTACTGTACTTCCCAGAGAATCGTTCATAACGATATCAAAGATGCCGACCGGTAAGAGGCCCGAAGAAAGAGTAATGCTTGAATTGCTGGCTACGACGAAGTCGCTCTCTCCTGAAAGAGTTTTTTCGCCGATGGTGATGGTCGTAACGCATATGAATCCTTCCCCGGTAAGAGTCACCGTGTTCTGACCGCTCTGACTAACGGAAAGAGGCGATACTGAAGTGAGTCTTAGTGCACTTCCCGTCGCGGAGCCTTGGAATTCTGAAAAAGAAGCACAGGCGTTCTCCTCGTTCACCGCACTCACAGGAGACGTTGTTGGCGCAATCGCTTCTGGAGGGACCGATTTGATTTGAGGAGCGGTTTGCGGAGGAGAGGGAAGAAGTGTTGTTTGAGAAGTGTCTGGTGCTGGCGCGTGCGCCTTAAACTCGGGAACATCGTAGAGTTGCCATGGCGCCTGCTCATCGGCGGCCGTGAGGGGAGAAACGCGCACGAGACCCGAATCATCCAAGGTCGCTTTATTCCCTCCCGAAACGAGTACTCCCTTGTCCTCGAGCGACTCGCCCGTAGAAGGGTCCACGGGAATAAGATTGACGGTGCCGGTAGCCACGTGGAGTGCGGTGATGCCGCCTTTATACGAAATGCCGAAAGATGTCCCGCGCACAACTGCAACCGCGTTCTGGGTCTTAATCTCGTAGTATTCGCCTTTACCGAATACTTTTTCCACGCGCGTCCATATCGTGCCTGCGCCGAGAGAGCCGCGTACATGCGTGCCCGTACGGTCGTTTTCTTCAAGCGTTAACTTCGTGTCATAGTCAAGGAGGGCCGTGGTGCCGTTCGTCCACTGGAGGAGCCCGCGACCGGTACGCGAAGTCGCGA
>MFMI01000029.1:7924-8581 GCA_001783465.1 Candidatus Kaiserbacteria bacterium RIFCSPLOWO2_02_FULL_54_13
AAGTGTGGTGGCGAGCGCGGGCGAGACGTTTACAACCGCCGACTCTGTGACCGCTTCCTCACCCCGCAGCAAGAAGAATGCCGTTATGGCAACGACGATTATGATAATTCCAACGACTATGGGAAGATTAACTTTCATGGGTCAATTATATAACATATACTGTGGTACAATGGGGCTATGAATCCCGTTAGAAATCACGGACACGAAATGACAGAAACACGGGAGGTCGTTTTTATAAACAATAATCACATAGGCACCACGGCTACGCATATCGGGTCCGTGTCCTATTTCTAACGGGATGAAACGCGCGTTTGCTATTATTATCGTCGCTCTACTCGCGCTCGGGATGGTCGGGCTCTTCTTCCCTGCCCTTACTCTGTTCACGCGCTGACTCCAAGTTGAGCTCCAGTTTTTCAAGAATATCTTTATGCTTCTCCCGCACGCCCTCCAGGGCGCGCTCCGAGTTGCCCCTCTCCTCGCCATTGTTGATATTCTCGCGCTGTGTATCTTCCTCCAAGACGCTCTCTTCTGCCTTGATACTTTGCTTGTGAACAATATGGGCATCGTAGGCTGTGAGTAGCAACATTTCCAAAGATTCGTCCTTCATAGGATGAGACGAGGCGGTGGCGGCCTTCTTACGAGCCGGCTGTCGCGATG
>MFMI01000029.1:8624-10004 GCA_001783465.1 Candidatus Kaiserbacteria bacterium RIFCSPLOWO2_02_FULL_54_13
CACGTAGGCGAGCAGGACGAGGACGACCGCGGCGAGCGCGTAGTACGCATAACGGAGCATTGACTTGGGCGACGCGAGGAGGAGCTGCCACCAGCTGGCCCCGTTAGAAATCAGATTTCTAACGGGGCTGGCAACAGGCGCGGTAATAGAGTCGGCCTCGGTACCGAGAACTGCCTCGGTAGTCGCGAGCGCGAGAGTGGTTGGCTCCTCTGGCGAAACAATGGTCTGAACGGAAACGGGCTTGCCCGGCACCAAATCAGATTTGGTGCCGGGAGTGCCGAACATCTGCACGACAAAGGTCGTCGCTCGGCCCTGATATACGCCCCGGGCGGTCGCGATGCCTATCTGGGTGAAGTTCCCGTTCAAGATGTTGGCGCGATGCGTGGGAGAATTCATCCACGCGCGCTCAACGTCAATAGAGTCGGAGAAGTCCACGGCGAGATTCTCGCCCGCGTAGAGGAAGGTGTATCCCTGTTGTCTGAACCAGTACCATGGGTCCTTGCCCTCTGGCGACACATGCGCGAAGTAGCCCTTGGCCGCCATATCGTCGGCCTTCGCCTGTGCGGCGACAGTGAGCACGGGACTTATGGCGAGGCCGCCGAGCGAGCCCGCGCCACGGTCCCCGTTGGTGAGGTCTACAAGCACGGAGGAGATGACGGCGGCAAACGACCCCGAGCGCAGGAGGTAATGGTCAACAAGCGAGAGACCGAAGACGCCGATGATGAGGACAGCGAAGAGACCCGCCAGCCCGCCGATGGCGTAGGGGCGGTCGTCGTCCTTCTTATGCCTCTTTAGGTAGGTCAGAAGACTCATGACACTCGGATTATACCACAATCCCGCCAAAAAGGCGGGATTGTGCGTTTTGGGAAAGTTGCCTTCCCCCCATTCTTTTTATTCTACTTCAAATATCCCTATCTTTGACGACCGTCGGTTGATAAGGATATTTTAAAAGCTACGCAGACAGGCAATGGGGCTTCTATCCGATACGGGGCGGCTATCCACAGCTTTTTTATACGAGGTTGCGCTCTTCCGGCATTTCTGTCATACTTGCGAGCAACTCGCAGAGTATTAGAGCTTCGCAGTGTCCACAAGACCGCAGGTATTCAGTTTCGGCGAGGTTAATCAGTAAATCCAATACACATGGATAGTCCAGCAGGAGGTGCGTCAGTGCAGGGGAATAAGCTCTACGTGGGAGGCATCCCCTATCGCTCAACGGAAGATGACTTGAAAAAGGTCTTTGGCGAGGCCGGCACGGTCGTGTCCGCAAGCATTATCAGCGACCGCATGACGGGCCGCTCGCGCGGCTTCGGCTTCGTGGAGATGGCCTCCGAAGCAGAGGCGCAGGCGGCGATAGACCGTTGGGACGGCAAGGAGATGGAC
>MFMI01000029.1:10056-33323 GCA_001783465.1 Candidatus Kaiserbacteria bacterium RIFCSPLOWO2_02_FULL_54_13
GCCGCGAAGGCGGCTACGGGAGCGGCGGTGGTTACGGTGCCGGCAATGGCGGTTACGGCCGCGGGGGATACTAATTCCTCATTAGCATCGCAAAAGCAAAATCCCGCTCACGCGGGATTTTGCTTTTTTGCCCCGTTCACCCTCTTGATGGGAAGGTAGCCTCTATTTTATAGGTGGTCCTAGGTAGCGACAATTGTAGTTCGCATGTGTTGGACCTGAAAATTGTTAAGGTTCTTCCCAAAGTGAAGAGTGAACTCTATATAGTCTGATGCCGATGTTCTGGTTGTCAAGCGAATTCTGCGGATAAAACGGTGTAAAAGCTGTGCATATCGCTGTATATCCGGTATAAAGCACGAATATGTGGTAGCGTTCTCGCATGACCAAGGACGAGCCCGAGGCCTATGTCATCGGCTGGCAACCGTTTCTCGGCCTGAAAATATATCTTGACTCGCATCCGCTCATTCCCCGCCCCGAGACAGAGTGGTGGACGGAACGCCTGCTCACCCATGTCGGGACGTCGTACGTCCCGACATTAAAGTTTTTAGATTTGTGCGCCGGGTCGGGCGCCATCGGCTGTGCGGCGCTCGCGAGGTTGCCGAACGCACAGGTGTACTTCGGCGAGATTGACCCTACGCACGAGGTCACCATTTTGAAGAATATCCGCGAGAACCATCTGGACGAATCCCGTGCCCACATCCGTATCGGCGACTTATTCCAGCCATTCTCCGATACGCGCTTTGACATCATCGCGGCGAACCCGCCCTACGTCCCCAGCGACCGCGCGCTCCCGCCAAGCGTCGCCGACTACGAGCCATCGCTCGCTCTTCTCGCCGGCAAAGACGGTTTAGATGTCATCCGTCGCATCGCGACGGAGCTCCCCCGGCGCCTCGCCGCAGACGGCGAGGCGTGGATTGAGTGCGACAGTCCTTCTGCCGAAACGGCATCAGGACTCTTCACTGCACAGGGCTTTAACGCCGAGATACGCACCGACCAGTACGACAGGCCACGCTTTCTCGTGATATCTTTTCCCTAATGCCCGACCAGCCGCTCCAAGCGTTCTCCCCGCCCACCTTCCTGTTCTCGTATCTGCCGAGCGGCGTCTCATCCGGCGCTATGGTGCAGTGGGTCCTCTATATCGTCTTCGCCTTCTGGGCGCTCTACACGCTCGTCGCCATCTACCATTGGCTGAAGTATTCGCACGCATCGTGGGTCGCCTTTCCAGCGATTGCGCTCCATCTCTTCGTATCGTTCGCGCTGATAGCTTACTCCCTCTCTGGTACCCTCATTATTGTATGAATACCGTTAGAGATAACGAAGGTTTTGCATATGTATACGTTCTTCAAAGTAAGAAAGACGGTAAGTTTTATACCGGTTTTACTCGTGATTTACGGAAGCGCTTAGAACAACACCAGACCGGCAAAACAACGTCTACAAAAGGTCGTGGCTCGCTTGCCCTTATATATTACGAGGCATCGCGCAATGAGGGCGATGCCTTCAGTCGCGAACGTTATCTTAAAACGGGCATGGGCAAGCGGTATCTAAAAAACCGGATAAAGCGCTTCCTATCTCTAACGGTATGAAAGAATTTGAACTTGAGCCGGGAGAACACGTCGTGCTCCAAGTGAGGAAGCATTGGTTCCTCTTTTTCATTGAGCTCCTCCCCTACGCTATCCTGGCGGTAATCCCCTTCGCCCTCCCCAAACTTCTCCCTCTCGTGCCGCCGCTCGCGCCGTATGCCGAATCCTTCGCCTTTTCAACGCCGGTCGCCCGCGCCGCGCTCGGCGTCTGGCTCCTCGTTGTGTGGACCGGCGCATGGGGCGCATTTACCAAATATTTCCTCAACGCGTGGGTGCTCACCAGCCAGCGCATCGTGAATATTAAACAGCGGCGATTCTTCTCCCGCGAGGTCTCCAGTCTCTTTCTCTCGCGGATACAAGACGTGACGACCGATGTCTCGGGCATCCTTCCCTCCCTGCTCGGCATCGGCAATATTAAGGCGCAAACTGCGGCCGAGGACGTTGAATTCGTCATGCACGGCATCCCCCGCCCCGAGATGATGCGCGACCTCATCCTGAAGTACGTTCCCGAAGAAGACCAAAAAACTGCTGGCGTATAAAAGGGCCTGCATGCAGACCCCTTTTTGCTGTGCGATATTGGATCACCTCCTTTCGAAAGGACGTCTAGACATTTCCCTCCACCAGCGCTGGATGTCTCGGCGTAACCAGAACAACATCAAACCAAGTTTATGAAGCATGTTTGTCTCCTCAATACGGGCACCAACTTCTTCATCTACCTATCCCAATACTGTCGCACGCAGGATGTTTGTCAATTGGTTATGCACCTATCTGCGGTACATGATAAAATCAAGAAATGTCCGAACCGCTTTCTACCGACCCCTACAAGGGTGTCCGCGACTTCTATCCCGCCGACTGGGCTATGATGGAAGCGCTCTTCGCGCGCGTCCGCGAGACGCTCGCGACGTGGGGTTATGAAGAATATAATGCCTCGCCCTTGGAGCGCGCCGAACTCTACGAAGCGAAAACGTCTGAAGAGATAGTCAACGAACAGACCTACACCTTCACCGACCGCGGGGACCGTAAGGTGACACTTCGCCCCGAGATGACGCCGACTCTCGCGCGGATGGTCGCCGGCAAGCGGCGCGAGCTCGCGCTCCCCTTGCGCTGGTTCTCTATCGGCAACCGCTTCCGCTACGAACGGCCGCAGAAGGGCCGTCTGCGCGAATTCTATCAGGCGGATATCGACCTTATCGGCCTGCCGGAGGGAGAAGCGGATATTGAAATTATCCGGCTCGCGAGCGAGATTCTGAAAGCATTTGGTGCGACTGAAAAAGATTTCATCATCCGCATGAATTCTCGCGCGCTCCTCAACGCCGCGTGCGCCGCGGCGGGGCTCAAGGGCGAAGCCGTCCGGCGATATCTGCGCCTCTTGGATAAAAAGTCCAAGATGCGCCCAGAAAAGTTTAAACTCGTGTCCGAGTCAATATCCAAGAAGGACCCGCTTTCTCTCATTGACTCAACGTCTATGGAGGAGCTCGCCAAAACTCTTAAGAAGCGCGGCGTGGAGAACGTCGTCTTTGACCCCGGCATCACTCGTGGCTTTGATTACTACACCGGCATGGTCTTTGAAGTGTTTGATACGAACCCGGCAAACCCCCGAGCCCTCTTCGGCGGCGGGCGCTACGACAACCTCATTTCTCTCTTCTCCGGCGGAGGCGGCGAGGCCGTTCCGGCAGTCGGCTTCGCGCTCGGCGATGTCACGCTCGGCGATTTTCTTGAAACGCATAGCCTCACGCTAAAAACCGGCTCGGGGACGTCGCAACTCTATCTCGGCACGCCCTCGCCAAGCGACATCCCCTCCGCACAGGCCTTCGCCGACACGCTCCGCGCGCAGGACTGCCGCGTCTTCGTCAACCTGACCGACCGAGCGCTCGGCGACCAGATAAAAGATGCGGTGAAGCGCGGCATTCCCTTCTTCGCCGCCTACGGGGCGGACGAAGTTAAAAATGAAACCGTGAGACTGAAGATTCTCGCGACCAGTGAGGAGGTCGTCCTTCCGATTTCTGATCTTCCGAAGCGTCTTCGCCCTGGAGCCTGATGTTATGCGTGCTATCACTTTTGACATTGAATCCATTTCCGATTCTTTCGTGCGCGGACACATAGATGTGAACGAGCAAGAGCTCACGGTCGTCGCCATCCACGATTCGGACACGGACGACTATTCGTCATATCTCCGAGATGAGCTCCATAAGCTCTGGCCGATACTGGAGCGAGCCGATATGCTCATCGGCTTCAATTCAGACACGTTTGATATCCCGCTCCTGAATCGCTACTATCCGGGCGACCTCTCGCATATGCGCTCTTTGGACCTGCTTGCCGAGGTGCAGAAGGTGCTCGGCCGACGCATCCGGCTGGAGTCGCTCGCGCAGGCGACCCTCGGCCGGGGCAAGTCGGGCGATGGGATGAAGGCCAGCGAATGGTGGAAGGAGGGGAAGAAGAAGGAGGTGGCCGACTACTGCATAGAGGACGTCCGGCTGACACGCGAGCTCTACGACTACGCGCTTACGCACGGCATACTCAAGTATAAGGACCTCCGCGACATCCGCGATATTAAAATTGACACGTCGCACTGGAACGGTGCGGCGGCTATGGCGCCCGCGATGACCCACGCACTCCCGCTATGAAATCTTCGTATACTGTCCCTATCGCGATTGTTGCCGGAGGACTCATCGTCGCGGCGGCAGTGTACATTTCTATGCCCAAGACTCCGGGGGCGGACGCCGGCAATCCTGCCTTGGTGCGCCCAGTGGGTGCGAGCGACCACATTCTCGGGAATCCGGCGGCACCGGTGGTCATCGTTGAATATTCCGACTTTGACTGTGAATTCTGCAAGGACCTTAACGACACGCTTCACCAAGTCATCGCCCATGAGGGGGTGGACGGGAAGGTCGCGTGGGTCTATCGCCAGTTTCCGCTTACCGAGCTCCACCCGAATGCTCTCTCGCACGCGCGCGCGGCCGAGTGCGCCGCGGCTGTCGCGGGGAATGACGCATTCTGGAAGTTTTCGCAAGCGCTCTTCGCGAACCAGCCGGTTAATCCCGCAACTTACGGCGCGCTCGCCGCGAGCGTCGGTATCTCGGGAGACGCTTTCGCGACTTGTTACGCGAACGCCACCGCGGCGCTTGATGCGCGCATTATGGCAGACAGGCAGAACGCCCTTGATGCAGGCGCGAGCGGCACGCCGTATTCTCTCATCCTCGTCGCGGGCTCGCCGCCCATCGTGATGGCCGGCGCCTATCCCTACGACGAGATACAAAAACTCATCAACCACGCGCTCGCGAATTAGCGCGAGCCGAGAGGCCAGAAATTGGGGATAAGACTTGGCCTAGCGGCCCGGAGCGTGCCCAGTTTCTGGCCTCTCGGCGAACGCGTCAATCATTCTCATCTACTAATCCCAGCCGGTAGATGTCAAACGAGTTGTCGCCTTCAAACATATCGGAAGGGTTCGGGAGATAGATGCGCCGCCGCGCAATTTCTTTCGTTGCGTCGTTGATAAGGCGGTGGAAGACCTTGAAATCTTCTTTGCACTTGTGGAAGTCAATTTCATACCGCCGCATCTGCGACTTCCCGTCGGCGTTCTTCGTCTTCTTGCATTCATACACGATGAACCGCCGCACCGGCTTCCCGAACATCTCGCGCACCGTGTAGTAATTGAATATGGCCTGGATGATGAAAAGCGACTTCGCCGCGCCTCCCTTAGAGAATGAGGCGACGAACTTGTGGTCCACGATATCCACGGCTCCTTTCTGCGCCTTTGAGGCCACCACCAAATCCGAAATGGCCTTAATGGGAATGGGCAATCCTTCTACCTCCACGATGCCCTTCACTTCAACACCCAAGACTTTGTGCTTCGGCGGCCGTTTCAAGTAATAATTGATAACCTGCAGATATTCGCGCTCCATATGGGCGCGCTTCGCGCGCCGCGCCTTTCCAGATTTCGCCGTGCCGAAGTTAATCTCAAAATCTCCAACCCCGCGCATGTACTCTAGCCCCAACTTTATTGCAACGTCCTTCGCCGCCCCCGAATAAAAGTGCTCAAGCGCCTGATGCCCGGCCTTGCCGACGACTGCCGCAGGCGTCGTCGGCGTATCGTATATCTCCTCCACATACCGCTTGTACCACGCGAGCGGGTTCCTCAAAAATGCCATCAAGCTCGAATGGCTCCAGTGCTTAATCGGCAGTTTCTTACGCTTCTTCTTGGCCATGGGCCAAGTATACCTAATACGACTTCGGGTGGCGGGCGCGATCGTGCGTGCGAATTACCAATTATCTGTAGCATCACAAGTATCCGTACTATCAAATATTAGCTCCTATAGGTCTTTATTTTTGATAGTTCGTCAGATAAGGGGTAAGTGAAAATGCTCGCGGAGATGAGTATCACGCTCTATTTGTTCAACAATAAGATATAGCGCATCCGCGCCGATACGAAACTCGGCTTTCACAAGCGCGATGAGGTCCTCGCAGTCATGCGGATACACCCACACGCTATCTTGTAACCTATAGAAGCCGCACGAGCTCATAAATTTTCGTAAACGAGTGCGTACTGAACGGCGGCGTTCAGGGATATCAAAGATGACGAGGCGCCAGTGTCGGTCCCATTTCCTTTTCCTTATCGCTTTTATCCGCTCGGTTTCCAGATTGAGAGTCCGTTTCCCTTCTGGAGTAATCCGCGCATATTTCTTTCCACCTTTTTCAACAAACGTTATAAGCCCTTTCGTCGCAAGCCGCGAAAGTGTCGATTTGACTTGATAATTGAACTTTGCCCCTTTCTTGTATCCCGGGAAATATCGTAAAAGCTGGGCCGCATTTGGCGCCGTCGCCGCAATGAAGACAACAACACCGAGTGCAACTGCCGCGAGGAGAGCGGCTTGATATGCGCCCAAGCGGCGGTTTCTTCTTGATTTTTGTTCCAACATTCCCACGTTTCCAGTATAAATCACAGGTATCAAAAATTAGGGCCTATAGGAGTTAACTGTGGATACCTGTACAAAATATAGCAATGGTGGTTAAATAGCGACAGGTTGAAGTACCGGCAGGATTCCCTGCCACTCGAGTTTCTCGAGAATCAATTGCACTATGAATAAGGATTCACCTACCACAACTGGATCGAGGAAGGTGAACATCGATTCGATGGAATATTCTTCGGTGCGAGAGAAGAGATTCACGACCAAGACGGCATAATCAGAGGAATACATCAAATCCAAGGCGGAAGAATGTGCTGATTGGGCGCATCGATGGCCATACGCAAACGCGCGGGAGACGAAAGTCACCGCGCTTTTTTAATTTTTATACACAAACTAGTACGACTTCAAATGGCGGGCGCGGTCGTGGGTGCGGATTTTTTCGAGCGCCTTCGCCTCAATCTGGCGGATGCGCTCGCGTGTGACGCCGAACTCGCGCCCTACCTCTTCAAGCGTGTGGTAGATGCCGTCCATAAGCCCGTGGCGCATCTCCAGAATCTTGCGCTCCTTGGGCGAGAGGTCGTTTAAAATACCGCGGACCTGCTCCGAGAGAATGCGCTCCGAGGATTCCTGCACCGGTGAGGGAATCTTGTCGTCGGGGATGAAGTCGCCGAGCGTAGACTTCTCATCGTCGTCGGAGCCGACCGGGTTCTCTAGGGAGAGCGTATCCTGATTAATCTTCTCTATTTGATAAATCTTTTCCGGCTCCACGCCCATTTCTACCGCAATCTCCTCTGCCTGTGGGTCGCGGCCGAGCGCTTGGGAAAGGCGTCGGGAGACCTGCTTATATTTGGCGATGGTCTCTACCATGTGCACGGGAATGCGGATGGTGCGCGACTGGTCGGCTAGGGCGCGGGTAATCGCTTGGCGGATCCACCACGTCGCGTAGGTTGAAAATTTATACCCCTTCTTCCAATCAAACTTGTCTACCGCGCGGAAGAGTCCCAGATTCCCTTCTTGAATCAGGTCTAGAAGGGTGAGGTCGGGACTGCGGCCGACATATTTCTTCGCGATAGAGACTACGAGGCGCAGGTTGCTCCGTGCGAGGATATTGCGCGCCTCGGCGTCGCCCTTTTCAATCCGCTTCGCGAGCTCGCGCTCCTCGGCGGCAGTGAGAAGGGGGTACTGGCCGATCTCGCGGAGATAGATCTGGATGGAATCGTAGCCGGTGGAATGGCGGTCTTTAATATTGCGCGTGGCGAGATATTCGTCGGCGGCGTCCTCAAGCATCCCGCCCTCAAGCACGTCCACGCCGGCGATGGCGAAGCGCTCGTAGAGCGATTCAAGGAAGTTGACATCGTCTTCAACGTGCGGGAATGACTTCAGTATCTCGCTGTAGGTGACATAACCGCGCTCCTTGCCCTTCTCAATAAGCGTCTCGGCCGAAAGCGCTTTCTGCGAGAGCGCCTTCACTCGCGCGCTATGCAGAGCGACACGAATGACACTTCTCTTAGAAAACTTTTTCTTTGTTGCTTTTTTTACTTTCTTTTTAGCGGGTGCGTGTTTAGAAACCTTCTTAGAAGATTTTTTTACGATTTTTTTCTTTTTTGAAATAGATTTTTTTGCCATCTGGGAAATAGTTTAAGCACCCAGCGCCGCGAGGCGCGCGGAGAGCTTCGCGCACACCTCCTGCGCACGCACAACTGCGACCGCATCTCCTGCGGTCTCTGCTCTTCGTAGATTGTTGACTCCCTCCTGATGCGCCTCGCGGATAACCGCTTCTTCAAAGGCGCGGAGAAGTTCGTCTGCGGCATCCTCCCGAGGGTCCTCGCCGAACGTCTGTTCTGCCTTGAACAGTGCCGGCTCCGAGGAAATCTCTGAAGACACCTGCTGAACTTCAGTAATCCTAGAATACTCTGACTCTACACGCTTCGCAAGAGGCGTTCCTCTATAGGCGTGGATAGCAGCGAGAAGCAGCTGCGAACGGGTCTCCACTGCCGAACGCGAGGGCGGAGGCGATACCCTCTCCCTGGTAGAACCATCGGCGGCCTCCGAATGTTTCGGCACACGGCCGAGCGACTCGCGCACGGCCTCGCTTGAAAGTCCGAGACTTCTCGCCGTGGCTTGTATAAAGTGGTCCTGCTGCATTGGACTTTTGACAACGGCAATCATAGGTAAAATGATTTGCTCCATGGCACGTAAGAGTCGGAGAGGGTCTTTTTCTTGCTCAGCAAGTACAACAAGAAAAAAATCAATAATATGTTTCGAGTTCTTGATATGCTCGGCAAATGCTTTAGGATCCTCGCTAATGATGTCCGCAGGATCTTTCCCAAAAGGAAGTCGGGCAACCTTAAGCGTTAACCCTGCGGCTAGAGCGGGCTCCATTGAACGCGCTGTCGCCTTTAGACCAGCCGAATCGAGGTCAAGAACAAGCATGAGGTTATCACTGAAACCCCTCATGAACGAAAGGTGTTTGTCGGAGAGTGCAGTACCAGAAAGTGCTACCGCATTCTCAAAGCCAGCTTGGTGGGCAAGGATAGCGTCTATTTGCCCCTCTACTAACATCGTGAAGTTGCGAGTCCGTATTGCATTCCTCGCCTGATCCATGCCGAAAAGAATTTCAGATTTGTGATAGAGGTCAGTTTCTGGACTGTTAAGATACTTCGCCACATCATTCGCAGCGAGCGCCCGACCGGTGAAGGCAACCACACGACCTGCATTATCGCGTATCGGGAACATGAGCCGATTGCGGAAGCGGTCATAATAGGTGCCCTGCTTGCCGTCTGCCTCCTTGATAAGCCCGGCGGCAAGCATCTCCGGTACCGTGAATCCTTCAGCCGTGAGCGCCTCAAGGAGCGCCCGCCAGGCATCGGGCGCGAAGCCGAGACGCCAGTTACGAATGGTCTCATCAGAGAGATCACGCGTCTTTGCATACTTTTCAGCCGGACTGCCTTTGAGGTTGCCCGCATACCATTCGCATGCGCGGCTCATCAGCGCACGCAACTTTTCTTTTTTTGATTGCTCTTCCTTATTCGCTCCACGCGAATACTCAATCGTTACTCCCGCTTTTTCTGCCAAAATTTTGAGCGCACCCTTGAAGTCCACTCCCTCAATTTTTTCAATAAATGAGAACCCATCGCCTCCTAATCCGCAACCGAAGCAGTGCCAGCTCCCACGCTCGGGGCTCACATGGAAGCTGGGGGTCTTTTCTTTATGAAACGGGCACAGCCCCACGAGCGACCTCCCCGCTCGCCGAAGCTTCACATACGGCGCAATAATGTCCTGTATACCCAACCGCTCCTTGATCTGCTGTACCGTATCCTTCGCCATATTGCCTATATCCTACCGCGTTTTGTGTGCGCTTGACAAAATTTATAGCAACGGCGCGAGAATCCAAGGGTTCCCGCGCCGTCTTACTTTTTATACACTTCCTTTCCTATTAAATGTCCTTATTATTGACGACCGTCAAAGATAAGGACATCCCTGTTACATAGGGTAGCCCTATGTGTCGTTAAGCCCTATGTATCGTTAGAGCGCGCGAGGGGTGCGGGGGGCGAATGAAGTAGTGCGCGATTCGTACGAGGCTGTTGCGGGGCGCTCGGCTTGGAGCTTCGCGATGTGCGCGAACTTCTTGCTACCCTTGAAGCCAGTGCCGGAAGGGATGAGGCGGCCGAGGATAACGTTCTCTTTAAGTCCGCGGAGGCGGTCTACCGAGCCGCGGAGCGCGGCGTTGATGAGAATCTTCGTCGTCTGCTCGAAGGATGCGGCCGAGAGGAACGAACGGCGCGAGAGCGCGCTCTCTTTGATGCCGAGCACAATCTCGCGCGACTTCGGCGCGAGCTTGTTCGCCTCTTCCATCTCCTTCACCGACTTCACAATCTCCCAATCCTCCACCACGTCGCCGACCGAGTAGTCGGTGTCGCCGGCGTCGGTAATCTTCACTCGCGAGAACATCTGCTTCACCACGACCTCCAGGTGCTTGCGCGAGACCGATGCTCCCTGCAATTCGTAAATCTTGGATGCCTCGGTGATGATATATTCCTGCACCGCCGCGCGGCCCGCATACTCAAAGAGGTCGTCCAGGTCGGCGGAGCCATCGGTGAGGATCTGTCCCTTCACCACCGTGTCGCCCACCTTGACCAAAGGGACGCGCGGATACGGCGCGAGGTACTCGTACGCCGAACCGTCCTTCTTGCCCTGCCCCGCTGTCGGCGCAACAACGATGACTTTCTCGCGTCCCTCCTCTTTAATTTCTGAAATGATGCCGTCAGTCTTGGAGATGACGGCCGGATTCTTCGGACTGCGCTTTTCAAACACTTCTTCAACGCGCGGGAGGCCGCTCGTGATGTCGCCGCCGACCGACGCGACGCCGCCCGTGTGGAAGGTGCGCATGGTGAGCTGGGTGCCCGGCTCGCCGATGGCTTGTGCGGCCACGGTACCAACTGCTTCGCCGAGGTCCACGAGCTCCTGTGTGGTGAGGTCCATGCCGTAGCAGGTTTGACAGATGCCGTAGCGCGTCTCGCAGGACATCGGCGAACGCGACACGACCGACGTGACCGAGGTAGCGGCGTCAACCGCCTCGGCGTCTGCCGCCGAAAGATAATGCTTGGCCTTAAAGAGCACGGTGCTCTCGGCATCCTTTCCGCCGGAGGCGGATCCGCTTTCGGCGGATACATCCTCGGCGAGCACTCTGCCGAGAAGCGCTTTGGCATAATTAATCTGAATGCCCGAGGCGCTCACGCGATTTATCTTCACGCCGCGCTTGGTGCCGCAATCCTTTTCGGTCACAATGGAGTCCTGTGCGACGTCAAAGAGGCGGCGCGTGAGGTACCCCGCCTTGGCGGTGCCGAGCGCGGTGTCCGTGAGCCCCTTCCGCGCGCCGTGCGTACTCATGAAGTATTCAACCGGATTCAGTCCTTCAATCATTGAGGAGATAATCGGCACTTCAATGGTCTCTCCAGCAGTATTCTGGATGAGGCCTTTCATACCGGCCATCTGCGTCAAGTTACCCATCGTGCCTCGAGCGCCCGAGCGCACCATATCGGAGACGGAGCCCGTTGGGTCAAGCTCCTTTGTGACGAGCTGTTCCACCTCCTGCTTCGCGCCCTGCCATACTTCTATGTTCATGCGGCGCTTCTCTTCTTCAGAGAGGAGCCCGCTCTGGTAGTCCGCATCAATCTTCGCGACCTTCTCTGCGGCTCTCGCTATAATCTCCGGCTTGCCCTTTGACACCGACACGTCGTCAATGCACCACGAAACGCCCGACTTGGTCGCGTACTGGAAGCCGAAGCGCTTCACTTTGTTTACGATGTTCGGCACCGCGTCAAACCCGTAGCGCATCGCGCAGTCGGTCATGATTCGCGCGAGGGCCTTCTTGGTGATGGTGTCCTTCACGAACGGATAGTCGGCGGGCAATACCGTGTTGAAAAGGAGCTGGCCGACCGTTGTTTCAAATGGATGTCCGTCAAACATCGCGTACTTCTCCTTGCCTTCAACGGGCAGGACCTTGATGGCGGCGCGTATGTCAATGGCGCCGTATTCGGATGCGAGAATGGCCGCGTTCGGCGAAGCGAAATGTTCGCCTTCGCCCTTCATCTTCTCAACCGCCTTCGTGAGCCAATAAAGGCCGAGAATAATGTCCTGCGGTTTCGCGGCAAGTACGGTCATCTCGCCGTTGCCCGGCTTGAGGATATTCTTGTTCGCACTCATAATGTGCTGGGCCTCCCACTGCGCCTCTTCCGAGAGCGGTACGTGCACGGCCATCTGGTCGCCGTCGAAGTCGGCGTTAAACGCGTTGCAGACGAGCGGATGGAGCTGGATGGCATCGCCTTCAATAAGCCGCGGGCGGAATGCCTGGATGCCCTGGCGGTGAAGCGTCGGCGCGCGGTTCAGTAGGACATATTTGCCCTTAATGGCCTCTTCAAGAATCTCCCACACCTCCGGCACGCCGTCTTCAATGAGGCGCCCGGCACCGCGAATGTTGAACGCGAGCTCGCGTTCCAGGAGTCCGGCGATGACGAACGGGCGGAAGAGCTCAAGCGCCATATGCTTGGGAAGCCCGCACTCGTCAAGCTCCAGGTCGGGGCCGACGACGATGACCGAACGCCCAGAGTAATCAACGCGCTTGCCGAGCAGGTTCTGGCGGAAGTATCCCTGCTTGCCCTTCAAATAATCGGCGAGCGACTTCAGCGGGCGGCGCTGTGCGAGCGTCATCGCACCGGCTCCCGCGCCGCTCTTGCGGATAGAATTGTCCAGAAGCGCGTCAACCGCTTCTTGGAGGATGCGCTTCTCGTTGCGCAGGATGACCTCCGGCGCATGGATATCAATAAGTTTCTTGAGACGGTTGTTGCGGTTAATCACGCGGCGATAGAGGTCGTTTACGTCGGAGGTCGCGTGGCGGCCGCCTTCAAGCGCGACCATCGGGCGAAGCGCCGGCGGGATGACGGGGATGCGGGTGAGGAAGAGCCATTCAGGGCGTATGCGAGAGGCGATGAGCCCCGCGATGAGCGAAAGGCGCTTCGCGAGCTTCTCGCGCTCGGCGGCGCCCGCGTGCCCGTAGCGCGCCGAGAGCGTTTTTTCCAATTCCTTCAAGTCAATGGCGCGGAAAATGTCATAAATCGCCTCGGCACCGATACGGGCCTCAAAGAGGCCGCCATATCGTACCGAAAAGCGGTGATACTCAAGCTCGTCAAGAATTTTTCCGACGACAACGCCTTCAATCTCGGCCTTCGTGAGCGTCATCTTCTCCTTCAGCGCATCGCGCTCCGAATCCTTCCCGAGCGACTTGTACTTTGATTTATATTCGCTCTCAAGCTCGGTCAAGAGGCGCTTCTTCTCTTCTTCTGCAATCTTGGTGACGATGTAGCCGGCGAAGTAGACGACCTTCTCAATATCGGTGGCAGAGGCGCCGAGGATGAGCGCCATGCGGGACGGAACGCTTCGCAAGAACCAGATGTGCGCGACGGGGGTACAGAGCTCAATGTGTCCCATCCGCTCTCTCCGGACGATGGAGCGCGTAATCTCAACGCCGCACTTGTCGCACACGATGCCCTTGTAGCGGATGCCCTTGTACTTGCCGCAGTAGCATTCGTAGTCCTTCTCCGGGCCGAAGATTTTTTCGTCAAAGAGCCCGTGCTTCTCGGAGCGCTGGGTGCGGTAGTTGATGGTCTCGGGCTTGGTGACTTCGCCGGAGGACCACGCGAGGATGCGCTCGGGTGAGGCGAGCGTGAGGCGCAAACCGTTCCAGGTGTCGCGCGGGAGAAGTTTTCGCGGGGTGAAGGCCATAGTTGTTATATTTAAATTTTTAAATGTGTACAGGTCCTTCACTCGGCCGGTTCTGGCGGCAGGTTCAAGGGCTCAACGTCAAGTGCGAGCCCGCGTATCTGGTTGGTAAGCACCGCAAAGGATGCGGGCGTGCCGGTGTGGCTGATGGGCTCGCTCTTCACGATGGCGTCAAAGGCCGCCGAGCGCCCCTGGATATCATCTGACTTGATGGTGAGCATCTCGCGGAGCGTGTAGGCGGCGCCGTAGCCGAGGAGTGCCCACACTTCCATCTCGCCGAAGCGCTGGCCGCCGTTCTGCGCCTTACCGCCCAAGGGCTGTTGGGTGATGAGCGAGTAGGGGCCGATGCTTCGCATGTGAATCTTGTCCTCCACCATGTGATGCAACTTGAGAATATACATATAGCCGACGGCGATCGTCTGCGCGAACGCTTCTCCCGTGTGGCCGTCGTAGAGCCGCATCTTGCCGCTCGTATTGAAGCCCGCCGCGGCGAGCTCGCCGCGAATCTCGTCTGCGGTCGCGCCGGCAAAGGGCGGGACAACCGCCTGATACCCGAGCGTGTGCGCCGCGAGCCCAAGGTGCATCTCAAGAATCTGTCCGAGGTTCATACGGCTCGGCACGCCAAGCGGAGTGAGGATGAGGTCAATCGGATTGCCATCGTCGTCGTACGGCATATCCGCGACGGGCAGTACGCGGCTGATGACACCCTTGTTGCCGTGGCGCCCCGCGAGCTTATCGCCCACCGAGACATTGCGCACCTGCGCGACCGTCACGACCATCTTCTTAATGATGCCGCTCTCAAGCTGGTCGCCCTTTTCGCGCGAAAAGACGCGGACTCCGATGACGCGCCCCTTCTTGCCTCCCTCCATTCGCAGACTGGTGTCCTTCACATCCTTGGCCTTGTCGCCGAAGATGCTCCGCAGAAGGCGTTCCTCGGGCGTGAGCTGGGTCTCGCCCTTGGGCGTTACCTTGCCGACGAGGATGTCGCCGGGGCGCACCTCCGCACCGATGCGAATGACGCCTTCTTCGTCAAGATTCTTCAGCCGCATCTCGCCGACGTTCGGGATGTCGTGCGTCGTCGTCTCGGGACCGAGCTTCGTATCGCGCACCACGCAGTCAAAGTCTTCAATGTGGACGGTGGTAAACTTCGCTTCCTCAACGAGGCGTTCGGAAATGATGATGGCGTCTTCATAGTTCGCGCCGTTCCAGCTCATGAACGCGACGCGCGCATTCTGACCGAGTGCGAGCTGGCCCTGGTCGGTGGAAGAATTGTCGGCGAGCACATCGCTCTTCTTCACCGTGGCGCCGAGCGCGACCGACGGTCTCTGCATGAATGCCGAGTTCTGGTTGGTCTGCGTGAGACCTTGGAGGCGATACTCCCTAGACTTCCCTTCTTTGTTCTTCACGACAATCCTGCGCGCATCCACGTAAGTGACCTCGCCCGCCTCGCTCGCGAGCACAAGTCTGCCGGTCGAGCGGGCGGCGTGCGCTTCAATACCGGTCGCGACAAGCGGAACCTCGGGGATGAGTACCGGCGTCGCCTGCTTCTGCATGTTGGAACCCATGAGGGCGCGGTTGGCGTCGTCGTGGTCAACGAAAGGAATCATATTCGTGGCGATAGAGAACATCTGATACGTGGAGGCGTCCATGAGCGTAATTGTCGTGCGAGGGACGATAATGGGGTCACCCTTGTGCCGCGCTTCAACAGAGTCGGAGACGATACGGCCGTGTTCATCAAGCTTGGTTGCGCCGTGCGCGATGTATTCTAGTTCTTCATCAAGCGCGTTCAAGTAAACAATTTCGTCGGTTATCGAGCCCTTCTTCACGCGGACGTACGGCGTCTCAATGACGCCGAAGTTGTTGGTGCGCGCGTGGGTCGCGAGCCGCAGAATGAGACCGATGTTCTGACCTTCGGGCGTGTGTATGGGGCAGAGACGACCGTAGTGGCTTGGGTGCACATCGCGTACTTCAAAGCCCGCGCGCTCGCGGGTGAGGCCGCCGGGGCCCAAGGCCGAGAGCGTGCGCATGTTCTCCAATTCGGCGAGGATGTTCTGCTGGTCCATAAACTGAGAGAGCTGGTTGGCCGTGAAGAATTCATGCACGGAGGCGTGGAAGGGGCGCGGGTTGACGAGCGCCATTGGGAGCGTGGTCTCGCTCTCAATCGTGCTCATGCGGTCTTGGATATTGCGCTTCATCCGGCTCATACCCACCCGCATGCGCGACTGAAGGAGTTCGCCCACGAAACGGACTCTGCGGAAGCCGAGATGGTCAATGTCGTCGGGACGCGCGGACGGGTCGTTATTCAGCCTCGTAATCTCTGAAATAATACGGACGAAGTCGGCGAGGCCGAGCGTGCGCTTCTCAAGCGCCTTCTCGGTGGTGGGCAAGTCGAAGCGGGAGTTGAGGCGGTGTCGTCCGACTTTCCCCAAATCATAACGTTCTGCCGAGAACAACGACTGCACGAAGTTTTTCGCATTCTCGGGCGTGGCGAGGTCGCCGTCACGCATACGGCGGTGAATCTCTATATATGCCTCTTCAACCGACTTGGCCTCGTCGTGCTCAAGCGTCGCCTTAATCGCCGAGAGCGCGAGCGCGTCCTTCGCGAAGTGCTTCGTTACCTCTTCTCCCAGACCGCCCCCAAAGACAGTGAGGAGCTCTGTGATAGGGAACTTGCGCTTCCTATCTATCTTCACAAAAATCGCCCCGTCTACCTCCGAGTCAAATTCAATCCACACCCCGCGAAGCGGGATAATCTTGGCGCCGAAGTACGCCTTGCCGCGAATGAGCTCCGAGACGAAGAACGCGCCGAAGCTCCGCGCGAGCTGGGGTACGATGGCGCGTTCTACCCCAGACACAATAAAAGAGCCATGCGGCGTCATCATCGGCATGTCGGCGAGGAATATTTCCTGCTTCTTCTCCGAGCCAAAGGTCTTGTTGATGAGCTTCACCGTCGCCTTGACCGGCGCCTCGTAGGTGCGCATATTCTCGCGCGCGAACCCCTCGTCATACTTCGGTTCGCCAATCTCAAAACTCTCAAACTCAAGTTGGAACTTCTTCCCCGAGTAATCAGAGATGGGCGAGAACTCTTTGAAGAGTTCGGTGAAGCCGTCTTTCAAGAGCCATGCGAATGAAGACCGCTGGTGCCCAACGAGGTCCGGGAACGGGACCGAGGGAGCTCGATATGCACCAAAGGTCTTCTGGACGAGTTTCTTTTGCATGCAGGGATGGCCTAAAGTGGATAAAGTGACACATACACATATACAAATGCGAACGCACGGAAACAAATCCGCTTGCGCTTATGCGTTTTTCTTCGTTTCCCGTATGTATCTCTCCCCGCCCTCCGCCCGCCCACACTTCTGCAGTGTGACGGGCTCCGTGACTCACTCGTATCTTGTGCCCTTAACGTATCACCCCCCGCATATCTACGCAAGTGCCCCTGGGGATAAAACAAAAGAGGACCCCCGAAGGAATCCTCTTGTAGAATCGTCGAACCGAACCTTAGGCTGCCTTGACCGGCTTCTTCTTGGCCGCTTTGAAGAACTTATCGTAGCCGCCGGACACAAGTCCGAGATGAGCCAGGACATCGTAACGATTGCTCAAGTCCGACATCGTCTTCTCGTGACTTAATGCTGCCTGTGCATCCCCAATCAGGAGGGCCTCGGCGACTTGCCTCGCTTCCCCTTCACCAGCACTATGGGTAAGCTCTCCCAGTGAGCAATCACCCCATATGCAGAAGGTCGTGAGATGGCGACAAAAGTCCTTCGCATTCTGAATTTCTCCTTCTGATATGAGCTCGCGACCACCGAGCCCGGCGAAAATCAACGAAGTCCCGAGCGAAAGCATGATGGCGAGGGACAGCCACTGCACCAGCAAGAGCCAGGGATGACTGCCTCCCCCCGTCCACCACCCTTCGTCAGAAGACAGTGTGAAAGCGAGGACAGAGGATATTGCAACGTAAACAAGCAACACGGTCCCGAACATCGCCTTCTCTTCATATCTCTTGTTTTGACGAATGCGCAAAGCCACAGCAACGGGATTTACGCCTGTTCTCCTCTCCCACACATTCTCGAAGAAATCCGGAATGCGGCGGCCCATTGCGAGGCTAGCCAAACCCTCGGTAGTGATATTAGCAGTCATGAAAAGAACTCCTCGTGCCTTATGTAGACCGTTCGTGGTCGAATGACGGAAGCGTTCGTTCTTCATCTCCATCCAGGTTTTCGGGCTGAATTAAGACTTTTCACCACTCATCTCAGTTGTAAGGCGCAACCATATAGACTAGCGTATATTAACTCTTCTTGCGCCATTTGTCAATGTTTGTGGTGGCCGGTTTGGAGCCGATTTAAATGTCCTTATCTTTGACGGTCGTCAATAATAAGGACATTTACTTTTCACTCCATAACATACGCGGACGTGTGAAAGGACTCCTCTTCGTTATTTCTGTTTTCTCCAGGCGTTAATTTTCGCGTGGTGCCCTGTACGTAAAACTGCAGGAACTTTATAATTCTTCTTTTTGTACAAAATGGTTTCGGGGCGGGTGTAGACAGAGGAGGAGGCGATGCGGCGCTCCTCTACTGACGCGTCTTTACCCAAGACTCCGGGCAAGCGGCGCGTGACGGCGTCTACTATTGCTAGAGCGGGCACCTCCCCGCCCGTGTAGACCGCCTCGCCCACCGCAAATTCTTTGACTGGCGCGAGTGTCTTCAAGATTTTCTTCGCGCGCTCGTCGATGCCCTCGTAGCGGCCGCAGACAAGTACAACCTCATCATATTCCGCGAGCTTATCCGCATCTTTGTTCGTAAACTGCTTTGCCCCCGGCCTAAACCAAACGACCAAAGGTCGTTTGCCATTCTTCGCCTTTACCTTCTGCCAAGGGCGCCCCTTGGCATTAATGGCTTTTTCGACGGCCTTAATGATAGGGAGCGCGGCCATCACCATGCCGGGGCCGCCGCCGTATGGCTTGTCGTCTACCTTCTTGTAGCTCCCTGCTGGCCCCGCGACGAAGTCGCGGGGTTTCTGGTACTTTATTGAAATCTTTTTCTCCTTCCGAGCGCGACCGATGATGGACGCGCTCAAATATGCGTCGCAGGCTTCCGGAAATAATGTGATTAGGTGGAATTTCATGAGCGAGGGGTTCGAAACCCCGAGCGATTACAATTCTTCAACGACCTGATCAACGGTTTTGTGTTCTTGTTCGCGCTTGCCGCCGACGGGTTCGTTTATCTTGAGATTCACGCGCGCGTTCCCTTTCATCCCCACGACGCGCAAGAGGATGCGCAGGGCCTCGGCGGTCTTGCCGCTCTTGCCGATAATCTTCCCCATATCATCCGGATGCACGACGAGTGTGAGGAGAACACCCATCTGGTCTATGGTGCGCGTCGTCTCTACCGACTCGGGGTGGTCTACAAGCGCCTTCACTGCGTATTCAAGAAATGCTTGGTCTGGTTCCATTATGCTGCCGGAGTTACTTCTGGAGCTGGCTCGGCTTCGGCAACGACTTCTACCTCGGTGGGCACTGGTGCTACGGTCTCCTCCTTTCCGCCGGAGGCGGACCCGCCTTCGGTGGGCTTCTGTGGCGTGTGCTTCTGGAGCACATTCACCTTCTTGCCCTGAATCACGCCTTTGTTCACCAAGAGGTTGTGGATAGAGCCGGTCGGCTGGGCGCCCTTGCTAATCCACTCTTTCACGCTCTCTTCATTCAGGGTGAGCGCCTTGCTCCGCGGGTTGTAGGTGCCGAGGAGCTCCACGATATTGCCGGCCTTGGCGGCGCGCTCCTTCTCCAAAACGACAATGCGAAATGCCGGATCATTGGTCCGGCCGATGCGCTGAAATCGAATCATCAACATGATTGGCGCACTATAGCAGAGGTGCTACAGTTGGGCAAATGGCGGAGAATCTATACGAAGGCCCCATAACGATGACCCGCAAGGGCATCGGCTTTTTTGCTGTAGAAGGGCAAGAGGAGGACCTGCTGATACCGGCTGAATGGGCGGGCCACGCGCTCGCGGGCGACATCGTGAAGGTCACTCCCGCAGGCATATACCGCGACCCGAGAGGAGTGATGCCGCCGCGCGCCTCTGGCAAGGTAGTTGAAATCGTTTCAAGAGCCCGAGAAACATTTGTCGGGACTCTGGTTGAGGAGGATGGCCTTACCCTCTTGGCTCCTGACTATAAGAAGATGTATGTACCCATTGTCATCCGCGACCGCGGCGAGGCACCAATCGGCCACAAAGTGCTCGTGCGTCTCGGTGAGTGGGCCGCCGACAAGGAATATCCGCTAGGTCACATTGAACAGGTTATCGGGCCCGCAGGCGTGCACGAGACCGAAATGCGCGCGCTCGCCTTGGGCCAGGGATTCTCATCCGACTTCCCTCCCGGTGTCGTTGCCGATGCAGAGCTTCTGGAGAAAAATGGTGCAACAATACTTGCTGAAGAAGCAAAAAATCCAAAACGCCGTGACTTCAGAAATGTGCCCACATGTACCATTGACCCCTTTGACGCAAAGGACTTTGATGATGCACTCTCTGTGCAAAAACTCCCTGATGGAAATATAGAAGTCGGCGTCCACATCGCCGATGTCTCATTCTTCGTGAAGCCCGGCACCGAACTTGATACAGAAGCCCTTGCGCGCGCCACATCTGTCTATCTCGTAGACCGCACCATCCCGATGCTCCCCGAAGTGCTCTCCAACGACCTTTGCTCGCTCCGACAAGACGAAGACCGTCTCGCGGTCTCGGCGGTCTTCACGCTTGATGCTGACGCAAACATTAAGGACACATGGTTTGGCGAGACGGTTATCCATTCCAATAAACGCTTCACGTATGAAAATGCACAGGAGGTGCTGGACGCGGGCAAAGGCACGATGTATGAAGAACTTTCCACACTGCTCGCACTTTCTAAAAAGATTCGCGCGTCCCGAGCGAAGCGAGGGGCAATAGAATTTGATACTGCCGAAGTGAAGGTGGAGCTGGACGCCGAAGGTAAGCCGATTGCCGTACACTTGAAAGAGCGCAAGGCGACCAATCTCTTGATTGAGGACTTTATGCTTCTCGCAAATGAAGCAGTGGCAAAGCATCTTTCCAAATTGACGAGTAATGGCGGCCCGCACTTCCAGTCACTCTATCGCGTCCACGACGAGCCGGACACCGACCGTATAGAGAATCTCGCGCATCTCCTGCGCGTGATGGGCTACCACCTGAAGACCTCGGGCGCTGGTAAGGTGACGGGCGCAGAGCTGAATAAACTTCTTGAATCAGTAAAAGGGAAGCCGGAGGAGTATTTAATAAAGACCGCGACGCTCCGTTCTATGAGCAAGGCGGTGTACGCGACCCGCAACATCGGCCACTTCGGCCTCGCCTTTGATTTCTACACCCACTTCACTTCGCCGATACGCCGCTATCCCGACCTCGTCATCCACCGGCTCGTGAAGGCGCACACAGGCGGCGTTCCCATCACCGCCACAGAGATGCAGGACTTTGATAAGCTCGCGCTTCACGCCTCGGAGCGCGAGGTCGCGGCCTCTGATGCCGAGCGCGACTCTATTAAGATGAAGCAGGTAGAATTCCTCGCGCTGCGCGTGGGCGAAGAGTTTAACGCGGTCATTTCTGGTGTTACTGATAGGGGCCTCTATGTGGAGCTCGCCGAGACGCATGCCGATGGGATGATAAATATCAGGGCGGTCGGTGATGACTACTTTGAATATGAAGAAAAGCACTACCGCCTCGTCGGCCGTCGCACGCACAAGACATACCAGCTCGGTGACCCCATCCGCGTCAAACTGTCAGCGGCGCGAATTGCAGAAAAGGAGTTAGATTTTGTCCCTGTTTAAGCCGCTCTCCCCCGTTGAAAATCTGATTTCTAACGGGACCCGCATCGCTGAGTTTGATCGGGGTATCCACAACTTGTCGCTATAGCTACATCTCGTGGATATCTATACAAAACAAGATACGACGAAAAAGAGCTTGATTTTGTGCCGGCCTAAAGAAAAAGGCGCGGATTCGCAGATCCGCGCCCCTAGCCGTGACGATCAAACGTTTGCGGCGCATGTCAGATTTATAACCCCGAGGGAGCCTTCTCCTGTCGACATGGGAGAAGTGAAAGAAGAGGTACTGGGAACGCAGTGCCCGGCTTTACCCGTCGGCCCACGGCTCTTCGCCCCGCCTTCCCTCACGGAACCTAACTTCAACCGCGGTCGGTCTCCGCGATAGAAATAAGGTACCCCTTAATCTTTTATTTTGCGACGGCAACTGCTTCTTCAAACTTTACAGACAATAGCTTACTGACACCGTCGCCGCCCATCGTGACGCCGTAGAGGATGCTGGTACGGCTCATTGTTTCGCGATTGTGCGTGATGACGATGAGCTGACTCTTCTTCGCGAGGTTTTCTATCATATCGCCGTAGCGCCGGCTGTTCGCCTCGTCAAGCGCGGCGTCGGTCTCGTCCAATATGAGAAATGGCGGCGGATTCACCTGGCTCATCGCGAAGATGAGCGCGATAGAGGTGAGCGCCCGTTCCCCGCCCGAGAGTTGCATCAGGGAACGTATCTTCTTTTTCGGCAAATTCACGGCGATTTCTATGCCCGGCCGTTCCTCGGCCTTTGGTCCCATTCCCTCGTCGTATGACTTCTCGGGATCTTCGGACTCCTCTACGTCGTCCTCGACTTCAAGAGTGAGCTTCGCGCCGCCGCCGCCAAACATTAAAGCGAAGTATTCACCGAACGAGGCATTCACCTTCGCGAGCCCCTCGGAAAAATGCTTCTGGAGCTCTGTGTCCAAATCGTCAATCAGGGCCCCGAGGCCGGAGGCCGACTTCGCGAGGTCATCCAATTCTTTGGCGAGAAATGCCTCGCGCTCGGAGACTTCTTTATGCTCATGCCTAATCTCTTCGCCCGTACCGCCCGCCTCTTCCAGGCGGATCTTCATCCGTTCAAGCGTGTGCCGGCGGCCTTCTTGCACCTTTCGCTCTTCGTTTGGCATATGCGCGAGCGGTTCGTAGGAGATGACCGCCGTACCGGCGAGCGCGAGCGTCTCTGCCTTATCGCGTTCAAGATTCTCGGCAGAAAGTTTGAGTTCATATTCGCGCGCTTCGCTCTTCGCCACCTCGCCCTCCTCATGCGACTTCGCCTGTGCGAAACCAAGAATACGGCGGCGCACTTCTCTCCCCGTCTCTTCAAGAGCGACCATCGCTTCGCGCGCGCGGGCGCGCGCGTGTTCGGCCTTCTCAAGAGCGGCGGACACCTTTGCATATTTCTCGGCGAGTTCGGTGCGCTGGGTCTCCAGTTTGAATGCCGCATCTTCTTCTTCGGTAAAGCGTTCGTCGCTCGGCGAGCCGTATCGGGTGAAGAAAAATTTAACCGCATTTCTGATAGCGTCAAGCGCCGCGCGCATCGCATCATTGCTGTTACCCGCGCTCTCGGCCTGCCTCTCCACCTCAATGTGGAGCGCTTCAAGCTCTTCGCGCGGAACTTTTGCATACGGCTCGCGTGCGACCGCGGCCGCGCGGCGCTTCACC
>MFMI01000029.1:33342-38260 GCA_001783465.1 Candidatus Kaiserbacteria bacterium RIFCSPLOWO2_02_FULL_54_13
GGTCACCTCATTTTCCGCCTTTCGCAATGTTTCGGTGCGCTTTATCGTGTCCCCGTCCGCGAGCTTCGGGTCCGCGATGCGGTCAAGTTCGGCACTTGCGACGGCGAGCCGCTCGGCCGCGCTTCGTTTCTCTCCCGCGACGTTCGCTTTCTCGCTCGCGATGTAGGCGTCTTCAGTCGCGAAATATATCTGCGCAGTCTTGATAAGCTCCGCTTTCAATGCATCGGCCCGTTCAAGCTTCTTCACCTGGCTCTCGAGGAAGCGCAGGTGCGGCGCGAGCTCTCTCCGGAGCGAGTTCACCTGTGCGATGTTCTCTTCGGTCTTTGCCAACTTCCGCTCTGCCTCCTGCTTCTTAAATTCATAGAGCTTCAGCCCGAGCGCGTCCTCCAGCATAGAGCGGCGTTCGCGCGCGTTCGCGAGCAGTATCCGGTCGGACTCGCCCTGGGAAATGATGTGATGGCCGGTCTCGCCGATGTTCGCACCGGCGAGGAGTTCATTGATGTCACGTAGACGGACGCGCGAACCATTAATAGAGTATTCACTTGTCCCATCGCGGAAGACCGCTCGCTCAAGAGAAACTTCATCAAAATCAATCTTAAAAACGCGGCGGGAATTATCAAAGATGATAGAGACCGCCGTGCGGTTCGCCCTCGGGGTCGTGTGTGAGCCACCCCAGATGAGGTCCTCGGCGCGCTTGCCGCGCATGCTCTTCATTGACTGCTCGCCGAGCGCGAAGCGGAACGCCTCGGCGACGTTGCTCTTCCCTGACCCGTTCGGCCCCACGATGGCGGTGGTGGAATTAGAAAAGTCCAAGACCGTCTTCTTGGCGAACGATTTAAACCCGACTATTTCCAGCCGCTTGAGCATTATGTGAACAGTATAACGCACCGAATGCCGTTTCGCGTGCGCCGGTGTGGAGTCGCACATGTCAAACGTCATCGTTCAAAAATCTCCCTATGAATCGACGACCGTTAAAGATAGAGATATCGAATATCCATAATTTACTGCTGTAGCACGAGGTTTGGGATGTTTGAATTTTTATCCTATAAGATAAAAATTCGGATAAGTAATAGTGGCGTGGAAAAACAAATACCCTCGGTGTTCATCCTCCTTTCCCCCCTGCCCACTATCTCGAGTTTGTCGCTATAGTTACATAGTTGGGATACCTATCCAAAGCAGAGTGCGACCGCATTGTATTGTGGATGGTATACATTAGTCATTTGCGCATGTCCTTATCTTTGACGGTCGTCAATAATAAGGACATTTGGATAAATCGGTCGTCCATTCGTATAAAAACGAACGCCCTCGGTAAGGAAGGCGTTGCGCACACAAGGTGCAGAAGGTTCAGACAGCCGAGACGCGACGGCGATAGTGTCGGATCGGAAAGTAAAACGCTCCGAATAGAAGCCCGATGCCGGCCGGCAAAAGACAGACGATGAAAACTAAAGGCGGCTCTTGAATCTTATCGATGCTTTTGTAATCCCCGGCGATGATAAGAACGAGAACGAATGCAAAAGCGAGCAACAGAAATGCTACGACCAGAAGAACCACGACGGACACGAGGAATCCCCAGCCCAGATAGCTGTTCTCCTGAAGGAGAAAGTGCGCCGCGAGAGCACTAATGGCGATTGCAAACGTAGCGGATGTAGCTGCGCCTACAATTTGTTCCATCATTTCGCAATAGCGCGGGAATGCGCCTTCAACGATCGGGAGAAGAGAACAAAATGTGACGAACCCCACAGTCGCTGCAGCAATGGCGACACTCCCGAACCACCAGTACATCCCGATACCGAGCAGAAACTGCAACACGCTCACGACAGCATTCACACACCAAGGTTTGAACACAGCATCCTCCATAGAACTGCTCGCGACACCCGTCGCAAGTTCTAGATATTTTTATACCATCACCAACTGGTCTTATCAAGACCTGCTTGGGCGGCGGATTGTTCGGCCTCTTGTTTACTTTGACCAGTACCGCGGGCGATTTCGGACGCGCCGATGAACACGGCAACGGTGAAGCGTTTATCGTGGTCGGGACCGACTTCGGAGAGTGTCTCGTAATTAGGCGTGATGCCCCGCTTCTCCTGCGCGACTTCTTGGAAACGGCTCTTCGCGTCTTGATAGGAACGCTTGGCGATAACGTCGTCAATTTTATTATACAAATTTTTCGCTATAAACGCTTCGGCAGAGGCATATCCGGAGTCCAGATAAATCGCCCCGATGATGGCTTCAAACGCGTCTGCGAGTATCACGTCTCGTGCGCGCCCCGTGTCCTTCGCCTCCCCCCTTGAAAGCAGGAGGTAGTCGCTGATGCCGAGCAGTTGCGCGCTCTCGGCGAGCGAGACGGTATTTACCAATGCGGCGCGATAGGCGGTGAGCTCGCCCTCCGGCTTCGCGGGGAACTTTTTGAAAAGGAAGTCCGTGGTGGCGAGCTCCAGCACGGCGTCGCCGAGGAACTCTAGCCGCTCATTGTGACTGCCGGCGTAGTCGCGGTGCTCATTGAGATAGGAGCGGTGCGTTAAAGCCTCAATCAGAAGATTGAGGTTGTTGAATGGGAACCCAAGCTTTTCTGCAAATGTGTTGAAATCAGGCATGACTATAGTTTACACTAAAATTCGAAATTCTAAGCTCGAAATCCGAAACAAATTTTGAAACTTTTTGAATTTAGATATTCGCACTTATTTCGAATTTCGTGCTTCGAGTTTCGTGCTTTTTTCTTGACTCGCTTTATCCAAGAGCTTCTGAACGGCCGCGGTGACGATGGGGAGCATATCATCGTAGAAATTGAGGTCAATGATGTCCTGGAGGCGGAACCACTTCACGTCGTCCAGCCCGCCCTTCCCCTCCTGCAGATGAAGTGGCTCAAACTCGGCCTTCGCAAGGAAGTAGGTCACATGCTTCCTATATTTGCCTTTCTCGGGATGCGAGGCGACATATTCGTTCTCTCCGATCTTCTGTTCAATCGTGATGGCGATACCGATCTCTTCTTTGATCTCGCGAACAGTACCCTGCTCAACCGTCTCGTTCACGATGTCGGGGCTATCGCCTATCTTGCCCTTGGACAAGGTCCAGTGGCCGAACACGTCATGCACGAGGGCGAGGTAATATTGGCCGTCGTGCTTGGCGTAGACGACTGCCCCGCCGAGCGACTGGAGCGGTAGGTCTTCATATTTCATCTTGGGGTTCTTCTTTCCTCCCTGCTCGTCCTTGCCGGGCTCACCGAGCTCCTTATAGATGGCACCGAGGACTCCGTTGACGAAGCGGCCCGAGGAGTCGCCACCAAAGGTCTTGGCGAGTTCAATTGCCTCGTTGATGGCGACCTTCGCCGGTACTTGGGAGCGGTCAGCGAAGAGGAGCTCGTAGAGCCCGAGACGCAAGATATTTCTATCCACAGGCGCGATGCGCTCAAGCGGCCACTCGGGCGCGGCCTTGGAGATGACGAGGTCAATGTCGCCTTTTTTGGCGAGTACGCCAGCAAGGAGATTGTCCATGAACGACTGGTCGACATCTTCGCCGCCGAACTCGGCGACGTTGCGCGCGAGGACTACTCGCGCATCACTCTCGGAGGCGTGCGTCGTGTCCCACTCAAAGAGGGTCTGGAGAACGATGGAACGCGCTAGATGTCGGTTCGCCATGGAAAGATCTGTACCCAGGTAGTATAGCAAACAACGCGGCCGCGCAAGGAGCGCGGCCGCGTACTGTGGATTTGTGTATAAGAAATTTTAAACGCCTCCGCCGAAGCCGCTCCGCGCCTTCGGTCGACCGCCGGTGGCGATCTTTCCAAAAATCCCCTTCAGACCTTTTGCCTCTGCGTTCGCATGCACTTCATGCGCATGTTCATGGACGTGCTTCGGAGTTGCAGGCTCGGTGTCAGGACCCTTCAGTTTCTTGGCCTTTCCGCCGGAGGCGGACCCGCCTCCGGCGGGCGGCTGAAATATCTGCTTACCTCGGTACATACCCGTGACCTCATCAATGCGGTGCGGGAGGCGGAGGTTCCCGCTCTCTGCATCCTTCACGATGTTCATCTTCTTAAGCGCGTGATGAGACCGGCGATTGCCAGTATGACCGCTCGTATGGCGCATGCGGATTGACATAGTGACTACCCTAGCACGTTGTATATAAAAAATCAAAACGCCGTCCGGTAAGACGACGTCTTTTACGAGTGGGATACCCGTCCCGGTAAGAACGGAACCGCTCGAAATTAGTTGGGGTTGGGAATTGCGATAAGCCTCGCGGAAAGGCATCCTTGTGCCGCTTCCGGAGTAATCAGACCTTTGGCTTTTCTGCATTGTAGGGTGGCGGGTTGGCCGTCGCCACATAGGAGAGTTCCTGCGTTGATACACTTTCGTTGATTCTCCACACAAACGCAGTGGCGAAATCCTACTTCAAATAATTCTTCCACGCTCGGGCGTGGATTTGGTACCTGTGGCTGTTGCATTTGCATTCTTCTTCCCCAAAAAGATCTTGTTCTTGTGTCCATCCTCCATAGGATCTCTCAATTCCCCCATGACCGGACACCGGAGGAGAGTATAGTCCTATAATGGCGGAAAATCAAGGTGGATGAAGGAGCGACGGTGGATAGCGCAGAGGCCGTGTTTTTCGAGTGCTTCGTAGTGCATCTTGGTGCCGTAGCCTTTGTGTATCTCAAATCCGTATTCGGGAAATTCTTTGGCGAGGCGCGTCATCAGGCGGTCGCGCACCACCTTTGCCGCGATAGAAGCGAGCGCGATAATCGGCACGGCTTCGTCCCCGCCGATGATGGTCTGTTGATTATATTCACGAGGTGCCGTGAGAAGCCCGTCAAGATAAATGGAAACGTTGTCCGGAGAGGGCGCGAGCGCGCGGACACCGCGCGCAATAGCGGCGGCGACCGCGCGCGAGAGCCCCCACCTATCAATCCTTCCTGCTCCCGTACACC
>MFMI01000029.1:38282-38651 GCA_001783465.1 Candidatus Kaiserbacteria bacterium RIFCSPLOWO2_02_FULL_54_13
ACACAACATTGAATGTCTCCGTTCCGCACGCGTCCCTGCAAAAGCTTAAACGTCTTCTCTCGCGCCAAGGGCGACATCTGTTTAGAATCCACGAGGCCCGGGAACTCTCTCGTGATAAGGAAGCGTTCCGGCACGGCCACGACACCGATGGCGACCGGCCCCGCGAGGGGACCCCGCCCCGCCTCATCCACCCCGAGCATAAATCGCATATGTATCATCATACCAATTCAAAAATTTATTAAATTACCAACTATCCACGACTTGTAGCTATAGCGACAGATTGTGGATAGTTACATATCATGGACTACTCAAGAGGAAGTTTGAAAT
Organism: Candidatus Kaiserbacteria bacterium RIFCSPLOWO2_02_FULL_54_13; assembly: GCA_001783465.1. GTDB lineage: Bacteria > Patescibacteriota > Minisyncoccia > Phycocordibacterales > Phycocordibacteraceae > C7867-001. The sequence goes on from MFMI01000029.1 coordinate 38,610, forward strand.
GTTCGCGCAGATGCTTATCGTGTTCAAGCCGTTCCACAATCA
>MFMI01000030.1:0-12100 GCA_001783465.1 Candidatus Kaiserbacteria bacterium RIFCSPLOWO2_02_FULL_54_13
GTCCCCGATTGAGTACAGGGGCCATCTTCTCACAAAGTCGAGCGTGGGAGTGGGTTTCGAAAGTGTCCACTAAATGGGGTACGCATCATCGTGTGCTAAATTGTAAAAGTTCTCTTGCGCCTATAGCTCAGTTGGTAGAGCAGCTCCCTCTTAAGGAGACGGTCCCTGGTTCGAGCCCAGGTAGGCGCACAAAACTACGTGTGTTTATCACTGGCTTTTTATAATGGTATACGCTATAATCCTTAGGTATGGACAGGCGTATTAAATATATTGAAACAAAGTGGTCCTACTCGCTCGCTTACGTGATTGGAATTATTACAACCGACGGCAATCTTTCACCGGACGGGCGACATATAAACATCACTTCAAAAGACCTCGAGATGGTCCAAAATGTGAAGGATATATTGCATCTTTCGAATACGTTTAGTCGAAAAGCTCGTGGGGGTTCAACTGATAAAAAATATTATGTGCTGCAATTTGGTAGTAAAAATTTTTATGCATTTCTCCTCTCTATAGGACTCACGCCAGCAAAATCAAAAACAATAAGGAAAGTTCAAGTTCCTGATAAGTTCTTCTCTGATTTTCTACGAGGATGTATAGACGGAGACGGTAGCATCAATGAGTCCAGACATCCTGAAAGTAAACATGCACAACTCCGACTATCCCTCACGTCAGCAAGTAGAACGTTCCTCGAATGGATGCTGAAAAATGTACGAAGAATCTATAATATTCGAGGCGGTTGGATTACAAAGTTGGATAAAAAGTCTACACAGATATTGAGGTTTGGGAAAAGTGATTCTATACAAATCCTCAAAGCAATGTATGCTAACTCACGTAGGTATGCACTGCAGAGAAAATTAGCGGTCGCGGAAAAATACTTGGGCGAGTAGCCGAATTGGTACAGGCGCATGGCTTAGGACCATGTCTCGCAAGAGGTGAGGGTTCGAGTCCCTCCTCGCCCACAGCACCTTGACAACTCCCTAGTTCCGTGTATTATAGAGCGCAGGAGGCTGGTTTTTCCATTCATTATTGTGGTATCTGATCAACGTCGCACCTTAGAGGAGACAGCGTCATGGAATTCGTTCTTGTTGTCAAGGAAGTCATCCTTTGGATTGTTCTGCTGATGGCTGTTTGGGCAGTTCTCGGATTTGGCATCGTTCATGAGAACGAGCGTGTCGTAAAGATTCTGCTCGGACGACCCTATGCTGTAGTGGAGTCTGGCTGGTTCTGGATCCCGTTTGGGATCGCATGGGTACGCCGGTACACGACGAAAGTCGTCGAGCTGGTCATCGCACGCCGCGATGTAGAACGGAAGATAGTGAAAGACGAGCAAGGGAGAGCCCTGCCTGCAGGCGGTTTTATTACCGCTGCAGGCGAAGTTACGGCCGGAATAAAAAAAATAACGGCGGGTCCCGTTAACATCGGGGTTACGCTTTCCTTCCGCTTCAACTGGCCGGCGGACTACAAAGAACTGCTTCAGTGTGTCAAGCTATTGCCGTCGCCTGAAAAAATCGAAGACCTTACGGACATCTTTCACGAGATTATCCTAGACGAGGCTCGGGGCGTCGGGAGCAAGATGACCTATATCGAGATCCTAAGCGAGCGCAAGCAATTTGCGCAAAAAATAAGAGACGCTGTGGTAAAAGGCGATGCAAGCGAGCTTCTCATCAAAACAGGCTTGAAGCATTCAACGCAAGTTGTTATCGACCATATTGATGTCCCGAAAGAGACACTTGATGCAATCGATGACGAGGAGGCTAAACGCCTTCAGGCTGAGGGCGTACGTCGAGAGGCCGAAGGGAAAAGAGATAAACAAAAACTCGAGGGCGAGGGATTTGCGGCGGCATACAAGGCAATAAAGGCCGAGGGTCCTGAAGCAATGCAGCTTGAGTCGCTTCGTACACTACGGGAAATGGCACAGGGAACGTCCAACACCATTTTCTTTCCGCTTGAAGCTATCCAGAAGCTGTTCGGCAACTTCCTGAAGAAATGAGGGGAACGAGATGCTTATCTTCTTCAAGATTCTGGTTGTCATTGCTGTCTTCGCTCTCGTGGGTATCAAGGTCTATCAGAGCCTGTCCCCTGCACAGCGAACTTGGCTGAAGGGACACCTTGAGTACGTCGGCTACACTGCTACAATCCTCGCTCTTGCCCTTGTGCTCTGGATGTTCTGGGGTGATGAACTCACCACATTTCTGCAAGCACCATCGTTGGAAGACGTGTGGAGGTGGACGAAAAACTACTGGCTGTGGGTCATCCTGATCCTCGGCGTACCGCTTCTCGTCCTCTTCGCTTTCAAGGCGTTGTGGGCGACGGCGGTACAGTGGCTTCTCGCCACTGCACTCGTCATGCTCTTTGTCGTCATCCCGCTGGTGGACTTGGCCTGGGGCGAGAAACCACCTCCTCCACCGCAGGCACAGGTCCAGCAACAACAACGGGAGGCAACTGATTGCACCTACGCGCGACCGTGTCCGCCAGCACTCAAGGCGACGCAAGTGCCTGAGGGAAGCCGCGTATGCTTCGACCCTCCGGTGTTTGCAAACCTGGAAGGGTTCGGCTACATGGTCTCTTCAAGTAGCGTTGCGGAGCACCGGTATGCATGCACCCTCGAAGAGGTCGCGAACGGAACCTGCAAGGAAAAACCGGTCGGGACATTCCGGTTCTCTCCAACCAATGGCGTCACACCGCCTCGGCATTGGTTCACCAAGGATAGCGGTATCGTTTGTTGAGAGCTTTCTTGCTCGGCTAAACGATCAAGGCCATGCGGTTGCATGGCCTTTTCCTTTTTTCTTATTCACTTCCCTATCGCGGGAGCGGCTTGATTGGTCCGAGGCTGAAGGTGCCGAGTGCGACGTTGATGATGCCGTATGCGCCAAAGATGATGACGAGCCCGATGATGCCCCAGAAGATAGCGCTCCTTCCCTCCTTGCGCTTCGCTTCGTCTCCGCCATGGACAACGAACTGGAACACGCCCCAGACGAAGACTACAAAGGCGGCCGCAGAGAGAAGCAGGATGACCGGATTAACGATCTCCGTAACGACCTTGACGAGGAACGCATTGAGTACCTCCATTACCTAGCGAACTCCGCCCGCCTCTGGAGGGGTCACTCCAGTGTTGTTGCCGAAACTGATGGAGCCGGTAAGAATATTCACGAGACCCCACACCGAGACCATCACGAAGAAGCCGATGAGGCCCCAGAGCATGAGATTCTTGCCCTTCTCCTTCACCTCCTCATTGTTGGCGCCGACGATGAAGGTGTAGAAAGCGCCGAAGAGGAAGACGATGAAGGCGACGGCGAAGAGCACCGGCACGAGGATATTGTTGATGGTGTCAATAATGAACGAGCCGGCATCCGAGAGGTTCCTGACCGCCGCGAGAGAGACGAGCGGCAGGGCGAATGCCGCGAGCGAGAGTGACGTAAGGGCAAGTGCTTTTTTCATAAGGCAAATAATTGATTAATGCGGTAATTGTAACGTCTCTGCCGCCGCGGTCAATATGCTCCCGCGGTGCGTGTGGATAAGAGCCTTTAGAGCCTCGGAGGGGTCGGGGCGGTGTTCTGGACCGTTGTTGGGAATAGAGTGCCCTTAACGATATTCACCAAGGTCCATGTAGAGAATATGATGACGAGCCCGATGATGCCCCAGAGGACGAACTGCCTGCCTTCTTTACGCTTCGTCTCGTCACTTGCTCCATAAATGAAGTAGTTGAAGACGCCCCAGAGAAAGACGATGAACGAGATGGCAATCAGGATAGGGACGAGGTAAGAATTGACTACCGTAAGGACGAGGTCGTAATAGAGCCGTAGATAGGTCTCGTTGACGCCCCCAGATTGAGAAGACGTATTTGGAACTATCTGTGGTCCAGCGCCGTATGTCGGGGAGTTCGGGATACAATTAGCGGAGTTATTAAGATCAGGTGTATAACCGACCGGGCACGCCGCCGATGCGGGGAGCGGGACGGCAAATAACGCGACGAAGACGAAGAGAGCGGCGAAGCGAGAGATTTTTTTCATACTATTAGCGTGGATATGAGTCCGGATAGGGTGGCGCGTAGGCGCCCTGGAGACCGAAGGTGTTCGCGACGACGTTCACCAGCCCCCAGAGCGATAACATGACGACGAAGGCGACAAGTCCCCAGAGGATGAGCTTGTGGCCCTCTGCAACCTTTGTCGCATCGCCTGTAGAGAAGATGTACTTTAAGGCAACGCCGTAGAGGAAGACAATGAAGGCGACGGCGAAGAGGACCGGCACGAGGATGCCATTGATGACGCCGATGATGGTGTCTGCGAGGCATCCTATGTAGCCGGTGCACGTCCCCGGCCCGAAGAAGTTGCCGGACGTTGAAACAAAACCGTATGTATAACCGGTATTTTGCTGTTGGGTATACACGGCTGACGCATATAGGGGAGTGAGAAGAATGGCAAGCGGTAAAACGATGCTGGCGATTGATTTCATATATGACAAGTATGACACGTTACGCGGCGGGCGCTATACGAAGAAAGAAAAAGCGTGGATAACAGCATATTCACGGGGCCCCAGAAGGGGCGATACCGAGAGTGGATAACAGCATATTCACGAGACCCCAGACCGAGAGGAGCACTGCCATCGCGAGGATGCCCCAGAGGACGAACTGGCGCCCTTCGGCGCGCTTCGCCTCTTCGCCGCCATTCACAAAGAAGTACCGCATAACGCCCCAGACGAAGGCGGCGAAGGCGAAGGCGAATATGGCCGGCACGACAGCGGTGTTAATGGCGCCGATAATGCCGGTCGTGCCACTGCCGACGAATTGGGCGAAGGTCATATACCCGTCATACTAAAGTGTGTCGGGTCATGTTACTTGCCGACAGAGAGCGCCCTCACCGTCGCCTCAATACCGGTAGAAATAGCCTTCGCCCCGATGAGGATAAGGGCGCCCACGACAGTCCAGAGAAGTGCCTGGCGCGCCTCGGTTATCTTCGCGTCGTTCCCGCGCGCGGTGACGAAGAGGTAGCCGACATAGACCAGCATGAGAATGACGACGATGGTGCCGATTTGAATCACGAAGTCCAAGATCTTGTTGAGAAAGACCATGAGGCACGTGTCCTGAGTGCAGTTACCCACGTTGAGCGGATTGACGAGGCCGACACCAGGATTGGCGGGAGTCGGTGACAAATTCTCACAGATTCCGCTCACGCACGCGAGACCGGGGGCACAATCGCTCGTCCCCCCGGGGCACGAACCTTTGGAGGGAACAGAACCCGCGAGCGTCGAAGGCGCGAATGCGAAGAGAGCAAAAATGAAAGAGGCGATGACGAAGGTGCGCATAGTATTTTATTGTTGCAGGAGCGCGGTTAAACTGCGCTCGGCCGAGGCGAGCGCAGTATCTAGGGACGAACGACCGCTTATCACATCCCTAATCATACCCGAGAAGACGACGTCTGTGTCGGGAGGCGTTGGGGACAGCCAGCCCTTGCAGTAGAGCGCCTCGGCATAGGCAACGACGGCGATTGGGTCGGCTGGCACCTCCGCGAGCTGGCTTAGAGTCGCGGGCGCGAGCCCGGTATTGGCGGCCGCGGCGGTCTGTTCGGCCGGGTTCGTGAATAGTACCGCCACCTGATATGCCCCAGACGGATTCTTCGCTCCTCGGGGAATCATGAAGGCGTAGAGGAGTCCGTAGGCATTCTTGAGCGTTGCGGTGGCCGGCTGCGGCAGGGGCGAAACGGTGAACGCAAGGTTCGGATTCCCCCGCGCGAAGTATCGCGCTTCAGAAGCGTAACCGAGATAGAGCGCGAGGTCCCCCGCGAGGAACTCCTGGTCAGAGCTCGGGAGCGATGCGTTCCAAGTATATGAGACCTTTGACGGGTCAGCGAACTGCGTGTAGAAGCCGAGTACCGCCTTGCCGGGCGGCTGGCCGCTAGAAGAGGTCTGGCCGAGGTCGGCCGCGAGGCCGCCGGTGGTGTATGCGGACATCGAGATGCCCTGTTGGATGAAGAGCGCCGAGAGTATCCCGCGCGCGTTACGAACATTGTCGTATGTGCCAAGCGCGATGAGGCCTCGCGTAATCTGGCGAGCGGGCGTCAGCTCCGCGACGCCGGGTACGAGACCGATGAGCGCCTCCCAGGTGGCCGGCGGCCTCGCGATACCGAGAGACGAGAGAATCGCGCGGTTTGAGAAGAGGACGAGCGGGTCAACGAGAAACGGTATGCCGTAGTAGCCTTCAGGCGCCGCGAAGATATCGGCGCCCCCGACAAATGCGTTTGTAAAAGTGTTCTGCGAGAGATTGGCGAGCGAGATGGGGGCGAGGTACTTCGCGAGCGCATGGAGCTCTTCCTGCGAGGCGAGGATGAGGTCGGGCGCGCCACCGGTCGCTATCGCGGACGCGAGGTCTGACGAGAGGGTCGCCGGATTCTTTTGTACATACGAGACGCCCTTGAGGCCCTCGTCTATCTGTGATGAAGCGGCGAGAACGGCGCTCATACTCTCCTTCGGGAGCGTCCCCCAGATGACGACCGGGCCTACCGCGTCTGTTCCCCCGCTATTGGTGGCCGTGTGCGTCGCGAAGACGAAGAGGCCGATGAGTGCGCCGAGACCGAATATGCCGAACAGTACCGTTTGGAAGAAAGAAATTTTCATAGATGGGTCATGGTGAGGTGAAGATGATTCCGTAATGATGCGGCCCGGCGCGAAACGACTTCACTTTATGGAAGCCGCCGTTGATGAAAAAGGCTTCGGCTTCGTGCTCGGGCACGACCTTCTCGGGGGTAGGACCCATGCCTCCATAGCTCCCCGCCCAATCAACAACCATGAGCATGCCACCGGCCTTTAAGACGCGTTTTATCTCTCCGAGGAGCCCGAAACGATTCTCAACTTGGAAAAGCGTGTTCGCGAGTATGGCGGCGTCAAGTGATGCGTCGCGCAGGTGGATGCCGCCCAATTTCTCAATGTCGCCCCAGACCGTTTCAATGATTCCCTGGTGGTGCGCGTGCGAGTTCAGCTTCAGATGTTTGAGCACGTCCTCTTGTACGTCAATCGCATACACCTTCCCGCTCGGCCCCACGCTCGCCGCCGCGGCGCGCGCGTAGTGGCCGCTTCCCGCGCCGAGGTCGGCGACCTTCATCCCCTCATGGAGGCCAAGCTGGAGCACATTCTCTCTCGGAGAACTGAAGTGCGCGGTCATACTTATAAAATAACACGCGCGGCCCGCAACGTGCCGCGCAATCAACACAGCATAATAATCCGGGCCGATCCTCTCTCCGAGGGAACGGCCCGTTTTTACTTCCTTCGACCCTGCTTGGTCTCGCGTTTCCGACGGCGTCGAGCTTTCCTCCACTCTTGTTCGCACAGGACTTCTTTTTTCTTAAGGACCGCGGCGGCGGCTAATTCAAACGATTCGCCTTCCGCGAAGAGGTCCCATATCAACGTAGGGAGCGTGTGACCGCGAGCCCCCCTGCACGCTCCGATAATACGTACGAAGTCAGGTAGCTTGCGGTCTGGATTGTGTTCGTGCAGATACTCATAGTACGTGTTTAACTTTTCGGTCGAATTCGTCATCCCCATGGCGGTTTCCTTCTCAAAGATGCCAGCCGATATGGTACTCCTGAATCAAATTTTCTTCAATTCCCAGCAGATAGACATCAATCACCGGCTCTTCGTAGGGATGCGCGCGACGGATGGCGGCCGCGACGTCTGCGACACGCGCGTCGTCGCACGTGACTTCAATCCGCTCCTCTTCAACTTCTGCGAGCTTCCCTATCTCGCCGATGGCGGGGTGCGCACCCTCTCCCGGCAGAAATCGCCCGACACCGCGCACGCTGAAACTACAAAAAGAATAATTCCCCGTCTCCCCGCCGCCCGCCTCGCCTATCGCCTGCCGAACCTTCTCCGCATCCTCCACCGGCACCGTAACGACAATCTTTTTCATAATTCAAAAATACCACACCCTCCTTTTCTCTCCGGACATTATCCTAAAATCCTTATCTTTGACGACCGTCAGAAATAAGGACATTCCTATTCAAGCGGCAAAGCGAAATGTATACGGAGAGGCTTATCGTATTCAATCGTATCCGCGATAGCGTACAGCACGTCTTTCCCAATTTTTAACTCCATCTTAAGGAGTGCAATGAAGTCTTCGCAGTCATGGGGATATACCCATACGCTGTCCTGCATGCGCACGAATCCAACCTCTTGCATGACTTCGCGTAAGCGATTCCGTACCCTTCTCCGTCGTTCCGGAATATCAAACACCACCATTCGCCATCTGCCGTCCCAACGCTTCTTTTGGGCGGTAAGAGTAATTTTAGCTTGTTCAAGGGCTAATTCTCTACGTCCGAGATTGGTAATGCGTAAATATTTCTTCCCCTTTTTCTCAATCCATGTTGCCCGCCCCTTCGCAACAAGCCGTCCGGCCGCCGTTCGAATCCGGTGACCGAATTTGTTCCGTTCTCCGGGCAAATAACGAAGAAGCTGGAGTGTATTGGGAGCAAGCACGGCCCATGCGAGCAGGCCAGTGACGGCGACACTCGTGAGGAGTGCGTGTTGTATGTTCTGCTTGCGCCGTCGCTTTCTTGCTGATTCTTCAAGGTGTCCCATCAGGCAACCATAGCACACATGTCCTTATCTTTGACGACCGTCTGTTGATAAGGACATTATGTGGAAAAGATGCGGAAGAGAAAAAGCCGCGAGAAGTAGCAAATCGGACGGGTGGTCGTGATCATGATTCACGATACCTATCCAATTCTTCTCGCGGCTTATCACCGATTACTCGTGCCGGGTATCCACCTCAGGCCTTTAGAGCTTACGGTTCGGTGACAACCGACGCCACTATATCACAGCGCGACCATGCTGGCGATGGAGTCGCCCGGGTAGAGCTTCATTACACGGACGCCCTGGGTCGCGCGGCCGAGCGAGGGGATCTCGGCCACCGCACAGCGGATGACCTGGCCCTTTTTAGAAACGACCACAAGCTCTTCTTCCTTCAAATCGCCCGAGACGACGCGCGCGCCGATGACCTCGCCCGTTTTCGGCGTCACTGCGGCGGTCTTGATGCCCGAACCGCCGCGGCCCTGCACCTTGTATTCAGACAGCTTTGTGCGTTTGCCGTAGCCCTTGCTCATCACGACGAGGAGGGACTGTTCTTCCCGCGCCTGCCTGCCGCCAGGCAGGACGGGGATGACTTCCGCCGAGACGACGCGGTCGCCCTTCTTCACGCTCATGCCGCGCACGCCGCCAGCCGTGCGGCCCATTTCGCGCACGTCCTCGGCTTCAAAGCGTATTGACTGCCCTTTCGCCGTCACGATAGATACCGTGTCGGCCTCCCCTGCGAGACTCGCCGAGACGAGCGTGTCCCCTTTTTTCAAATTAATCGCGATGATGCCCGAGCGGCGCACTCCGGCGAAGGACTTGGCCGCCACCCGTTTCGCTGCTCCCTGTTCGGTCACGAAAACGACCGAGGATGCGTCAAGCGCGGCCCCTTTGGGTACCGCGAGCACGCTCGTCACCGCCTCGTCCGGCGAAAGCGGGAGGAAGTTCATGATGCTCTTGCCCTTGGTCGCGCGCTTTCCCTCCGGTATCTCGTACATCTTGAGCTGATACGCCTTACCGAAGGTGGTGAAGAAGAGGAGGTCGCTGTGTGCGCTCGTGACGAGGAAGTGCGTGACGATGTCTTCCTCCTTGGTCGCGATGTCCACGACTCCGACGCCCCCGCGCTTCTGCTTCTTGTACTCGCTCGGATTCGTCCGCTTCACATAGCCGCCCTGCGTCAAGACGAGCATAGAGTCTTCGTCCGGTACGAGGTCTTCGGTAGAGATGTTCTGCACTCCTCCCTTCACGATTCTGGTGCGGCGGTCGTCGCCATATTTCTCTGCGAGCTCCTCCAGTTCGCGCTTCACTACTGTAAGAATCTTCTTGGCCGACGAGAGAATTTCTTTCAGAGTCGTGATGAGCGCCTGTACCTCGGCGAGTTCGTCTTCAATCTTCTTGCGCTCCAGGCCGGCGAGCTTGGAGAGGCGCATTTCTAGAATCGCAGCCGCCTGGAGCACAGAAAAACCGAACTTCTTCTGGAGTGCGAGCGAGGCGGCGGGTACATCGGCCGCTTTCTTGATAACCGCGATGACCTCGTCAATGTGGTCAAGCGCCTTTGAGAGGCCGAGGAGGATGTGCTCGCGCGCCTGCGCTTGGCGGAGGTCAAACTCGGTGCGGCGCTTCACCACCTCCTGCCGATGCGCGACAAAGTGCTCAAGCATGCCCGAAAGGGAGAGCATCTCCGGCACGCCGTCAACGAGCGCGAGCATATTGTAGTGGAACGTGCTCTCCAGCTCGGTGTGCTTGTAGAGATTATTTAAAACCGCCTGCGGATGCGCCGTGCCCTTCATCTCCACCACGATGCGGATGTCAGAGGTGGATTCGTCGCGCAGGTCGCGAATGCCCTCAAGCTTCTTCTCCTGCACCAAGTCCGCGATGCGCGCGATGAGTTCGCTCTTGTTCACGCGATACGGGATAGAGGTGATGATGATGCAACTGCCTTCACGTCTTCCCGCCTGCCTGCCGGCAGGCAGGTCATCAACAATCTCCGCCTCCCCTCGCACGACGACCGGACCCTTGCCGCTCCCGTACGCGTGCTTGATGTCCGTCTGATTGAACGCGACACCCCCGAGCGGGAAATCGGGACCTTTGACGAACTGGAGGAGGTCGTCGGTCGTCGCGTCCGGGTTGTCAATGAGATGGACGGCGGCGGCGGCCACCTCGCGGAGGTTGTGCGGAGGAATGTTGGTCGCCATCCCGACCGCGATGCCGAGCGTCCCGTTTAGGAGCAAATTCGGGAGCGCGGCAGGGAGCACTCTCGGCTCGTCGCGCGTCGCATCGTAGTTGGGATTCCATTCCACCGTCTCTTTCTCCAAATCGGTGATGAGCGCCTCGGCGATGCGGGAAATCTTCGCTTCGGTGTAGCGCATCGCCGCGGGGCTATCGCCGTCAATGGAGCCGAAGTTGCCCTGCCCCAGCACGAGCGGGTAGCGGTAAGAGAATTCCTGCGCCATCTTGGTCATAGAGTCGTAGACCGCAATGTCGCCGTGCGGGTGGTACTTGCCGAGCACGTCGCCCACCACGAGCGCCGACTTGCGGAACTTGGCGCCTGGCAGGAGCCCGAGCTCCTTCATTGCGTAGAGGATGCGGCGGTGCACCGGCTTCAGCCCGTCGCGTACGTCCGGCAGGGCGCGCGCGGTGATGACCGTCATCGCGTAGTCAATGTACGACTGGCGCATCTCCGAGACAATCGGCTGGTCAATGACGCTCGCGGCGACTCCCGTCGCCGCATTACTGTCTGTGTCTGCTTTCCCGCGCGCCATGGTTGATTATTGGAATCTTAAAAAGGTATCGTCGTCTGTTCTGCCTGCTTCGTCGGACGCGCTGAAGATGTGGCGTCTACAATCTCAATGCGCGCGGGCGCACGCGCACTCTCCAGCGACGCGGCGGCACCGGCGAGTCCGCTGGCGGGAGATTCAGCCGTCTCAACATCCCCTTGTCCCGTCGCGTCCGCAAATGAAGACCCCTTGACAGCGAACGCGTTGATACTAATAGAACTTATAAGCCATACGAGGGCGATAAGCGCGGCACCGACTGCGGCGGCGCCGAAGGCGACCCGCTTGCGGATATGGTGCGGCTTCCCCTTCACGTGCTCAATATGTTGAGAGAGAGATTTCATAAGAGTTAAGACGTTATGACTATTATACTCCCATCGCGGCCGACCATGTCCTTCTTTTTCAATGTAAACTTATCCACCTTCTCGCTCCCGTTCCCCGCCGCTTTGAGAAACGCTTCAAGCGATTTAGGCCCTCCGATGCCAGACCAATGCATCGGGATGATGACCTTCGGTTCAAGCGAGACCGCAAGCTCGTGCGCCTTCCCGGGCGACAGCACGCCATCGCCGCCCACGGGTACGAAAAGGACGTCTATCTCGTCAATGCTCTCGCGCGCCTCGTGCGAGAGCTCGGTGTCGGCGAGCGCGCCGAGGTGTACGAGCGTCATGTCCTCTAGCTGGACGCTATATATAGTATTGACTGCCACATTCGGCCTACTGGCCTCAGTACTTCCTCGCTCTCGCTCGGTCGCTTCACTCAACCCATAT
>MFMI01000030.1:12192-18939 GCA_001783465.1 Candidatus Kaiserbacteria bacterium RIFCSPLOWO2_02_FULL_54_13
CTTGAAGCATTGCCCGCCGTGGTGCGTAATAACCATAAAGTACTTCTATTTTAGCACGAAATGCGTCAAAGTGACAGCGTTTTTTGCGGCAAAAAACGCTGTGCACAGCGCCCGCAAAAAGGCATTGTAAATGCCCTGTGTTCTGTTATATTTGCGGGAGAACGTGCCGCGTGCCGTTCCTTGTCGGGTTCGTCGGAATCACCTAACACCAGCACCTAGCTGGACAGAGGAGGATGCTAATGGTTGCCCATCGCATGAGCAAAATTGAGCAAGAAAAAGCGGCCTGCGCGGGGTGAGCGGCTGACAACTGCAATTCTCCGAACGACGCGGGTTGCAAAAATTTGATGCTTTTCCCGCGGCACGAGCCGCATTTGTGTCGCCTCTGAGGGCGATACCCAAGGGCCATCCAACCGGATGGCCCTTCCCATTTTTCAACACCCTGTGCTATAGTCCAGAAGTTGCGTGCAGGCAGTATGGGGGCGCTAACCCCTGTCACACTTCTGCAGTGTGGCAGGTACCCTCCTGAATCCCGCACTGCGTTATACATGTCTGAAGAAGTGAAAGATAAAAAGAAGGCCGCTCCGATACCGACTATTCATTTAGAAGAAGGCCACCCGATGGCGGGGATGCTTGACGCCATAGCGATGCCGCCGTCCGCGGGCGACCTCGTAGAGGGCGCGATTATCGCGATTAGCCGCGGGCGCGTTTACATTGACCTTCCGCCCTTTGGCACCGGCCTCATCTACGGCCGCGAATACCTCAACGCCGCTGATGTATTGCGTAAGGCGAATCCGGGCGACATCATCAGCGCCAAGGTCGTAGACCCCGCCGGACGCGAGGGCTATATTGAATTATCATTAAAGGAAGCTCGTCAGGCGGCCATCTGGGGCGAGGCCGAGACCGCGATTCTCTCGCAGACTCCGTACTCGCTTCAAGTGGAGGAGGCGAACAAGGGCGGGCTCATCCTCTCCTGGCAGGGCATCCAAGGATTCTTGCCGGCCTCTCAACTTTCTAAAGAACATTATCCGCGCGTGCCCGAGGGCGATAAAGAAAAGATACTCGGCGAACTGATGAATCTCGTCGGGCATCCGCTCTCTGTGCGCATCATCACTGCCGATGCGAAGGAGGGCAAGCTCATTTTCTCGGAACGCACGGGGAACGAGGCCGAAGAGAAGGCGTCCTTGATTGATAAATACCAGGTCGGCGATATCGCCGAGGGCGAAGTTACCGGCATCGTGGACTTCGGCGTGTTCGTGAAGGTAGAGCCGGGGTTGGAAGGTCTTGTGCATATCAGCGAGCTTGACTGGGGTCTCGTAGAGGACCCGCACGCGCTCTTCGCTGTCGGCGATAAGGTGCGCGTCAAAGTGATTGAGATAAAGGATGGAAAGATTTCTCTCTCCATTAAGGCGCTCCTGGAGAACCCGTGGAACACCGCCGCTGAGCGCTACAGTAAGGGGATGGAGGTGCCAGGCGTCATTATTAAGTACAACAAGCACGGCGCGCTTGCTTCTATTGAAGAGGGTGTTGCGGGGCTCGTACATGTCTCCGAGTTTGAATCGCCAGCCGAGCTCCGCGAGACCTTGGAACTCGGGAAGACGTACCCCTTCACCATCACACTCTTTGAACCGAAGGAACAGCGCATGACGCTCACCTTCGCGGGCAAAAAGAAGTAAACGCTCCGGCGAGTGCAATTTCGGAACACGCGTCGACCTCCCCAGCGGGAGGTCACGCTGTCTCTCGGCTCGCAAATTTTCGCGCAACTTCCCTTCGGCACGAAAATTACCGTGCTGCTTCGCCTCCGAGACGTTCCGAAATTGTACTCGCACTCCGCTGGGAGAGGAGAGAAAAACGCGGCTTATCAACGGGTGTTGGCGAATTGGGTGGCGGATTCGATGCCGGAGGCGGCGAAGAGGCGGACGGTTTCGGCAACTTTTTTGAGAACTTTTTTCACTGCCGCTTCTTCGGCGGGCTTCCACTTCCCTATCACCTGCTTGATAACTTTTTCTTCTCCCGACACTTTCTTCGCCTGATTCTTTTTGCCGACTGCGCTGATGCCGATGCGAATGCGCGCGAATGCGTCGGTTTTAATCGCGCGCATAACGCTTTCCACGCCCTTGTGTCCTCCACTCCCGCGCCCGAACACCATTTTCAGCGCGCCCACCGACAAATCCAGGTCGTCGTGGACGACCAACAGATTTTTTGCCGCCTTCGGCGACTTCACGAATGCACTCACGGCTTTGCCAGAAGCATTCATCATCGTCTCCGGCAACACAAGAGTGCCAAGGGCGCCCCTTGCCACAAGAGCGTTCGCTGTCTTATTGAAAACAAAGTCAGCAAGGCCTTCTTGCTTCGCGAGAAGCTCCACTGCGCTCCTGCCGGCATTGTGCCGCGTCTTCTCATACTCCTTACCCGGGTTTCCGAGGCCAACGATGACGAGTGCCATGCGGGAATCATATCACGCGAGCGAGTCAACGATGCGAGAAACTTGCGCTCTGCGAACAAGCGCGTACAATGCCTCCATGTCTGACACCGGAAAGGGTCTCTTGAAGGATCTTTTCACACTCGCGTTCCTTATTGTGGTCGTGGTCATCCCAATTCGCGTTTTTATCGTGTCGCCGTTCGTCGTTGACGGCGATTCTATGCATCCGACCTTTGAGAACCTGGATTATCTTATCGTTGATGAGTTCCTGTATTACTTCCGCGCACCCGCGCGCGGCGATGTCGTCGTATTCCGCTACCCGAACAACCCTTCTATCTTCTACATCAAGCGCATCATCGGACTCCCGGGCGAAACGGTCTCTATCTCTCGCGGCGTCATCACCGTTACGACCTCCGCGGGAGAGAGCCTGGCGCTTGCCGAGCCTTATATCGTGAACGAAGACGCGACGTATACTAAAAATGTCTCTCTGAATCCAGGAGAATATTTCGTGCTGGGCGATAATCGTCCCAACAGTTCTGACAGTCGCATCTGGGGTCCTCTGCCGAGAGAGAATATTATCGGCCGCGTCGACCTGCGATTGCTCCCCGTCAAGAATGTCGACTTCTTTCCCGGTGCAACAGCCTACTCTCCTACGAATGCTGGTGCGGCAATCCCCGTAACGCCATGACCCATTCAGTGCTATTCAGAGTCATAGTGAGTCCTATTGAACTATGATGCGCGACCTTATCCCGGTTGAAGAACTTTTGAATAAAGCCTCTGCGGTTGGTCAATATTACGGATTTACTCCCCTATCGGCGCTCACAGCCCGCGCGCGCGGGAGCGCGCGGCCGAAAGCGGGTTACCCCGAGACGCTCGCTCATCTCGCTCTTGACCCAGTCGCCGAGACAGTCGCGAGCTTCTTGAAGCATTGCCAGAACACCTCGTGTGCGCCGACTCTGCGACAGCCTCTCTTCATCTGGCACACCAACATCACGCCGGGCCGTCCGACGCCCAAGAGAGTGACCATACAATTCCACGCGCTCGGCACCGACCGCGCGCTCGCCGACGCGGTCGTTATCCGCGCGCTCTCTGCGCTCGCGCGCGACCTCTTCCGCGAAGAGCCTGTCGTGAGAATTAATTCAATGGGAGACAAAGAGACCCGCGCGCGCTACGCGCGCGAGCTCTCCTCCTTCTTTAAGAAACGCGCGGAGACGCTCCCTGAAGAGTGCATCACCTGCGCCAAACAAGACGCGCTACTCGCCGCCGAGATTGCCATAGAGCGCGAATGCGCCGAGGATATGCCCGCGTCAAGCGAACACCTCTCGGACGCGAGCCGCAAACGTTTTGAAGATTTGCTTGAATATCTTGAAATGATCGGGACATCTTACGAACTCGCGCGCCACCTCATCAGCCGCGGCAATATCTGGAACGATACGTGTTTTGAGCTCATCGCTGGCGGCCGCCGCGTGGCGTGGGGCTCGCGCTACAACGACCTCGTGCGCCATTTCTTCCCCTCTGCTCCGTTCAACGCGACGGGCGCGGTACTCACCGTGGCGAGCGAGGGAACAGTGGTGAAGCCTGCCCGGTCAAGGAAGAAGTCGTCCGCGCGACTGCGATTCTCTTTTGTACACATCGGCGACGAAGCGAAGCGACTCTCCATCGGCCTTGCAGAAGAATTCCGGCATGCGCGCGTGTCTCTCACCCAGAATATCGGCGTTGAATCGCTCACCGAACAGCTCCACCTCGCCGAGCGCCGCGGCTCTCCCTACCTGCTCATCATGGGACGCAAGGAGGCGCTGGAGAACTCCGTCATCGTGCGCAACCGTAAGACCCAAGAACAGGTCATCCTCCCTCTCACCGGCCTCACCGAACGCCTCAAATCGTTTGCATAGACAAAATAAAATTTACGTTATACAGTTGCGGCTGGATCTTTTGGGGAGAACCCTATGACGACTGGAACAGCAGTGGGCGCTACCGCAAAAACGGCACTGGTGCCTGCAACGACCCGGCCCGCCTGTCCTTTCTACGGCTTCGTGAGAATGGGAGGAATACTCCTGGATTGCAAAGGGAACGGTTGTGGTTTCGCCGGCGGACATCATCCATGCACGATGGAGATGAGCCGGATGACTGTGAACTGGAAGAACTGCAGGCGTTTCAATCACGATGGAAATCGAGAGGTGATTGAGTATGCGCTTGAGCACTGCCAAATCTTTCCGGACGAATTGCATCCGCCAGGCGCGCGCAAATGGAAAGGTATTGGCCTGCGCGAGTGGTATCAACTCATCGTGCGCGAATAAGAATCCCCTCCTTATGCACCACACGCCCGCGAGTACGCGGGCGTTGTTTTTTGTTTTTACATGTACCTTCATTTACGCTATAGCGTTAAATAAGGTACACAAAATCCATTTTATACTTGTATCAATTTTTGTCCTATAGGATAGAAATTGATACATACGGTTTTTGCTTCGCCGGCCTCGCCGAACGCCTCAAGTCATTCGCGTGACAAAATAATTTCGAGGGAGTAGTGTTGCGAGTAGACCGGGGCTGTGTTCTCGGGATGAAGGAGTATGTCATGGAACAGGTAAAGTCTGCCTCTTGCTTTAATTCTTTGGCAGAGAAAATACTTCTCCGGGGTCTTACCGCAGAAGAACTGCCAAAACTTGCGGTCCTTAAGCCAGGGAAAACTTTTGGCGATTTTAAGAAAGCCTGGGAAACACCAGCACCAAATGAAACCGGCCAGTTCACCCACGAAGCGGTCGTCGCACGTCAAGCACGAAGGTTGTTTTTGGCGGACGTATTTGAAAGGTCACTGGTACCGGATGATGGATTTTAGCCAGCTGGTTTTGATTGCGCTTCACGCCCGCTACCCACGCGGGCGTTGTTTTTATATCATACAGATGCTAGAGTCATGCAATCATGACAGCAGACACGAGAGTAGAGGTCCGGCGCGGGAAGAACGAGAGTTCCACCGCGCTCATCCGCCGATTTACCCGCCGGGCGCAGGGCTTGGGTCTCGTGCGTGAGATGCGCGACCGCCGCTACTTCAAGCGCACGAAGTCCAAGAATGTCGGGCTGAAGCGCGCGCTCATCAACAAAGCGCGCCGCGAGACCTACAATGAGCTCGTGAAGCTCGGCAAGATTGACCCGGCCGCAAAGAAGGTGCGCAAGGGTGGCAGGCGCTAAAAGATGGCTGTAGCCATAAAGAACCTTGCGCGGCGTCGTCTGACGACGCCGCGCATTGTATTTTCTGACATCGCGGCGTCCGTCCTTCCAGAGTGGGACATCTCGCTCGTCTTCCTCGGTCCGGCGAAAGCGCGGACGCTCAATAAGCAACTGCGTAAAAGGGATTATGTTCCCAGCGTGCTCTCGTACGTTGTCGGGAAGAAAAGCGGCGAAATAATCATATGCCCGAGCGAAGCCGCTAGGCAGTCTCCCTCTTTCCAGCTTCCAGCTTCTAGCTTCCAGCTTCTATTATTTATCCACGGCGCACTGCACATAAAAGGATGGGCGCATGGTGCTAAAATGGAGAAATGCGAACAAGCTCTCTTGGTAACCCATGGCTCGACGAATAGCAACCGGCATAGATATCGGCACGTACCAAGTGAAGATGGTCGTCGTCGAAGAACTCGCCGATAGGCGTAGCGGACGGCAGTTGCGCATCCTCGGCACCGGTCTCGCAGAGTCCAAAGGCCTACGGCACGGCTATATCGTTAATAAAGAAGAGGTTTCTGCGAGCATCGTTGAAGCGAAGCGCCAGGCGGAGTCTATCGCCCGCGTGCCGATACGCGCCGCCTTCCTCGCCATCGGCGGCATCTCGCTGGACGAAGCGCGCGCCACTGGGTTCGCGATTATCTCGCGCGCCGACCAAGAGATAACGGCGCTTGACCTAGAAAAAGCGGGGAAGGCGGCGCGCGAGGCGGCGGCGCCAGGATTCCTGAATCGGCACGTACTCCACAGCATTCCGCTTGAATATCGCATTGACGGTTCTAAGGTGCTCGGCGACCCGCTCGGGATGAAAGGCGTTCGGCTTGAAGTGGATTATCTCTTCGTGACCTGCCTCGCCCAGCATGAGGACGCGCTCTTTAAGGCCGTAGAAGATGCGGATATTGAAATCATTGACCACATGGCGTCTCCGCTTGCTGGTTCTTACGTCCTCTTAGAAGGCGACCAGAAGATGAAGGGTTGCCTGCTCGCGAACATCGGTGCCGAGACGGTCTCCATCGTCGTGTATGACGAAGGTATTCCCATCTCGGTAAAAGTGTTTCCGATGGGCTCAAGCCACATCACCGACGACATCGCGCTCGGCCTGCGCATCTCGCTTGAAGAAG
>MFMI01000031.1:0-3901 GCA_001783465.1 Candidatus Kaiserbacteria bacterium RIFCSPLOWO2_02_FULL_54_13
CCCTGCAAGCAATGCATTAAGTCTAATGACTAGCTAGCTTGTACTTGACTTGCTCATCAACAAGTACATATGACTGCGTGTCTACATGTAGATGCCGGGGCAAGGTCCACTCCTTGTAAATGGGAGAGGTCAGATGTTCTCCAAAGGAGAACGATCTATAATCTTCGAAATGATTCCCGCCTTTGCATGAATTGATTTTCAAACAGCACACCGTCCTATTTGCTATTATACAAAACGTATAAGTTAAAGCAAGAGAAGTTATCCACAGATAGGGAGTTCCGCTTGCGCGCACAGGGCGGGGGGCAAGCGCAATATGATTTGCTTGTGCCATTCGATAGTTTGGCACAATCCGCTTTTTTAGAGCCACCACGAACGCCACCGAAGCCACAGAGCGAACACAAAGCAACACCGAGCAGGCATCGCGAATGAATGTGAGCGGCCAGTGCGAGGTGTTTGCGAAGTGTGAGCAGACTTCCGAACTACCACAAAATGTGGAGAGGAAGCGCCTCGCACCGACGCAAACGACGTAAGAAAGGGCGGACAGAATATCACCACTTTGCTATACTCAAATTACAAGCCCTTTCTGGAGGAGTGAAGCGGCGGAAACAAAACCATAAAATTTCCTTTCATTTTTTAAGCGGCTCCCCCCTCACCCCCCGCCGAAGAAAAGAAGAAAGGTAAGGAAAATTTTTGGTTTTTGCTCCCGCGACCGTAGGGAGCGGACGAGGCGCGCAGAATCCGAGCGTACGATTCAATTCAGAGCCACCACGCACTCCGCGCGTGTGAAATAGGTTCGAGCAAAGTGTATAATTACAGCACAGAGTAGTATGAAAAATAAAAAGCCCGGAACGCGCGTACGCGTCCCGGGCCCTGGTAGTCCTCCTCACGGACCGAAGATTGGAGAGAGGAGCATCCGAACCATCTCGGACCCCCTCTCGCTGAAGATAGCCAGCGTCATCGCGGTTTCCGCCAGAATAACGGCGGCGATTTCCGCGATGGCTGTCCCCATCGAGCATCCGGCGGGGACCTTGGTTAGCTCCCGGAGCCACGCCGTATCCCGAGGGTCCGGGACCGTAATGGACTCGGGGGAGAGAAGTCTCGTGGGGAGGAACGACTGCCGCCACTCCTCCCACCTTTGGACCGTCAACCACAACAGGTATCTCATGGTCATCCTTGTTCAGGAAAATATAGCGATGATAGCGTCCATCTTTAAAAGGACGCCCAGCAGAGCGACAGGGATAATCACTTTCCAAGCACATCCTGCCCACTCATCCAACGTTTTCATCCACTCATTCTGCTCAGGAGCAGATAACTGCTTCTGGCGCTCCTCGGTGTAGATATCATCCATAGCAAAGAACTCCTCTCTCAGTTAGGAACCTATTCATAATAGCACCTCTGGGACTAAAAGTCAAGGTCGCGCAGTGGACCTGTGTATAATGCCTTTATGGCCTTATTTACGGGTAAGGGGGACGGAGGGACGACGACAGCCTTCGGTTGTAATCAACAACGGATATCTAAGTCGTCTGAACTGCCCGAGGCGCTCGGAGCGCTGGACGAGCTCAACGCATATCTGGGGTTCGTGAAGATACATAGTGCAGAAAATGCACGAATCGCGCCAGCGATTCGCGCAGCGCAAGAGACGCTTTTTATCATCCAGGCCGAAGTCGCGGGCGCGGATAAAAAAGTTGGGGAGGATGCTGTAAAAAATGTTGAGAAATTAATACATGAGATAGAAAAAGAAATCCCGCCGCTCAAAGGATTCTTTATCGCGGGCGGGACCGAGCTTTCCGCCCTTCTTGATGTTGCTCGGACTTTGGCTAGAAGGGCGGAACGGCGCGTCATCGCGGTGAAAGAAGCGGGCCTACGCGACTTGCCTGTCGCAACGATGTCATATCTGAACCGCCTCTCCTCGCTCCTCTTCGCGCTCGCGCGCCTCGCGAACCACCTCTCCGGCGTCGCCGAAGAAACCCCGCGCTATTAGGGCAGATTTCCCGAATTCGTGTTATAAAAAATCTGTGCGCCACCCTGCTTCGCATAAAGCTACGCAGGGCACGTGGTGGTCGTAGCTCAATTGGTAGAGCATCTGCTTGTGGAGCAGAAGGTTGTGGGATCGTGACCCATCGACCACCCCACTAAAAAATAAAAACAAAAGCGGCGCGAAAGCGCCGCCGCCCCTCCTTACTTGGGGGAGTCCCCGATCTTCTTGGCAAAATCGGTAATAACTTTCTTTTCCTCATCCGAAAGCGGTTTGCGTGCAAATTGTCCGCCATCAGAAACTTCTTCAATCGAGCGTCCCACACAGGAGAGAAAGTCCTCGAGTTTGTTGAGTCGCCGGGAGTCTCTAAAGACATAGGACTCGTAACCGCTTCCCGGAGACCATCTCTTGTTCCTCTCCTTGACTTCCTTTTCAACGGGACCGGGAACGAAATATATTCCGGAACCGCGGTTTGTGCCTCGAGAATGGCGGTTGAACACCGAGTATCCAGGGAAGGACGACTCTGATGCGCTGTATTCGAAGGGGTCGATCCCTCCGATGAAGGACCCGAGAAAAGAAGAATTGGATCGCATAACATGTAGCCGCCGCTCCCTTTCCTTCAAGATTTCGTCAAACCTCTTCATACCGAGAGCCAGGTATTTGAGAAAGGCGCAATGTTCGACAACCTCCCTCATCCCTGCAGATTCCGTCGCAATCACGTTCTCCCTCTTATGCCCCCATGGGAAAGCTTCCAGGATGTCGCATCTCGAACGAGAGATAGCTAAAGCGAGCCAGTCCGAAGCAACGCCAATCACTCCGTCGGAGGTGAGCGTTACCCAATCGCCTTTGCGTGTAAGCGCTACTGGGGGAAACGTTCTACCGAACTGCTGGAAAAGTGGCAAAGCCCGTTTCACTGAAGCCCGGAGTGGCGTGTCCCATGGTCCCGGGAAGCATTCGCTAATGGGCTTATCAAGCCACTCCACCATCGGTAACAACGAGATTCGCAGATGGTCAAGCGCTTTTATGCGGGCGTTGAGCGACCTGAAGTTCATCGCCGTCTCCTTCGCAAGCAACAATGCGTCATGCATTTCACGAACCGAAAACTTGTTCAACTCTCTGGGCGTACCCATTTTGACTCCTTTCTATGTGACTATGAGAAAAGAACTACCTACCCAGCAAGGCGAACCTTCACTGAGTGGCTTGATGTTACAGAAAGTGGACGATTTTATCAAGGATAGAAGGGAACACTCTCAATTCGGGTTCGATTCCCGATAGCCGCCCCCCAAAGGGGTTATACTTAATCCTGTGCAAGCAGCTCCTATCCCGCCGGATGAAGAGAAGAGACTAGAGGCCGTTCACCGAATGGCTCTCTTGGACACTGCGCCCGAAGAGCGCTTTGACCGGCTGACAAAAGAAGCAGTAGAGAGGTTAAAAGTCCCGATATCCACGATTACCATCTTAGATGCTAATAGGGAATGGTTTAAATCGTGTCAGGGCCTAGATGAGAAGGAGGGCGGCCGGGCGGTATCGTTTTGCGGACACGCCCTGCTCGCCAAGAGCGTGTTCATCATTGAAGACACACTAGAGGACCCGCGCTTTGCGGATAACCCGATGGTTGTCAGCGTCCCCTTCATCAGATTTTATGCGGGAGTTGCTCTCCTTAACCATACGACCGGACAGCCGATAGGAGTGTTCTGCGTGAAGGATACGAAGCCGCGGCAATTTAACTTAGAAGAAACGAGCATATTGCTTGATTTGGCGAACCGCGCAGAAAAAGAATTGAACGCCTAGTGTCTCCATACGTGGTAATATCCGCGTATGAAAAGTCTGCTTCTCGGTATTGCGGTTATTATCATCGTCGGGTTCGGCGGGCTTGTCTACCGCAACGCCGTTGAACACCCGAATCGGCCGATCGTGTGCCCGATT
>MFMI01000031.1:3920-11283 GCA_001783465.1 Candidatus Kaiserbacteria bacterium RIFCSPLOWO2_02_FULL_54_13
ACGGCACCTCGGTCGCGCGCACCGGGAGCTCCTGCACCTTCCCCGCCTGTCCGCCGCCGAATGTTTCGCTTCCCGAGGTCGGTATCGCCTACGCTGTGCCGGAAGGGTTCATCTCTACGACGCTCCCGGACTCTGCGAGCGTCGCGAGCTACTGGAAGGAAGGTCCGACATCGAGCGAACCTTCTAACATCATCATTCGCCGCTTCGCCATAGAAGCATCGTCAACGGCGCTCGCTACCATAGAACAGACGGCCATCGGCGGCGCTTCCGGGATGCCGGCGCCGACGACGGCCTTCTCTTCAACCGTCCTCGGGGCGTACCGCTTCACAGTGGTCGCCATAGAGCGTTTTGAAGGAGTCGTTGATACGGCCTACTACCTCGCGCGCGGTACCGACGTCCTGCGCTTTGACGCGATAGACAGAGGCGTTGACTGGATGAATGCCAACCTAGACATCACGCTACTCCCGGCGAATGCGGCACTCCGGAAGCTTCTCACCACTTTGAAAGGCGGTTAAGCCGGTGCTATGCTTAACAGAAACCATAACTAATAGTACCTATGAATAACAACTCACTCTACGAAATCTTTGATAACGGCGGCGTGCGTATCGCGCTCATCGGGGCTCTCTGCATCCTCTCGCTCTTTTTGCTCGCCGAGACCATCAATGTCGCAGCGAACTTCAACCGTTCTGGCATACCGGCGACCGATACGATTACGGTGCAGGGCGACGGCCAGGCGACTCTGCCGCCGGACGTCGCGCGCATATCGTTCTCGGTAGAGAATGCGAAAGCGACGGTCGCAGATGCACAGGAGGCGACCACGAAGCAGGCGAACGCCGCCATTGACTATGTGAAGGAGCGGGGTGTCGCCGACAAGGATGTGAAGATGCTCTCATACAATATTTCTCCGCAGTACTCCTACCCGAATCCATGTCCGGCCGGAGCAATCTGTCCGGACTACGTTCGCGCGCCGAAGATAACCGGTTATCAAGTCTCTGAAACAGTCCAAGTGACCGTGCGCGACCTCACCCTAGTAGGAGCGATGCTCGGCGGCCTCGGGAAGCTCGGCGTGCAAAATCTAAATGGTCCCGCATTCGCGCTTGACGACGCTACCGCCGGCTATGACGCCGCGCGCGCCGACGCCATCAACAAGGCGAAAGCGCAGGCAGAGCTCCTCGCTGACCAGCTCGGAGTGCGCCTCGGGAAGATAGTGAACTTCTCTGAGTCCTCCGGCGGGTATCCGTATCCGATGTATGGATACGGCATGGGTGGCGACATGGCCATCGCCAAGGCCGAGACGCCGAACGTGCCTACCGGCGAGAACACCTACAACGCTTCCGTCTCTATCACCTACGAGATCCGCTAATGTGCTATAGTAGCCTATATGGCTAAAGATTGGACTAAACTCGTGAAAGCATATAAGGGATTATGGGTCGCCCTCGCAGAGGACGAGATAACCGTACTCGGAGCAGGGAAAACTGTACAGGCGGCGCTTCTCGCCGCAAAAGAAAAGAGCAATGAAATGCCGTTCCTCACACACGTTCCCGACAGAATCGTCTCCTATGTCGGGAGTATATGAAATTTGATTACAAGCGATACGGGAAGACTCTCCGTCCCGTCATCCCTGTAACGATTCGTCACGGCGAAATTGAAATCGGTTATCACGTGCTTGTTGATTCGGGTGCTGACCTCTGTATCTTTCATGAAGAAATCGGAACCGCACTAGGTATTAGTGTCCGTGCTGGAGAAAAGCGCGAAGTATTCGGTGTGGGTGGTAAAGCTTCTTTCTACTATCTCCATACTATTACGCTCTCCGTGGGTGGATGGCCGTACAAGATAGAAGCCGGCTTTATGCCGGATGTGGCTGGGCGTGTGATGCCCTATGGCGTCGTCGGGCAGAAAGGATTCTTTGATCTATTCATCGTGAAGTTTGATTTACTTAAAGAAGAGATAGAATTGAAAACTCGGTCATGATGAAATGGAACGCCCCCATCTCCATCACCTACGAAATCCGCTAGCAAAACAAGGTTCAACCTTGTTTTGCGGTTGACGCGTTCGGGGCGCTATAGTATGCTTTCATTATAGAGACCTGCCTGCCGGCAGGCAGGGCCCGCAGGGCTTTTTTATTTACCGAACCACATTCGCTATGACCTCACCCCTCACCTATTTGAAGCACGTGCGCGAAGAGTTCACACACATCGTCTGGCCAACGACTCGCACGGCGGTCGCGCATACACTCGTCGTCATCGGTATCGCGGTCGCCATCGCGCTTCTCGTCGGTCTCTTTGATTACCTCTTCGGCTCGGTGGTGAAAAGTATCGTCGGCTAAGTATATTGCTATGGACGAGAACGAAATTCAGAACGAAACACAGCAGATGGCGGACATTGCGCCGGTAGAGCGCAAAGAGATTGTGGACCAGACAATACCACGCAAAGAAGATGCGCGCTGGTACACCATCCACACCTACGCCGGCTACGAGAACGCCGTGGAGCGCAACCTCAAACAGCGCATAGAGTCGCTCGGTATGGAAGGGAAGATATTTGACGTCGTCGTCCCGACTGAGAAGAAGATTCGCGTGAAGGGCGGGAAGCGCGTCGTGGAAGAGGAAAAAATTTATCCCGGCTACATCCTCGTGCGGATGATTGTAGACGACGACTCGTGGTTCGTGGTGCGCAACACGCCGCGGGTGACAGGCTTCGTCGGCTCGGGCAACACGCCGGTCCCAATGGAGGAGTCAGAGGTCGCCACGCTGATGAAGCGCATGACGGCGGAGGCGCCGAAGCACCGCATTGACCTCGTGAAGGACGACCAGGTCGTTATCGCGGACGGCCCCTTCAAGGACTTGGAGGGCAAGGTGGGCGAGATAGACGAAGACCGCGGAAAGGTGAAGGTGATGGTGTCAATGTTCGGGCGCGAGACGCCGGTGGAGCTCGACTTTTTACAGATTCGGAAACTGTAAAAAGTCTCGCTAAACAACAAATCCGAAGCACGAAGCACGAAACAAATTCAAAATTAGAAAATTAGAATTTAGATATTGTTTCGAATTTCGATATTCGTACTTCTGATTTACAAAATTATTAAAATAGGGTAACTTTTAGGAACTTATGGCAACCGTGGTCAAGAAAATCAAATTACAGATCCCGGGCGGGGCGGCGACGCCCGCCCCGCCGGTCGGCACGGCACTCGGCCCCGCAGGAGTGAACATCGGCCAGTTCGTGACCCAATTTAACGCCGCCACGCAGGACAAGAAGGGAACCATCATCCCGATAGAGCTCTCGGTCTACGACGACCGCTCCTTCACTTTCATTATGAAGAACCCGCCGGCTTCCCGTCTCATCCTCAAGGCACTCGGGCTGGAGAAGGGCTCGGGCAAGGCCAAGGAGGAGAAGGTCGGGACGATTACGAAGGCGCAAATAGCGACGATTGTGGAAGAGAAGATGCCGGACCTAAATGCGAACGACCCCGAGGCCGCCGGCCGCATCATCGCGGGCACCGCCCGCTCAATGGGGATTGATGTGAAATAAATTCTTATCATGCTTCAAACCTCTCTCATACACACTTGGTCTAGCTTTTCATAATTTACGGAGCAGTTCGCCCGCATTCAATGAGTGTTCTCCATCAAATCACAACCACAGGAGGGACCGATGATTACTCTTGATTCTGGCTTAACCATCACCAACAGCACTTTCTCAATTGTTCTTTCTCATCAAGAGCCCGCACGCGTGATATTGGCAGTCCCGCACGACGGACTCATAAAAAACGACTTCTCGGACCTGTTTCAAGAACGCAAGCACGGATGGCATGGCCGTGATGTCCATGTGTGGCCGATTGCTAACGATGTCGTACAAAAATGTCTTCGCTTAGGAACGAGAGTCGATGCGGTCCGTTTCTTGATGGCGCGTGCGTATATAGATGCGAATCGTGAATTGCCATCCGATAACAATCTGGATTCAGACATTCTCGGGCAGACCGCGCTTGAGGACCGGCGGCTCATTAGCGTATATCGGCACTATCACAGAGAGCTCTGTCAACTGGTCGAGCGCTCAATAACGGCGTTTGGCGCGCAACGAGTATTGTTCGTCGACCTGCATGGTTTCGGGAAACAGCCCGGAATTGCTCCACCAGAAGGGTACGACTTGATTCTTGGTACGGCAAATCGGTCAAGCATCCATCATGGGGAAGTTGACCGTGCATTCGCCAAGTTTATAGAGGAACGCGGCTACAGGGTTTTTCTTCCTGGCGAGAAGCCAATAATCCCGCAGGGCGACCCGTACAGCGCTGGCCACACGACACGCTGGTATGCAGGGCGGTACAGCATCAACGCAATCCAGATAGAAGTGTCCTCGATGTTCCGCAAACGAGAAAATAAGGAGCAGGGAGAAAGACTCGCGACCGACATCGCCGAGTTCTTCTCTCGAAACTATGTTTGAACTTGAAACGCGCAACGGTCACTGCGCGTTTTTTATTTCCGTTCAAGTGTGAGGAATCGGTGCGGCGGCTCGCCTGAGCCGCTCTCGTCTTTTACAATCGTGAAGTCATTCTCATACGGTGGGAAGAATGTGTCAGCCTCGGCAGTGGCGTCAATGAGCGTGAGATAGAGGCGCGTCGCGTGAGGCAGGGCGGCGGCGTAGAGCTCGCCGCCGCCGATAACAAAAATTTCATTAGCGCTGTCCGCGCGCGCCGCAACGGCGCGCGCGTTCTCAAACGAATCGGTCACAGTAGCACCGGGCGCTTTGTAGCCGTTCTGACGCGTTACAACGATATTTGTTCTGCCCGGTAACGGCCGAAATTTTTCCGGTAGCGACTCCCACGTCTTGCGCCCCATAATGACCGGATGTCCGGTCGTAAGCGCCTTAAATCGCCGCATATCCTCGGGGATATGCCACAGGAGCTTCCCGCCCTTCCCGAGCTCCCGATTCTTCCCGATGGCGGCGATAAGACTGATGAACATACCGACAGTCATGATTTCTTTTTCTTCTTGATATCGCTGTCGGCCCATAATTTCGGAAGCATCGCTGTCGGCCCCCATGATTTTTTCAGTTGTTGGATATCACGTGAGGCCTGGTATTTACCAGTGTTCGTGTAATCATTTTTTAAAATAGAACCGGTCTCGAAAAAGATAATCTGTGCAATACGCCGTCCAACCACTAACGGAATCAGATAGTTTTTTGAATTGTTCGTTATCTCCATCGTCCACCGATTAACGTATCCCACATCACCCCATCCGGCACATTTGCATACTTCGATGAAATTACGACCCATAGAGGAACGTGCCTTCATCATCGTCGTTACAATGTCGCGGCCGCCGATGAACTCATTCGTGTGCGCGAGGATTGTCTCGCCCGGGCGGAGCATAATGACTTTATCGTTTGGGCTGATCCCGTCCCATTCGAACTTGTACTTTTTGAATGCCTCTTTTGCAATGACTGCGCGCTCAACTTTATTTGCACCCCACACATGTTCCGTGTGTTCCTTGCTCCAGATGTTGTATAAACTATGGTTGTATTTAGGTTGCTGTTCCCGAAAAAACCACTCGCCGAGCGTGACATCGTAGCTTGAGGTCGCGAGATTCTTACGGGTAAATGGTTCGATAACAATCGTTCCAGCCTTTTTATGTTCGAGTATTTTTTTGTCTGAAAGTGCCATGAGAAGAATTGTACGCCAGGGAGAGTAAAAAAGAAACGCGGCACCCTTTCGGATGCCGCAGAAACCAAGCAAGCTTAGTCGGTGCGTACGATATCATGAGTTCCTCGTTTCACGTCGAAACGATCTGGATCGGTGTCGAGGTGCAACACCAACCCGTCGGTACTGAACCGATCGGAAAGCACCTCTGCCATTTGCCGAGCTCGTTTACGTAGTGTTGGATGAACAAATCTCGTTGCACGAAGTTCGACTAGGTAGGTGAGTGCCCGTAGGTCTCCCGTGATCCGGATAGCCGTTCGGAATCCCATCGGTAGATAGTATTGCACCATCTCCGGTGAGACGCCGAGAGCGCGCACGTCGCTCACGTACTGTGTGAGAAGCTCATTTGCCTTCTCACGCAGAGCTTCCGGCAGTTCTGCGAGATACCACGGCTCGAATCCGTGTCGATCGGTCAGGAGCGGCATGCGGATAGTCAGGGGGCGGTGCCTCTGAATATCTCGGAACGAGCCGAAGTCGAGCAAGAAGCGGAACTCCGCAAGGCCACATTCCCGTATCGGATACGGTAATTCGACCTTGTTATTCGGTCGCTTCACAAGCGCTTCCCGATATTCGGCAAGACGCTCACGATTCACGTCGTCGCGGACCAGGACGAACTCGGGGAAGTCCGGTTCGTCATAGTACGTGTAGAGCCACCCGCAGAGTTCTTGGTATGCCTCGGTTTCTTCATAACGCTTGTCCGAGAACGAACTGGGGAACGCCTGCAACAGCGCTCGCTCTGCGGCATCGGCGACGGCGCGGACTTCTGCGAGCGGATGATGACGGAGGACAGGGAGGCGGTCAGCAAACTGTCGAAGCTCGCCGACCCAGGCGAGATTAGTTGCCGCTCCTGCGGGCAAAAACGCTCGCATGGTGTCAAATGCCCTTGCCTTGATCGCCTTTTCGTAGACTTTTTCGTCCTCGTCGGTGTTTCGCGGAAACCGCTCACGAAGCACTGGGAGCATTACATTGAGTCCCTCGAGATAGAAGGTGCGCAAACGTTCGAGAAGAGAGTGCGACGCAACCGTACCTATCGGATCAATGAATCGCTGTGCCGAGAAATCCACGTAACGGGTCGAGACTTCTTGTCCGTTGTAGAGAGGAAAGTCCTGAACCGCTTTAGCGACGAGCATCGAAACGCCCTCGATGAAGACGCTCGTTGTAGCATTGTCGCCGACTGATTTGTGTCCGTACCCTACATAGAATGTGGACATGAATTTGTCGGAGCCCTTTTCAGCCAGAACCGAAAGGTGGCTACGAATGCCGCCCGGCGACCGGCTATGGAGCGCCGCGAGCATCGCCTGCGATTCTGGGTTGATGGTCGCGCCAGTATCGAGCACGAGCACTTCACCACCACCCGGAAGCTCGATGAGTTTATGGGAAAGATCTTCGATTTTCATAAGTATCTCCTGTGTGGGTAATGGATTATGAACCCGGATGTACTATGCTCCTGGGACTGTCTTTTTGCAATCATAGCGGTAGATGTTTTAACCATGGTAGCATCGAATTCATGACACTCGGTAAATTTATCGTTCTGGACGGTAACGATGGATCCGGCAAGGCGACGCAATCGAAGCTATTGACGAGACGGCTTTCAGAGGAGAGCATCGCGTCCACAATAATGGATTTCCCGGGGTATGATCGTAATCTCTTCGGAGCTCTCTTGGGAGAATGTCTCGCGGGTAC
>MFMI01000032.1:0-721 GCA_001783465.1 Candidatus Kaiserbacteria bacterium RIFCSPLOWO2_02_FULL_54_13
GTGTCGCAGTTCCATCGGTGGGGATCGGCCTCTCAGCCCCCCTAAGCGTCGTAGCCTTGGTAGGCCGTTACCCTACCAACTAGCTGATACTACGCAGGCCGCTCCCGAAGCGGCAAATATTGCTACCTGCCTTTACCCTTGCGGGACTATCGGGAATTACCCATCCTTTCGGATGGCTATGCCCGACTTCGGGGGACGTACCTACGTGTTACTACCTCGTCTGCCACTCTAGAGACTGGACGCTAGGAACTAGAAACTGGAAGGAAAAATCAATGCCAGACTTGTTTAAGTCTCATGAGTTGTTTACCTACTACATCGTATTCGCTCAAAAGCGTCGTAGCGCTTTTTGTATCAATGAGTCCAATGTTACGAGCATCATTAAGATGACTACGCAATTCATCGCATGACCCAATTGCTATCGCGATATATCTTTTAAAGTCAGTCGGCGTCTTCCCAAATCCTTCAGCAATATTCGCATGAATAGAGTTGGCCGCACGAATTATCTGACTTCCTAATTCTCGTTGGTCTAACGGCTTCCATGAACGGACGAGCCGATAAACTTTCGGAAATAACGAGCTTGCGCGTTGGTACGCTTCAAGGTCGCGGTAATTTCTCATGTATGCATTGTATCCTCTTTCCAGCCTCTAGCTTCCAGTGTCCAGCCTCCAGCGTTCGACTTGCATGACTTATCCACGCCGCCAGCATTCACCCTGAGCTAGGA
>MFMI01000032.1:833-3509 GCA_001783465.1 Candidatus Kaiserbacteria bacterium RIFCSPLOWO2_02_FULL_54_13
GCTATTTAAACTCGGTCCAAAAAGGATTCATCGGGGGTGTGGAACTGCCAGGCCCGAGCTGCTGAAGTTCGTTATTCTGCCAAAGGAAATAGAAAGGTCTTGCGTCCGTATAGTACACGCCTACTGTGCCGGTGGACATACAGGCATCGGGGACATCCTCATTAATCCACGCGAGAACATCCTCTTTAGAGTTCATGCGGATAAGATTGCTATCCTTATTGAAATCAAGAAATGTGGCTATATATGGGAAGATATACGTCTTGCCGTTGCTTCTATCCACAATAAAGTAATTCGCTCCCCAGCCGGTCATTCCAACATAAACGATGGAGTAATGTCCTGCAAAATTCACACCAACTCTTGATAACTTATCCATTAGCACACCACGAAATTCGTACGCGAACGAGTTGCTCTTTATATCCAAATCGGCCGGTGCCATCTGCAATGAATTTGTAACGGGGTATTTCTCAAAAGTCTCTGCATTCGCCAATGGGTCATTATTAACCGCTTGTTCCTGTGCAAGAATAGCTTGCGAACAATTTTTGTCAGTACTCAGAGTCTTTCCATTATCGAAATTGGAAGAGGTGTCAATTGTTGAAGGAATTACAACGCTGGGGTAGTGCTGATACCAAGAAGAAATGAGTATGGCAAGAACAACTGCCCCGAAGATATATACGAAATTCAATTTTCTTTGTTCCATACTTCAAGTTCCCAAACAGCTAAATTAACAGACCTAGTTCTCTTTATTTTCTCAATGGCTCCTCTATATTTCTCCTCGTCCATTTTCGTCCATGGACCAAATTCTTCTGCATCTCCATTTTTCTTTTTCAGAATCCCAGCATCAATAGGGCAATGGGGTGGGATGTCATTAAACTTTGCCAAACACCAGAGATATTTCAGATATAAGTTCACTAATTTCTGAGCCACGCCAAAGGAGACTTCATTGTTTTTGTCTTTTTTCAGTAGCGGATCTTTAATGGTCTTAACAAACATTCTAATCCTTTCATAGTGATTCTTATCTGGATTGTACTCTTCTACAACTTCGTCAAGATATTTTCCGATCTTCTTTCGAAAGTCTTTCTTCTGTTCTTCCCATTCCGATTTCCTTAGCCGGTCTGGTTTTTCCTCATAGACACCGGCATGCTGAAAAGCACCATTTATAGTGCTACTCAATATCTCTCTTCTCAGGAAAGACTCTTTTTCATCTAAAGGTTTTGACCATCCCATAATGTCCGTATGGTACTCCGTTAGCCGTGTATGTAAATGCGGTACTGGCCACCATTATTTCAATCGGCTCAGGCAAAAGCCGAACGGCTCACCCAGCAGGAAACGACCCGTTTGTATTGAAGACACTCGGCAACCACAGAACAGGACGTACCTTAATCTACGCTATAGCGTGAGATATGGTACATGATTTTTGTATCCTTATCTTCGACCGACCGTTATAAATAGGGATATCAACAATTACCCTATTGCTTTATACGTACGATTAGACGTATAATGACACGTATGAAAACAACCGCCTCATTTACCAGCACTATTTCACCGGAACTTATCGCGTGGGTTGATAAGCGCGCGCGGAGCCAAAAACGAACACGGCGTGCAGTCCTTGAAGAAGCCCTCAAGAATTATCAGCGAGACGCTATGAAGAACGTCCTTAAAGAAGGATTCGCTCGTGCAGCGCGCGACGCAGATATACTTGAACTCGCCGAATGGGGCATGGATGATTATAAACGACTTGTAGATCGCGCGTAGCTATGCGACAAGGCGAGATATGGTTTGCCGACCTCAATCCGACGAAGGGATCTGAACAGTCCGGCAAAAGACCGGTCGTAATTGTGTCTGGAGACACGCTGAATGATGCCCTCCCTGTCGTTATAGTCGTACCAATTACATCAAAGATAAAATCGTATCCGACGTGCGTTCTGTTGTTAGCGAGCAAGAAAAACGGATTGAAAAATGATTCAGAAGCAGTTCCCTTTCAGATTCGCGCGATTACTAAAAAGCGGCTTATTAGACAGATTGGTCATGTCGCCGAAAACGAACTCCGAGAAATCCTCCAAGGATTATTTCTCGCATTGACACACTAAAAACACATAAAATGTGCGCTACCAAGTTGCGCGAGACGGGTAAGGCAGTATAGTAGGCGTAGCCGTCATGCTTTGCTTAAGTCATGTCATTAACTAAAGAGCGCATCGTCGTGTCAGTCGGAGGGTCCTGTATCGTTCCCGACCAGATTGACACCGACTTCCTCACGCGCTTCAAGGCGCTTATTCTAGAAAAAGTACAAGGAGGATTCACGTTCTCCATCATCACCGGCGGCGGGAAGACCGCCCGTCGGTATCGCGACGCCGCGAGCGCGGTCACCCCGCTCTCTCCGCAGGACTTGGATTGGATCGGCATTCACGCAACGCGCCTCAACGCACAGCTCCTGCGCAATATCTTCGCCGGCTATGCGCACCCTGTGGTGATACATAACCCGACGATAGACATTGACGCTGACCAACCAGTCATCATCGCCGCCGGCTGGCAACCGGGCTGGTCCACTGACTATTGCGCCGTGCTGATGGCGAAGAATCTCGGTGCGACGCGCCTCGTGAACCTCTCCAACATTGACTATGTGTATGACGGCGACCCGAAAAAGAATCCTTCCGCGAAGCCGATTGAGCGAATCGGCTG
>MFMI01000032.1:3518-14238 GCA_001783465.1 Candidatus Kaiserbacteria bacterium RIFCSPLOWO2_02_FULL_54_13
CTGGGCAACAAACCCTTCATCGGCACCGTTATCTCTTAATGCTAAACTGAATGTATGGGAAAATTTAGAGAATTGGCTTTATGGACACTGCCTCTGCTTGGAATCGCGTTACATATCGTGAGTTATGTATCAACACTGCAGGGGAATGCATACCCTAATTACTTCAGATTCTTTTCAGAAGGTGGTTTCTGGCCGCTCTTAGTGACTGTCATTCTGTGGCTCTGTGTCTATTTGCGCGCTTCTTGGTATATACTGCTGCTCTTTGTTATCTTATTCGCCTTCGCTATGGGTTGGGGAGCTTGGTACTAATTATTTTTTAGCGAACCAATTCGCGAGCGGGATGAGAAGCGGAGCGGAGCGGCAGATGGAGGAGAAGGCGCCGGCGACCACGCCGACGAGCATCACGAGCGCGAAGGTGCGGGTCGCGGGTGCGCCGAGGAAGATGAGCACGATGAGCGCAAGCGCTACCGTCAGCGCGGTGTTGATAGAGCGAGTCATCGTCTCGTTGATAGACTTCCCTATCGTGTCTTCAAATGATTCCCTAATTCCTTCTTTTTCATTCTTATTGAGATGCTCGCGGATGCGGTCAAAGATGACGATGACATCGTTCACGCAGTAGCCCAAGAGGGCGAGAAGCGCGACGATGAAGAGTGAATCCACTTCGGCGCCGGTTACGTGCGCGTACGCGGCATAGAAGCCGGCCGGCACGATGATATCTATGGCGAGCATCGCGACGACCGTGAGCCCGTAGCCCCAGCTCGGGACCGGCTTTGACACCTTGCGGAAGGCAAAGGCGATATAGAGCACGATGACGAGCATCACGGCGAAGATTGCCCACATGGCTTTGTTGGTAAATTGGCTCCCGAGCGCGGGGCCGACAGAGGTGTACGCGAGCTCTGTTACTTGTGGCGAGCTTGCCGAACCAGAGGGAGCGTCTACGGAGATGGCGGCGAGAATGTCCTCATGCTCTGCGGGCGTCATCGTACGCGCGCGAATAGAAATTTCTTGCGTCCCCACGGTACGGACGGAGACGACACCTTCATGCACAACAGAAATCTGCTTCTCAATGCCCGCGAGCGCCGAACGCTCGCCGTCGTAGCGGACCTGCATCAGGGAGCCGCCGGTGAAGTCTATGCCGAGCGGCAATCCCCACACAAGGATTGCGCCGATAGCGGCCGCGAGGAGAAGTCCCGTGAGCCAGAAGAAGAGCGTGCGATGGTGGATAACGTACATAACTCTAGTTTACCGGAGACCGGAAGCCGGAACCCAGAAGAAACTTCCATGCGCCCTGACCCTCCTCTGGGACGATGGCGAGGAGAAAGACGCGGGAGAGCGACACTGCCGAAATAAAGGATGCGAGCACGCCGAGCACGAAGACGAGCGCGAAGCCCTGCACGATAGAGGTACCGAGCCAGAAGAGAATGATGCCCGAGATAATCATCGTAAGGTGGCCGTCGCGAATCGCCGGCCACGCCCGGCTGAAGCCGATGTGCACCGCCTCCCTCGGCGTCTTCCCGCCGCGGAGCTCCTCCTTAGTGCGTTCAAAGATGAGCACGTTCGCATCTACCGCCATACCGACCGAGATGATGAGTCCCGCGATGCCCGAGGCGGTGAGCGTGACTGGGATGACCTTGATGACGGCGAGCATGAAGGCGAGATATTCGGCGAGCGCAATCGCGGCGATGACGCCGGGAAGGCGGTACCACGCAATCATGAAGAGTGCGACGATGACGAAGCCGACGACGCCCGCGACCACGCCCGCGCTGATGGCCGCGGCACCCAAGGTCGGCCCGACGGCAGAGCTATTTTGGAGAGTGATCGGCACGGGGAGCGCACCGAAGTTCAGATTGCGCACCAGGTCCCTCGCTTCGGTGGCGGTGAAATTGCCGGTGATGGTTGCCTGTCCGCCAGGAATCGCTTCCTGGATGGTGGGGGTTGATATCGGCACGCCATCAAGGAAGATGGCGAGCGTCTCGCCGACGTGCTCGCTCGTAATCTTCTCAAAGAGCTTTGCGCCGTCGCTGTCAAAGTTGAGGAGCACCTGCGGCGCGGCGAGGCCCGCGGTGGCGCCGCTCCCGAATTGGAGCGAGGCGCTCGCGAGGTACCGGCCCGTGAGGCCGGTTGACACATAGCCGAGCTGGGTGGTCGTACCTGCCTGCGCAGGCAGGCCGGTCTTGGTCGTCACGGCAAGCTTGAATTCAAGGGTCGGCGTCTCGCCGGGCGCGGCGACCGCCGCTTTGATGTCGGTCACGCCCGGGAGGTCCACGATGAGGCGGTCCTCGGTGATGCCCGAGAGCGCGCTCGCCTGCTCGGTCTGGACGATGGGCTCGGCGACGCCGAAGAGGTTCACCCGGCGCTCAATAACGCCCTGGAGGGCCGAGAGGGCGTCAGAACGCTCTCCTGTGGGCGTTTCGCTCATATCGGCCTTATAGACGAGCTCAGTGCCTCCGGCGAGGTCCAGGCCGAGTTTGAAGCGATATCGGCTGGTCGGGTCAGCCTGCGTAGACCATACGAAGTAGGCAAGCAAAAGCCCCGCAACGAGGGCAACAGCCACAAACACTCGATACCGAGTCATGAACGAATTATAGCCGAAAATAATAAAAAGCGAAGGTCTTGCCTGTTTACTTATTTATTACCCTTTCTGCGAGGGTGACGGCGTTGGCGAAGAGACAGGCGACGGCGAGGGGGCCGACGCCGCCGGGGACAGGAGTGAAGAGCGAACATTTGCCAGCACACGCGGGGTCAGCATCACCGGCGAGAGTGCCGCCCGATTCGGAGGTCCCGGCGTCAATGAGCACAACGCCTTCTTTCAACATTTCCGGCTTGATGAGGTGTGGGGAGCCAGCACCAGAGATGATGATGTCCGCGCCGCGGAGCTGCCTGCTCGCAGGCAGGGAATTTTCGGAGAGGTTCTCGGACTTTGATGTCAGAATTGAGACTTCTGCTCCTTGTTGTTTGAGCCAGACCGCGCATGGGCTCCCGACGAGCCAGCCGCTTCCGATGACGACCGCTTTCTTCCCTCTCGGTTCAACCGCGTATGTTTTGAAAATTTCTGCGACTGCTCCGACTACCGGAGGCAGAAGCGCATCCGCGTCTCCTCTCTCAAACTTCTCTCGTGCCGCGCTTGAGAGTACATCGGCATCTTTCTCAACTGGAATCGCATCACACACTTCTTTTTGACTTACTCCAACTGGGACCGGCAACTGCACGATGACAGAACCTGCATCACTAAACGTTACCCCTAATGCTCGGGTTTCAAAAATGCACCCCGCGTCCATCGCGCGCTTGGCCTTCATCGCGAGATACGAGCGCGTCGCCGGAGTATCGGAGGCGACGAGCGCGACCACCAGCGGTGGCCGCGCTAATCCCTGTGTGCGCGTCTTCGCGCGCGCGAAGATATCTTTCGCCATTGTGCGGCCGTCAATAATCATTTTTATGTTTCCGTGACTTTTCAATCACATACGATTCATATTCGCCGTCAGTGTATTGGAACGCGTCAGGACCCGCGTAGCGGTATTGATAACCGAGCACGCGCGTTACCTTGGAACCGTCAACTGCTATCGGATAGGAGTAGCCCTTCCAGCTGCCGGGCGAGGTGGGGATCCTCCCGCGTGTGAGATGCCACACCCAGAAGAAGGCGAGGCGCACCATCCACGGATAAATCGGTAATGTTCGCTTCCCCACCGCTCTTGCTATGTCAGCACCTCGCACCACAGGACCCGGCGGGCAGATGTTGAATACCTCATATCCATTCACTTTTTCACCGAATACGAGCCGTTCAATAACACCGACCACATCATCTTCATGAATGTATTGACGGAGCCACCTCGGCGTCACCGGTACCCACGAGACCCACAACGAGATGAGTTCGTAGAGGAATGAACCTCGCCCCTTGAGGGAGCCAGAGAGCGATGCCTGCAATCCGAAGCGGATGCGCATGAAGCGTCCGCGTGGGCCGGTAATAGCCGCTGGACGTACTATTGCTACTGCAGTATGTTTGTCGCTTTTCTCATATTTTTCTTTTAGGTGTTCCTCTGAAATTCGTTTCTCTTCTGCATACAAATAATCTGTCTTTCGGAACGGCTCGTTTTCGGTGTAGCGATGCTCTGTTGAATTATCAGAAAACGCTCCGTACGAAGCAACAGTTGAAAAATGTATCAGCTTCTTTACTGACGGTTGTGAAAATGCAAAATCAAACACTTTATCCGACCCTCCGATATTCCACTTCCATTCAGTATCCTGCGCGCCATAGAGCTCGCGTATCTGCCACGCCGTATGAATGACGATGTCCGGACGCTGTGCGCGCGCTTGTTTTTCCCACTCGTCAACGGTATTCATATGAAGATAGATAAGCTTCGGCTCATTGTGAAAATTATCGGGCATCGGTTCTTTATCAATGCCGACGATGCTTTCCACATCAGCGCGTCGTGCGAACTTTTCCACCAGCATCGCGCCGACGTATCCCGCCGCGCCCGTAATAAGAATCGTGTGCTTCATGTATGCAAAGGTTACCAAGAACTAAGACGGAAGAACATCCTCTTAAAAGTCTTGAGCGCGATGATGATATCCAGTCCGAGTGAGCGGTGTTTCAGATAATAAAAGTCATAGGCGAGGCGCACTTTGGTCTCTTCAATAGACTGCGGGCTCACGTTGCCCGGCTCGTATTGTTGATTGATCTGCGCCCAGCCGGTAATGCCCGGCACAATGAGATAGCGTGCTCTGTAATAAGGCAATGCTTCGGCCAAACGTTCCCCCAACCCGAGAATATCACTCCGCGGACCGATAAGCGAGAGTTCGCCGCGAATCACGTTGATGAATTGCGGGAACTCATCAAGCGATGTCTGTCGCAAAAACGCTCCTACTCTGGTCACATGATTTTCGCCTTCGTGCGTCCACTGCCCCGATGCGGGGATGTCCTTTTGCATGCTCCTGAATTTGTAAACACGAATCGGCATTCCGTGCTTACCGAAACGTATTTGCCGAAGAAAGAGCGGTCCCGGACCTTCACATATATTCGCGATAAAGATGAAGGGCGTAGCGACGAGCGTTACAAGCCCCATCACAAGTCCGCCGACGATGTCAATACATCGTTTTGCGAACATGTACCGAAAAGGGTCTGCCGACGTAGCGTTCTCGCGGAACCACGCGCGCCCGAGCTGTGAGAGCGGAATACGGTCAAATACTTCTTCATACATATCTTCAAAGGCGACCACCTGTCTCCCTTCGCGGGCAAAAGCATTGACGACTATCTCGTCGATGTTTGCTTTATCAACAACAAGTATCGTCCCGTTCCCTTCGCGCTTCTCGCGGGAAGAAAATTCAATGCCGTAGCGCGGATTCCCATTCACCTCGGCAAAAAGCTCATCCGCTTCGGCACCCTTGGCTATGAGCACTGCGTGCTCGCGGAAACGACGAGCCGAAACGCGCGGGTACACAACGAGGCGCCATATGAATATGAGCACAAGCGAGACAAGCAGGTAGAGCGCAAGAATTGTCTTCGGCGCGATACCAAACGCAGGGATAAGGAAAAAGAAAAGTGCCGCAAAGAGAATATTTGCTGTTTGAGTCTTTAAAAGAGCATTTGGCAATCGGCTCGGGAAGAGAGCGAGGCGTTTGCCATAGAGTCCTGCGCTGTAGAAGACGAGTGTCCACAACACGAAGAGAAACGTGAAGGGTATAACGTATGGTGCAAGAAGCGTTTCGTCCGGCACTTCTAAGTAGCGAAGCCAGAGCGTCAGGTACAGCGACAAAGCAAACGCGACACAGTCGCCGACAAATAAGAGGAGAGAAGTTCGTCTGCCGCCGATAATCATTATGATAGTCTTACACAATATAACCGAATGAAGCAATTAAAGGTTATCTCACCTATGGCAACCCGGATATTTTACGTGATAACCAAAGCGAACTGGGGCGGCGCTCAGCGGTACGTCTATGACCTGGCGACAGCCGCGCAGGATGCCGGCGGTGAGGTGACAGTTGCCTACGGCGACGAGGGAGAACTGGCTCAGCGCCTGCGAAAGAGAGGCATCCGTACAGAGCATATCTCCGGGCTCACGCGCGATATAGGCATCGGACGCGATATCCGTTCATTTTTCCAGCTCATCAGACTTTTTAGGCAAGAGCGGCCCGGAGTGGTGCATATCAACAGTTCGAAGGCCAGCGGACTCGGCGCGCTTGCCGCCCGCCTCGCCGGCGTACCGAACATCATTTCTACCGCGCACGGCTGGGCGTTTAATGAAGACCGTCCGTGGTGGCAGAAGATGATTGTCTATAAACTGGCGTGGCTTACCATGCTTCTCTCGCATCGTACCATCTGCGTAAGTAACGCCGTTTTACGAGATGTCGCGTGGATGCCGTTTGTGCGCTCTAAGTGTATCGTCATTTATAACGGCGTTCCCTGCGACGATATGCTCACACGGGAGGCAGCGCGCGCCGCACTCGTGCCGCACACGGTCGCCCGCTACTGGATCGGTATGCTCTCTGAACTCCACCCGACGAAACACGTGGATGACGCACTACGCGCATTCGCGGCTATCGCCGAGCGCCATCCGGAGGCCGCACTCGTTATCATTAGCGACGGCGAACTGCGCTTTGAGCTTGAACAACTAATTCTCGATCTTCATATGGGCAGGCGCATTATCCTCCTCGGTACTATCGCTGACGCCCGGCGGTATCTGTGCGCATTTGACCTCTTCGTTCACGCTTCAATAAGCGAAGCGTTCGGGTACGCAATACTCGAAGCCGGGTGCGCGAAACTTCCCGTCGTCGCCACGCGCGTCGGAGGCATCCCGGAAATTATTCCGGACGATGACCATGGCTTGCTCGTCCCGCCGCGCAACCCCGAGGCGCTCGCCGGCGCAATTGAGTCCTTGATGCGCGACCCCCACCGTGCGGCCGAGCTCGGCGCGCACCTTCATGCGCGCATTCAAAATTCTTTTTCTAAGCAGAAAATGATCACCGAAACGCTTGAATTGTACGGTAACTAGCCGCCGAAATATTCGTTTAAACTCTCGTCGCGTACGGGACCTCTGCTGTGGCGAGCGAGCGAGGTGACGATGCCGAGCGCGGCAAATTCAAGCACGAGATGCGAGCCGCCCGAGCTCATAAAGGGGATGGTGGTACCGGTCACTGGCAGGAGCCCGAGGCTGATGCTGATGTGTATCACGACATGCGCGGCAAAGAGGATAAGTACGCCGAGCGTGAAAAACGCGTCAAAATTGGTTGCGGCCGCCCGCGCGATCTGCGCCAATCTCGCGAATATAAGTCCGTAAACGAGGAGAAGGAGTACGACCCCTACAAATCCCCATTCCTCGGCGAAGGCGGCGAAAATGAAGTCGGTCTGGTACTGCGGCAGGAAACGTAATTTTGATTGCGTGCCGTGGCCGATGCCTTTACCGAAGAGCTCTCCCGAACCGACGGCAATCTTGGCCTGATACGCATTATAGCCAGAACCGCGAATATCCGCGGCGGGGTTGACGAAAGAAACGATGCGCGTGCGTTGATACGGCTTCAATCCTTCAAACCACAAAAGCGACGCCACGATAAGACCGATGATACCGATAAGGGCAAGGTGCTTCTTTGAGATGCCGGAGATG
Source organism: Candidatus Kaiserbacteria bacterium RIFCSPLOWO2_02_FULL_54_13 (assembly GCA_001783465.1). Taxonomy (GTDB): domain Bacteria; phylum Patescibacteriota; class Minisyncoccia; order Phycocordibacterales; family Phycocordibacteraceae; genus C7867-001. Next base: position 11,114 of record MFMI01000032.1, read on the forward strand.
AGCATCATGCCGAGCCAAAGCGAGCTGAATATGATGGCGTTGCCCATGTCTGGCTCAACGAGAATAAGGAGCGTGAGCGTGAGCGCATACGCGCCAGAGACAATGATGTGGCGGAAGTCGCCGATCTCGACGTGCCGCCGTGAAAGATATTTGGCCAGGAGAGTCACGAGCGCTAATTTCGCGAGGTCCGCCGGTTGGAACGATATCGACCCGAGTGAAAACCACGCGCGCGCGCCGAGAACCGGATTCGCAAAAAGAAGCAGGGATGTGAGGAGAATAACGGCAACGGCATACAGCGTCATCACAACCGATGTGCGGCGGATGAAGCGCATATCAAGTGTCGAGAATCCGATGTAGATAGCCGTTGCGATGCCGAGCCAGAGAAGTTGTCTTGGCGCGAGAGAGATGTCTTGCCCGAATGTGCTCATCGTAAGCATGCCCAGGAACGCAAGTGCAATGGCCGGAATAATCAGCGTCCAGTCTATGTAGAGGCGCGGACGCGCGAATGCTGTGCCGGACATATTATGGGAGAGGAATAATCGGCAATACCTCTACCGAGGTCGGCTGGTCCGGAAATGGAGTGTCCCAGGTAAACGTCGCCGTTGTCTGACCCTGTGCTGGAATAGTGCGCACAAGCGTCTGTGACGCGGCGATGATGTCCCCGTCTGCCCCGTGTACAAATACGATGACTTCTACAGCGTTAAGGCCGACAATGTTCGGGTTAATAATGACCGCGTCAATGCGCGGAGTGTCTGGCGGGCCGCCTTGCGTGATGGTTGATACTGTCGGTACATTTCGCGTATTCGTATTCATGCTGAACCAATTGATTGCGGACGAGTCTAGCATAAGAAATGCATGTACCACCCCGTCGCTCGGGTCTCCCCTCGAGAGTCCCGATGCGGGGACGACACCGGGTATGTAGACCGGCACCGTTGTGCCAGGCGGCAACTCAAGCGTGCCGGACGCCTCTTTGATAAGCGACTGGTCGGCGCCGTAGAGCGTAATGCTGTACGGCACGTCCTTTGCCGCCGCATTGACATTTCTATTTTCAACCATGGCGATAATGTCAATGCGGCCTGCGTCATTTCGAATCGCTTTGGTGAAGAGGACGGCCGGCGGCTGAAGACTCTCGACGCAGAGATACGCGCACGCGCCGCCGCAGTCTATACCCGTCTCGCTCTGGTTCTGGACACCGTCGGTGCAGGAAGGTGTCTTATACAACGTCGCGATAGCAACGGTCGCGAGAAACGCGATGATAACCGCGCCCGCAATAAACGCAATAATCAACCTCCTCCGCGCGGCCCAGGACATATAGCCCTAGTATATATCTAGTAGAGAGTAGGTGGTAGCGCTTGAGAACTTATTGCTGGAAACAAGAAGTGCTTGTCCCTTGCATTATTTGGAACGGAATCCCATTTTCGTTCGGACTTTCACTTACTGTTGTTATGACTCCATCCTTCCACCAGTAAGCACTTGCTAGTCCATGGTCACAATATTTCCATCCTTGTTTTTCGATAATCGCTCCAAACACACCGCGAGCGTCATTAGTTGGACCACAATCAATCATCCATGAATTTGGAGTTTGACTTGTCACATGACACGTTGCTGGAAGTATAATTCCTACGGGTCCGGGTTTATTTTCTGACGGCGAGGTCTGTGCCACTGAAGTTGCCTGAGTAAATTTAACCGTACTTACTATCTTCTCGAAATTATCTACATGGATAGTGTACGCCTCGCCATACGTAATGGTATACACATATCCATTGTGAATGGTGAAATAAGCGGTATTGGTTCCACCGGGTCCGACATCGTTCGAGACCTCATACCTAGCCTTAAGCCAGTTAATACCATTGATAATAGTGGTTCCTCTTTCTTTCACTGACATACTTTGTAAGAAGTTGCTGACGTATGTGTCTATGTTTGTGCCAACAGGAACTGACTTTCTAGAGACACCCAAGCCGGGGCCAAACTCTATCGGCTGTGGAACAGGATAAATAGTAACGAATGTAGTAGTGCTGTCCGCACGATAATTATATGGATACCCTATTTCAATTCCCAAATCACTACTTTTTAAAGTCTGCCAATAAGAGAATGTATCTTTGGCAGGAATGACTTGAAATGTTGTGAGTATTTTTTCCAAAGAATCACTCCTTTTGTCTATGGTGACAATATATAGATATTTTCCTCCATCAATAGCCATTTCCTTATATTGATTACTGTTGTTGGGGATTTCAACTTTTGTCTGTAGGATCGCACTATGGTTATCCACGGTCAGCTCACTTATTGTTGTGTATTCTCCATCCCCATAACTCTTTTTCCAGTTAGCCACTAGTCCAACATAGTCATTAGGACCACGCTGACTTGCATAAATAGACAAACGATTATGGGATGAGAGTTCGGGGTAATCACAGGATTTTATCAAGTCTATTTCTGTTGGGTTTTCGAGTATAAAAACTCTGTAACTTTTTTCATCCGCTAATTGTGGATTAGATAGATAATCACCCCCGCAGGTATATACACTATTATTGGGAGGCAGTTTTATGCTAAAACCGAATGCATAATTTGTATACGTTTTCCAATCAGAAGTTTGAGAATTTACAGTTTGCGCCGTTGAGGTCGCAGTAACTGACTGATTCACCTGCTTCGTTTGTGTATACACATACGCTCCGCCGCCGAAGACGAGGACGGCGATAATGATGAGGATGAGGGGCGCGATAAATCCCTTTTGTGAGGTATTCATACTTAAAAGCATAACACAACTGTTATACGAATTATGAGTAGAGTTCTCCGTGGGTGCCGATATCCACAAAGAGTACATCATCCGTTGCTATATCTATTTTTCTGTAGACAGCACGAATATCTCCGGTCACATTGATACTTCTGTGGTTAGCATATTTCCCATGCAATTCATGGTTATTAAGTCTTTCGTCATGAACATCTTCATAAAAAACCTCCAACTGGATATCGAACTTATCTTGTACCTTGCGAGATGATTTGCTGTATCGTTTCTGAAAATATTTATGGAAAAATAGGTTTAAAGAAAGAAATAAGAGGCTGAGTGCGTGGAATTAAACGCCATCGCGCAATAGTTTTGATATAACTTTGTACCGGCGGTCCTTGCGCAG